>QYQC01000244.1 GCA_007280315.1 Betaproteobacteria bacterium | reverse complement strand
GCATAGCGCACTGGTCCCACCCCTTCCCATCCCGAACAGGGCCGTGAAACGGTGTTGCGCCGATGATAGTATGGATTACCCATGCGAAAGTAGGTCATCGTCAGGTCCCTAAAAGAAAAACCCCCAGGTACGCAAGTGCCTGGGGGTTTTGCTTTTTACGGCTCGCTAAAGACCTGCTTTCGGGAAATCGAAATTTGGCGTGGTTCGCACTACCACCTACAATCCAAGCTGTATGTCGTCATCAAGCAGCCAAACCGCCATAACCGCGAACATCGCATCTGCAAACACGATCAGCTGTTTTCACTGCGCGCTGCCGGTTTCCGATCCCGAGCGCTTCCGTGTCATGGTCAATGGCAACTGGCAGGCAGTCTGCTGCCCTGGATGCGAGGCCGTGGCTGCGGCGATACTGGGCTACGGATTGCAGGGCTATTACGAGCACCGCACCGGGCCTGCAGCGACCGTGGCCGACGGTGCCGGGACCGAGGATTTCGGCATCTACGACGATCCCGAGGTGCAACACGGTTTTGTCCATAAGACTGCGGATGGCAATTGTGATGCGGGCTTGATGCTGGAAGGCGTGCGGTGCACCGCCTGCATCTGGCTCAACCAGCGTGTGCTCGGTGGACTGCCCGGTGTCATCGGCGTAGGCATCAACGCGACTACACACCGAGCGCAGCTGCGCTGGGATCCGCAGAAAATCAAACTGAGCGAGATTATGACCGCCGTGCGGCGCATCGGCTATCGCGCCCACCCCTACGACGCGCGCCAGCAGGAAGCGGTGCAGCGCGCAGAGCAGAAGCAGAGCCTGTGGCGTTTGTTCGTCGCCGGCTTCGGCATGATGCAGGTCATGATGTATGCGCTGCCCGTCTATATGGCAGAGCCCGGCAGCATGACGCCCGATATCGAACAGCTGATGCGCTGGGCCGGTTTGGTTCTCACCCTGCCGGTGGTGATTTATTCGGCCGGGCCGTTTTTCCAGTCGGCGTGGCGCGACCTGCGCCTGGGCCGCACCGGCATGGACCTGCCGGTCGCGCTGGGAGTTGGGGTCGCGTTCGCAGCCAGCGCCTGGTCTACCTACAGTCGACACGGGGAAGTCTACTTCGACTCCGTTTCCATGTTCGTCTTCCTGCTGCTGTGCGGCAGATATCTGGAGATCAAGGCGCGCCATGCCGTGGCGCGCAGTCTGGACTTTCTGTCGCGGGCGATTCCGGAAATTGCACTGCGCCTGGATTCCACCGGCGGGGCGGTGACGGTGCCGGCGACTGCGTTGCGGCCCGGGGACCGGGTGCTGGTTCGCTCGGGCGAGCGTGTCCCGGCGGATGGCCTGGTCGAACAGGGCGACGGTTTCGTCGACGAATCCTTGCTATCGGGGGAAAGCCGCGCGGTGGCAAGAAAAGCGGGTGACCAACTCATGGGCGGGTCGACCAACGTCGCCGATCCACTGCTGCTGCGCGTAGAGCGTATCGGCGCAGATACCGTCCTGTCGTCAATCGTGCGGCTGATGCAGCATGCGGCAACAGAACGCCCGCGGCTGGTCGCACATGCCGAGTGGATCGCCGGCTGGTTCGTTCTGGCGACGCTGGTGCTCGCGGCCGGTGCCGCAGCTGCGTGGTGGTTGATCGAACCCGGGCGCGCGCTATGGGTAGCAGTATCCATCCTGATCGTAACCTGTCCCTGTGCGTTGTCGCTCGCGACGCCAGTCGCGCTGAGCGTAGCGACAGGCAGGCTCGCGCAGCAGGGCCTGATCGTCTGCCGCGGTCACGTGGTCGAAACGCTGGCCCGTGCGACCGATGTCGTTCTCGACAAGACCGGCACGCTGACTCTGGGTCGATTGCGCCTGATGCAGACCCAGGTGTTCACCGGCAAAGGCATCGCCGACTGCCTGGAAATCGCAGCAGCGCTGGAACAGGGCTCGTTGCATCCGATCGCACGGGCCCTGATTGCGGCGACCCCCCGGACGCTTGCGGCGCGCGATTCGAAGCACCATCCGGGTTGCGGGGTCGAGGCGGAACTGGACGGCCGGCGCTATCGCCTGGGCCGGCCGGAATTTGTCCTGTCTGCGCACGCAACGCCCGCGCGCTGGCAATGCCCGGCAATTCCAGCCGGAAGCTCCATTGCGATGCTGGGCGACGAGTCGCATTGTCTCGCCTTGTTTGTGTTCGGTGATGCGCCGCGCGCAGATGCGCGTGAATTTGTCGATGGATTGCACCGCGCAGGCAAGCGCGTCCATTTATTGAGCGGCGACCGCGCCGAGTCGGTGGAAAGTGCAGCCGCAGCGCTGGGAATAGAATCCGCCACCGCCAACGCGTCGCCGCGGGAGAAATTGCACTACGTGCGGGAACTGCAGCGCAAAGGCCGTCTGGTCGCGATGATAGGCGACGGCATCAACGATGCGCCGGTGCTCGCCCAGGCTGACGTTTCGATCGCCATGAGCGACGGAGCATGGATATCCCAGCGTCAGGCCGACGCGGTGCTGCTCTCCGGACGCCTGGCAGATCTTCGCGCCGCCTTCGACACTTCAACGCGCGCACTCTCCATCATCCGTGAGAATCTGTTTTGGGCATTGGCGTACAACCTCACGGCGGTACCGCTGGCAGCGCTGGGCATGGTCGCGCCATGGATGGCGGGCGTCGGCATGTCGGCGAGTTCGCTCGTCGTAATCCTCAACTCGCTGCGCCTGTTCCGACAGCGAGGTGTGTCCGTCACGGGCGCGACGGTGAAGGCGGGGTGAGCGCATGGATATCCTGTTTCTCCTCATCCCGCTGAGCGTAGTACTGGTGTTCGTCATCGGCGCCGTTTTCTGGCTCGCGCTCAAGGGAGGGCAGTTCGACGATCTGGAGAGTCCGGGGTTGGATGTCGTGCTCGACGAAGACACACACACTGCTGCGCAGGAGATCGCGCCCGATGCGAAAAGCGCTGACCGAGACCCGCGATAGCACGCGGGGCAGTAGTTGCAGCCGCTAGAAATCCGGTTCCTGGTCCACTTCCCTGGTGCGGCCTTTTTGCCGGCGGTGTTGCCACAACGCGAACAGCACCGAGGCGACCGACAATGCCAGCAGGAAACCCGAAATCGGGCGCGTAATGAACAGCCACGGATTGGCGTCGCTCATGATCGCGCGCAGGAGGTTGACTTCGATCTGGTCGCCCAGGATCAACCCGAGGATCAGCGGCGCAAGCGGGAAGCGTGCTTTGACCAGCGCATAGCCGACCAGCCCGAACAGCAGCAGCACGACCACGTCTTCCATGATGTTGTTGAGCGCAAAGGCGCCGATCACGCACAGCACCAGCACGTTGGGGATAAGCATGGATTTCGGCACCGTCACCACGCGCAGGAACAGGCGCGCGCCGAACGCACAGATCAGCACCATCAGCGGATGCGCCAGCAGGTAGGCCGCGTAAATGCCATAGGCAATCTGCGGGTGCTGGCTGACGAACAGCGGACCTGACTGGATGCCATGGATGGTCATCGCTCCCAGCATCACGGCAGTCACCGCATCACCTGGAATGCCGAAGGCCATGATGGTGACCAGTGAGCCGCCCACGTTTGCGTTGCACGATGCTTCCGATGCAATGATGCCCTCGGGATTGCCTTTGCCGAAACGCTCCGGATGTTTGGAGAATTTTTTCGCCTGATCGTAGGCCATCACGGTTGCCGCGCTGCCGCCGATCGCCGGCAGTACTCCGATCAGGATACCGACCAGAGTCGACCATGCGAGCAAGAACGGCCGGGAAAAGATTTCCCACAGTACACTCAGGTGTGACACCGTGAGCGGCGGCGCCTTGATCGGTGCGGCCGCGTGCTCCGATCCTTTCATTTTTTCAATATCGGTCATCAACTGCGCGAAAGCAAAAATGCCGATCAACACCGGCAGAAACGGAAAGCCGTTGCGCAGGAACTCGGTGCCCAGAGTGAATCGAGGCACGCTCATGATCGGATCGGACCCGACTATGGTGATGGCCAGACCGATCACGCCCGCGAGCAGCCCCTTCAGGAGCGACCCTTCGGTGAGCCCGGCGACCATGGACAGCGCAAACACGAACAGCGAAAAATATTCCCAGGGTCCGAATTCGAGCGCGATCGCAGCGAGCGGACCGGTCGCGCCGATCAGGAAAATCCCGGCGAGCAATCCGCCGAAACAGGATGACCAGATGCCAAGCCATATGGCGCGCCCCGGTTGGCCTTTCTGCGTCATGGGAAAGCCATCGAAGGTGGTGGTGATCGCCGATGGCGTGCCGGGGATGCCGATCAGTGCGGCGGTGATAGCACCTCCGGCCGAGCCGCCGACGTACACGCCGGTCATGGTCGCAAGACCCTGCAACGGATCGAGTCCGAACGTGAAAGGCAGGACAATAATGATGGTCATGGTGATGGTGACGCCTGGCAGCGCGCCGCCGATCAATCCGACCAGGGTGCCGAGAAACAGCGGCACCAGGTATTTCAGGTGCAGAACATTCTCGATTCCGGCTAGCAGGAGATCAAACATCGCTTACCAGTCGGTCCATTTTCCACGCGGCAGCAACACCGAAAGATAATGCTGGAACACGATGAATGTGATGGCAGCCGAGGCCAGAGCCGAGATCAGCACCATGGCCCAGCGCCGCGCGCCGCGTGGCGGATCGAAGGCCGACTGCAGCGCTGCCACGAAAATAAAGGTCGCGACGCGATAGCCAACGAACGGCAGCAGTATCACATAGCCTGCAAACACGGCAAAGGTGATGCCGACCAGGCGGTAGTTGCGTCTTTCCGCCGCGGGTTCCGCGCTGGCCGCGGCCAGCGCAGCACCCGCGCGCCGCTGCCACAGGTCGGCCGCGATCAGCAGGGCGGAAAGCACCGCCATGATGACCAGGACGATGCGCGGGTAGAAATCCGGTCCGAGCGGAACGAAAGACGACTGCGGCAGGCCGCGCGTCAGCACCAGCATGCCGATGGCAAGCGCCAGGCAGATCAGGCCGGCGATTCCGTCACGAGTCATTCAACAATGCGCGTCGGCGGAAGGAGTGTCTCAGCGCTTGAGCAGGCCGAGGTCGCGCGAAAGGTCCTTATTGAGCGCGTCGTTCTGCTTAAGGAATTCGGCGTATCCCTTGTGGTCAAGGTAATGCACGTCGGTGCCCTGCTTGCGCATCGATTCGGCGAACGTCGGGTCCTTGGCCGCCTGGCCGCAGGCACCTTCGAGCTTTGACAGAACATCCGCCGGCGTACCCTTTGGTGCCAACAGGCCGCGCGACACGGAATAGATGACGTTGTAGCCCAGTTCTTTCAGCGTCGGCACATTGGGCAGTTCCGGGCTGCGTTTTTCCGTGGCGATGGCGAGGAACTTGAGCTGAGCGGCGTCGACTTTGCCTTTCTGGGTGAGATTGCCGTCAGTCAGGTCTATGTGACCTCCCAGGATCGCGTTCATGCGCTGCGCCAGTCCGTCATAGGAGATGTATTTGAATTTGATGCCCGCCGCTTTTTCCACCATCGCCGGGAAGAAATGGCTGGTCGAACCCAGGGTCGCGCCGACGGAAATCTGGCCGGGGTTCGCCTTTGCATCCGCGACCATTTCCTTCATCGTATTCCACTTGGTCTTGGGGCTCGCCGTCAGTATCGATGGCGTCGCGGCAATCAGGCAGACCGGCTCGAAGTCCGCATAACTCACATCGCTCATGCCGGTGTAATAGGTCAGATGGATGTAGTCGTGCACCGCGTAAAGCGTATACCCGTCGGCGGGCGAGCCCTTGGCTTCGCGTGCACCTACGGTGCCCGAGGCGCCGCCGATGTTGGCGATGACCACGGTTGTCCCGCCCAAAGCCTTCTGCAATGCCGGCGCGAACGGCCGGAAAATATTGTCGGTATCTCCACCGGCCGCCCAGGGCACGATCATTTTGATCGGCCGGTCGGGGTAAGCCGCCTGGACATTGGCAAAGGTGAAAAGTGCGAGTCCCGCAACCGCAGCGGTAAGGACTTTCATGGTTTTCTCCTCAGGATTATTTTTTGATGGTCCATCTTAACAATCCCGGGCCGAGGAAGCAATTCATGCGCACCTGTGCGCGCATCCAGCAGCGCGAGCGCGTCAGCGTAGGGCGGGCATCGCAGATCCAGCCCTGCCAAAGCAGGCGTGTTGTCGCCGCCGGTCAGTATCCCAGCGTGCGCGGCAGCCACAATGAAAGTTGAGGCAGTGCGGCGACCAGCGCAAGGGCGATCAACATCGCCGCCACCATCCACATCACCCAGGGCACCGTGGATTCCATCGACACCCCGGCAATGCGCGTCGTTACCATCAGATTCACCGCCATCGGCGGGGTGAACTGGCCGATCGCCATGTTCATCGTAATCAACACGCCGAACCACACCAGGTCCCAGTTGAATGTCTTGGCGATGGGCAACAGAATCGGCAGAAATACCAGAAAGATTGAAACCGCATCGAGCAGCATCCCCGCGATCAACAGCATCAGCATGATCATCAGCAGCATGATCCATTCGGTCGATGTC
>QYQC01000083.1 GCA_007280315.1 Betaproteobacteria bacterium | reverse complement strand
CGCTCCAGCGCCGTGGTGACCAGTTGCTTCAGCGATTGGCCACGCTTTGCAGCCACCGTCTTGGCGCGGCGGAAAAGTTCGTCGGGCATTTCCAGAGTGGTCTTCATGGTTCACAGGGCCGGGTTGAATTGATGTATGAAGCATGATACCCATAAATATGGTTTTCGGTCAATTCGACGCTTGGTTCGGCGCTTGGGCGAGTGTCGGCGCGCGGGCGAATTTTGCCTGCGCTTGCCGCCGTGGACGGAACGCGCTACCGTTGCCTCGGAAACACCCTTACACAAAGGACACGATATGCAGCAGCCCATCCGGCTCGATGGCAAGACCGCGCTGGTTACCGGCGCGTCCAGCGGACTGGGCTGGCGTTTTGCCCAGGTTCTGGCGCAGGCCGGCGCCAGGATCGCGCTGGCGGCACGCAGCACCGACAAGCTGGAACTGCTCAAAGGTGAGATCGAACAGTCCGGCGGCAAGGCCTGCGCCGTAAGGATGGATGTGACTGATGTGGCGAGCATTCGCGCCGCGGTGATCAGCGCCGAATCCGCTTTGGGCGGAATCGACATTCTGGTCAACAACTCCGGCGTGAGCCAGCAGCAGCGCGCGATCGAAGTCGAGGAGAAGGATTATGACTACGTCACCGACACCAATTGCAAGGGCGCGTTCTTCGTCGCCCAGGCGGTGGGCCGCAGCATGATCGCGCGCAAATGTCCCGGGCGCATTGTCAATATCGCGTCGGCCGCCGGACTGCGCGTGCTGGCACAGTTGTCAACCTATTGCATGTCCAAGGCCGCCGTCATCCACATGACCAAGGCGCTCGCGAACGAGTGGGGGCGCTACAACATCAATGTCAATGCGATCTGCCCCGGCTATATCGAAACCGGGATCAACCGCGACTTCTGGCAATCCGAGGGCGGGAAGAAGGTGGTGAACATGCTGCCGCGGCGCCGCGTCGGCCGTCCCGAGGATCTTGACGGAATCGTGCTGCTGCTCGCCTCGGAGCAATCGGGATTTATCAACGGCGCCGTCATCTCCGCGGACGACGGGCTGGTCGCGGGTTGAGCCGCAATCGCCCGGGTCCTATTTCGACAAATGCTGTTTTTCGAATTGGTCCGCGGCACCCGGGTTGATCCGGCGCAGTCCCTGCAGCGCCTGGTCCCTGCGTTCGAACTGCCCTGTGAGATGATAGGCGATGGCCAATCCAGCCCACGCCTGCTCCGAATCCGGCTCGTAGCGCACGCTCTCGCGATAATTGGGCAGCGCCAGGTCGGGTTGTCCGCGCCGGCGGTATAGTTCGGCCAAGGCGAGATAGGCCGGCGCCGATTCGGGGCGATTGCGCAGCGCCAGCTGATAGGTCTGAATCGCCTGTTCGAACCGGCCCGACTCGCTCAGACTGCCGCCGAGCGCAAGCCGCGCATCCTCATCCTCCGGGCTGATGCGCAATGCCCGCTGGTAGGATTCGATAGCCGCAGCGTGCTGCCCCTGCCGCGCCAGGGCATAGCCCTGCAGCACCCACCAGTCGGCGCGTACCGGCTCGCGCTGCAGCAGAGTCCGCGCCAGGGCAAGCATGCCCGGCCAGTCCCGCTTCTGCTCCAGTTCCACGATTTCGCGTCCAGTACGCTGATCCACCTGTCGCGCCAGCGCGGCGACGATGGGCGTCACCGACATTAGTGCGACTTGCGCGCAGGCTCCACAAGCGACAAGGCAGGCGATGGCGCCTGCCTGTTTGATGAGTCTGAAATTCGACAACACTCAGACTTTGTTCTGATAAACATAGGCCTGTTGTTTCACGCGCGACTCTTTGGCACGCTCCGCCGTCTCCAGGTCCTGCTTGTGATCCCACCAGATCTCGCGGCTCTTTCTCTGCTCGGCTTCGAGATTCGGCCTTTGCTGCTTGAACTCACGCATGAACTTGGTGAATTCGGATTCGTACGTTTGCGGCATGAACTCGCCCAGAAATCGGGCGAACTTTGATTCGTTGATCGTCATGGATACCCTCTCTTTCAGAATTGTTCTTCGCTGAGCGCCATCACACCGGCTGCACCGCGCACCACGGTATTGCGTAATCCCGGCGCCTGCGCGAGGACGTGATCGGAATAGAAACGCGCAGTCGCGATTTTCGCCTGGTAGAAAGCGGCGTCGCCATTCTTCGCCGCCAGCCGCTTGTGCGATACCAGAGCTGCGCGCGCCATCTGCCAGCCGCCGCAGACGATGCCCATCAGTTTGAGAAACGGCACCGAGCCGGCGTGCACCGCCTTGATGTCGGTAACGTAGGCCGCGACGATCCAGGTGACGCAGTCCTCCACCGCCTTGATCCCGTCAGCCAGTCCGGCCCGTATCGCAGCCATGTCCTCACCCGGGGTCTGCGCGAGTTCGGCCTCGACCACGCGCATTGCCGCGATCACCAGCTTCGCCGTCGCCCCGCCCTCGCGCGCCAGTTTGCGCCCCACCAGATCGTTCGACTGGATAGCGGTGGTGCCTTCGTAAATGGTGGTTATGCGCGCATCGCGCAGCAGTTGCGCCGCCCCGGTCTCCTCGACATAGCCCATGCCTCCGTGGACCTGAATCCCGGTCGACGCCAATTCGATACAGGTTTCGGTGCTCCACCCCTTCACCACAGGAATCATCATGTCGGCAAACGCCTGGTGCTTGGCGCGTAACGCCGCGTCTGGATCGCTGTGCGCAATGTCCATCGCCGCCGCAACCACATAGGCGAGTGCACGCATCGCCTCGGTCTGCGCTTTCATGTTCATCAGCATGCGCCGCACATCGGGCTGGCGAATAATCGGCACCGCTTTCGCGCCGCCGGAAAGATCGCGGCTTTGCACGCGCTCCTTGGCGTAGGCCAGCGCCAGCTGGTAGGCACGGTCGGAAACGGCGACTCCTTCCAGGCCGACGGCAAAGCGCGCAGCGTTCATCATGATGAACATGTACTCCAGGCCGCGGTTCTCCTCGCCGACGAGGTAACCGATCGCGCCGTCTTTCTCGCCGAATATCAACACCGCGGTGGGGCTGGCGTGGATGCCGAGTTTGTGTTCGATGGAGGCGCAGTGGACGTCGTTTCTCTTACCCAGAGTGCCGTCGGCGTTGACCAGCAACTTGGGCACGATGAACAGCGATATGCCTTTCACTCCCGCGGGCGCATCGGGCGTGCGCGCGAGCACCAGGTGAACGATGTTCTCCGCCAGGTCATGCTCGCCATAGGTGTGAATATCTTCTGTCCGTAGATGCGATAGCTGTCGCCGTCGGGGACGGCTTTCGCCTTGACCAGCGACAGATCGGATCCCGCCTGCGGCTCGGTCAGATTCATGGTGCCGGTCCAGCTGCCTTCCACCATTCTTGGCAGGAACGTCTGCTTCAATTGATCGGCGCCGCGCAGCAGCAAGGCCTCTATCGCGCCGCCCGTGAGCAGCGGGCACAGTGAAAACGACAGATTCGCCGATTTCCACATTTCCATCACCGGTGTCGCCACCAGCTTGGGCAGGCCCTGACCGCCGTACTGCGGCGGGAACTGCAGCGCATTCCAGCCGCCCTCGACGAACTGCTTGTACGCTGCGACGAAACCTTTGGGAGTCGTTACCCGGCCCTGGTCCCACTTCGAGCCCTCGCTGTCGCCCGACTGGTTCAGCGGCGACAGCACTTCGGCGCAGAACTTTCCGCTCTCCTCCAGTATCTGCTCGACCAGCTCCACACTGACGTCTTCGCAACCCGGAAGCTTTGCCACCTGATCCAGTCCGGCAAGTTCGGTCAGCACGAACTGCATGTCCTTCAATGGTGCGACATAGTCGCTCATGATGATTTGCCTCGAAATCGACGATCAGTGGTCGCGAAAATTCAGCCTAGTTCTTTCACCAGCTCCGGAACGACTTTGAACAGGTCGCCGACGATGCCGTAATCAGCCACCTGAAAGATCGGCGCCTCCTCGTCCTTGTTGATGGCGACGATAACGCGGCTGTCTTTCATGCCCGCCATGTGCTGGATTGCGCCGGAGATGCCAATCGCGATATACAGCTCCGGTGCGACGATCTTGCCGGTCTGGCCGACCTGCCAGTCGTTGGGAACGAAACCGGCGTCAACCGCGGCGCGCGAAGCGCCCATGCCTGCACCGAGCTTGTCAGCGAGCGGATCGAGCAGTTTGAAGTTCTCCGACGACCCCATACCACGACCGCCGGAAACGATGATCTTGGCAACGGTCAGTTCCGGCCGTTCCGATTTGACCAGCTCGCGCCCGACCAGGCTGGACAAGCCCGCATCGGCCACTGCAGCCAGCGACTCCACTGCCGCCGAGCCGCCGCTTGCCGCTACTGCGTCGAATCCGGTGGCGCGCACGGTAATGACTTTGATCGCGTCCTTGGACTGCACCGTCGCCAGCGCCGTACCCGCGTATATCGGCCGCACAAAAGTATCGGGCGAACTGACTGCGATTATTTCGGAGATCTGCGCCACATCGAGCAGTGCGGCAACGCGCGGTGCCACGTTCTTGCCGAAGCTGGTAGCGGGGGCGAGAATGTGGCTGTAGGCGGAAGCGATCGACACCACCAGCGCGGCCAGACTCTCCGCGAGTTCGTCCTTGTACTGCGGCGCATCCGCCACCAGCACCTTCTTCACGCCGGCGATCCTGGCCGCTGCTTCGCCGGCCGCGGCGCAACCGCCACCGGCAACCAGGAGTACGATGTCGCCGCCGATTTTCGCAGCCGCGGCGACGGTATTGAGGGTCGCGCCGCGGATGGCTTGATTGTCGTGATCAACCAGAACGAGTATGGACATTTAGATCACCTTCGCTTCGTTGCGGAGTTTTTCGACCAACGTTTTCGCATCCGGGACCTTGACTCCGGCCTTGCGTTTGGGCGGCTCTTCCACTTTGAGGGTAGTAATGCGCGGGCTGACATCGACGCCGAGCGCATCGGGTTTCAATGTCTCCAGCGGCTTCTTCTTTGCCTTCATGATATTGGGCAATGTGACGTAACGCGGTTCGTTCAGGCGCAGTTCGGCGGTGATCACCGCCGGCAGCTTGACCGAGATCGTCTCCAGGCCGCCGTCGACTTCCCGCGTGACTTCCGCTTTGCCGTCCGCGATCTTCACTTTGGAAGCGAACGTCGCCTGCGACCAGCCCATCAGGGCCGCCAGCATCTGGCCGGTCTGATTGCAGTCGTCATCGATCGCCTGCTTGCCTAGAATGACCAGATCCGGACTTTCCTTCTTCACCACCGCCTGCAGCAACTTCGCCACCGCCAGCGGCTGAAGTTCGACGTCGGATTCAACCAGAATCGCGCGATCTGCGCCCAACGCGAGGGCGGTGCGCAGCGTCTCCTGGCAAGCAGGCGTGCCGCAGGACACGACCACAATTTCTTTGACGACACCAGCCTCTTTCAGGCGCATCGCCTCTTCGACGGCGATTTCGTCGAACGGATTCATCGACATTTTGACGTTTGCGGTCTCGACGCCCGAGCCGTCTGCCTTGACCCGGACCTTGACGTTGTAATCGACCACCCGCTTGACGGGCACCAGGACTTTCATCACTTTGCTCCGAAGGAAATGAAGAATAT
>QYQC01000200.1 GCA_007280315.1 Betaproteobacteria bacterium | reverse complement strand
GACCATACACCGGGACCGCCTGGCGCGCGAGCAGATCGGCAACGCCGCCAACGTGATCGGCGTGATGATGGGTGGCAAGGATGGCGCACAGTTGCAGCCGCTCGCGTTGCAGGTAATCAACTACCGGTAGCGCGTCGCCCGGATCGACAACAGCGGCATAACGGTCGTTTCGAAGCGTCCAGATGTAATTGTCCCTGAACGCGCGCAGCGGCACGACTTCAAAATCATTTTTATCGGACATCGGCCTAGTTTTCGTGGAAGCAGAGAAAAAGTCAACCCTGTCCGACTGGTTCACTACGCCCGCGGGCGAGTACGTGCTGCGCTGGGAGCAAGGCCAATTCGACAGCGCGGTGGAAGATGTGTTCGGCTTCAACGCAGCCCAGATCGGCCTGCCGCAGTTCGACTTGCTGCGTCAGAATCGCATCGCGCTGCGCACACGCATCGGCCAGGATCCGGGAAGTGAACTCGTTGCGGACGGCGACGCGCTGCCGCTCGCCAGCGGCAGCATTGATCTGGTGGCGCTGCCGCATGTGCTCGAGTTCAGTGCGCATCCGCATCGGATACTGCGCGAAGCTGCGCGCGTGCTGATGCCCGACGGCCAGATCGTGATCTCCGGTTTCAATCCCCTCAGCCTGTGGGGTGTGAAACGCGCCCTCGGTCCGCGCCGGAACGAATATCCCTGGTGCGGTCGCTTCATCGGCCTGTTGCGTCTGAAAGACTGGCTGCAGCTGCTGGGATTCGAACTCAACGGCGGGCGCTTCGGCCGCTATGCGCCGCCGTTCTCGCAAATGAAATGGCTGGAACGCTCCGCCTTCATGGAAAAGGCCGGCGATCGCTGGTGGCCGATCGCGGGCGGAGTCTATGTGGTGCGCGCGATCAAGCGTACCGTCGGCATGCGACTGGTGAAACCCCAATGGCGCGGTCAGGCGGCGTCGGCGAAAGCTCTGTCGCCGGTTACGCAGAACAATCATCATCGCAGCGGGACCGACGGTTGAACGCCGCGAAATCGCCTGCGCGGGTGCGCATCTATACCGATGGCGCGTGCAAGGGCAACCCCGGCCCCGGCGGCTGGGGCGCGCTGTTGCAGCTCGATGGCCGCGAGAAAGAGATTTTCGGCGGCGAACCGGCGACTACCAACAACCGTATGGAACTCACCGCGGTGATACGCGCACTGGAGGCGCTGAAGCGGCGCTGCGAAGTCGATGTCTACACGGACTCGCAGTACGTGCAGAAAGGCATCAGCGAGTGGGTCGCGGCATGGAAGCGCCGCGGCTGGAAAACCACGGACAAGAAACCGGTGAAGAATGTCGATCTTTGGCTGGATCTGGATCGTCTGGTTGCCGGCCACGACATCCGTTGGCATTGGGTAAAAGGGCACGCCGGGCACTTGGAGAACGAGCGTGCCGACGCGCTCGCCAACCGGGGCATAAGCGGCTCCTCAAGTTAACCCCCCCTGTTTCCACGCGGGTGGCTGTCGCGCCCGCCTGCGTCGGTTACAATTGCGCTTCACGTTTTTCGACTAACGATTCGAGGACTGCGTCTTGTCATGGCGGCATCGAAGAAAATCCTGGTTACCCTGGTTTCTGTGCTAGCGCTGGGCGCGTTGGGCAGCTACGCCTATTACGCTAACCGAGCCCCGCTTGTACCGCAGCCGGCAGGCGGGCAACGGCCTCCTGGCGCGCCGGCTGCAAGCGGCCCGCCAGGAGGATTCGCGATTCCGGTGGAAACGGCGAAAGTGGCACTGGAGACGCTGCAGGAGGATGTAAGCGCGGTAGGCTCCCTGCGATCCAATGAATCGGTGGTCATACGGCCGGAAATTTCCGGGCGCATCAGCGCCATCCGTTTCACCGAGGGGGGCCGGGTGAGCAAGAGCGCGGCGCTGGTAGAACTCGACAGCTCCACCCAGACGGCCGAGGTGCAGCAGGCGCGCGCCAATCTGGCGCTGGCGCAGACGAATTTCGAGCGCACGCAGGAACTGCAGAAAAGCAAGTTCGTCAGCGCCAACGCGGGCGATCAGGCGCTCAACGGCTTAAAGGTCGCGCAGGCGAATCTGGCGCTGGCCGAGGCGCGTCTGGCAAAAACCCAAATTCTTGCGCCGTTCGATGCCACCATCGGTCTGCGCCAGGTCAGCGTGGGTGATTACGTGAAGGAAGGGCAGGACCTGGTGACTCTGGAGGACATGAGTTCGCTCAAACTCGATTTCCGCCGTCCTGAAAATTATTTCGGCAAACTGAAATTGGGGCAACTGGTGGAGATCAAGACCGACGCCGTTCCCGGACACGCGTTCAGGGCGAAATTGATCGCGGTCGACCCGTTGATCGACCAGGCCGGGCGCTCGTTGTCGCTGCGCGCCATACTCGACAATACGCAAGGTAAATTGCGGCCGGGCATGTTCGCCAACGTGCGTTTGATTCTTTCCGAGCGCACTGGCGCCATGACCATACCGGAAGAGGCATTGGTGCCACAGGGTGCTGACCAGTTCGCGTTCAAGGTGGTCGAGGGCAAGGTGCAGCGCGTGCAGGTCAGGATCGGGCTGCGCCGGAATGCAAAAGTGGAAGTAACCGCGGGTCTGCAGCCCGACGACGAGGTGGTAATTGCCGGCCAGCTGAAAATTCGCGACGGCGCTGCAGTCAAATCAATTGCGGTCGGTCCGCCTCCAGGCGCCGCCGGAGCCGAGCCAGCGCCAGGTGCAGCGCCGGCCAAGCCGGGTGCCTAGCATGGCCGGCAGACCGTCCCGCACGCAAAGCCCTTGCGCGGTTGCAGATCTCGTCAGCGCTAAGTTCGCATAGAGTATTCCGGCCATGGTCATTTCCGACATATGCATCCGCCGGCCGGTTTTCGCAACCGTGCTGTCGCTGGCGGTGCTGCTGATCGGTCTGGTGAGTTACACCCGGTTGGCGGTGCGGGAATACCCCAAGATCGACGAGCCGGTGGTCACGGTGGAGAGCAAGTACACCGGCGCGAGTGCGGAAATCATCGAGAGCCAGGTAACCAAGGTGCTGGAGGATTCCCTGGCGGGCATCGAAGGCATCTCGACGCTGACCTCGATCAGCCGCTCCGAGCAGAGCCAGATCACGATCAAATTCCGCCTCGAGCGCGATGCCGATTCCGCCGCCAACGACGTGCGCGACCGGGTGGCCCGCGTGCGCGGCCGACTGCCCAAAGACATGGACGAACCGGTGGTGTCCAAAGTCGAGGCCGACGCGAATCCAATCATCTGGCTGGCATTCTCCAGTGACCGCCTGTCGCCTCTGGAGGTGACCGACTACGCCAGCCGCATCGTCAAGACGCGGCTGCAGACACTTCCGGGGGCTGCAGACGTGCGCGTTTTCGGCGAGCGTCGCTACGCCATGCGCATCTGGGTCGATCGCGACCGACTGGCGGCTTACCGTCTTACGCCCGCGGACGTCGAGGACGCGCTGCGCAAGCAGAATCTCGAAGTGCCGGCGGGAAGGATCGAGAGCCGCGAGCGTGAATTCTCGGTGGTCGCGCAGACCGACCTCAACGAGCCGTCGGAATTCGCGGCTGTCGTGGTCAAGAATGTGAATGGCTTTCCGGTACGTATCGGCGATGTCGGCAGGGTCGAAATTGCGGCGCAGAACGAACGCTCGGTGGTGCGTTTCAACGGCAAGGCGGCGGTCGCGCTCGGCGTGATCAAGCAGTCCACCGCCAATCCGCTGATCCTGTCCAAGGCGGTGCGCGCCGAATTGCCGCGCCTGGTTGCGGAGCTGCCCCCGGGGATGCGGGTCGATATTGCCTACGATTCGTCGGTGTTCATCGAACGCTCGATCGATGCCGTGTTCACTACGATCCTTGAGGCGGTGGGCTTGGTGGCGCTGGTGATTTTCGTGTCCCTGCGGTCGCTGCGCGCCACCATCATCCCGCTGGTGACGATCCCGGTGTCGCTGATCGGCGCGTTCACCCTGATGTACCTGTTCAACTTCTCCATCAACACGCTGACCATGCTTGCCTTCGTGCTCGCCATCGGCCTGGTGGTGGACGACGCGATCGTGATGCTGGAGAACATTTACCGCCACGTCGAGAACGGCATGCCACGCTACCAGGCGGCGCTGCAGGGGGCGAAGGAGATCGGTTTCGCGGTGGTCGCCATGACCATCACTCTGGCGGCGGTGTACGCGCCGGTGGCGTTCATGACCGGCCGCACCGGCAAGCTGTTCGTCGAGTTCGCGCTGACGCTGGCGGGGGCGGTGTTGGTCTCGGGCTTTGTCGCGCTGACCCTGTCGCCGATGATGTGCTCGGTGCTGCTCAAGCACGAGCCTAAGCATTCATGGCTATACAACCAGGTCGAGCGCCTGCTCAACGGCATTACGGACACCTACCGGCGGCTGCTCGGTGCCGCCCTGAGCGCGCGCTGGGTGGTGCTGCTGCTCGGGTTCGCCGTGGCGGGTGCCAGCGTCTATCTGTTCAAGCAACTGAAGCAGGAATTGTCGCCGCTGGAGGATCGCGGCGTGGTGATCGCCGTTTTCATCGGCCCCGAGGGTGCGACCATCGATTACATGCAGCGCTACCAGCAGCGGGCGGAAGCGATGTTCAAGGGCACCAAGGATGTCGAGCGCTATTTCGTAATCTCGGGGTTCCCCACGGTATCGCAGGGTATTTCATTTGTCGGTCTTACCGACTGGGAAAAGCGCCAGCGCAAGTCCTTCGACGTCGCGCGCGAACTGCAGCCCAAACTGTTCGGCGGGCTGCCGGGTGTGCTCGGATTCCCGATCACGCCCGCCTCGCTGGGACAGAGCCCGCGCGACAAACCGGTGCAGATGGTGATCATCAGCTCGCTCGATCGCGAAAAGCTCGACGAAATTGTCAATCGAATCATGGCCGACGCGGCGAAGAATCCGCGGTTGCAGGCACTGGAATCAGACCTGAAATTGAATAAACCCGAAGTGCGGGTGCGCGTCGACAGAAACAAGGCCAACGACACCAGCGTGCAGGTGGATACTGTCGGCCGCACACTGGAGACCATGCTCGGCGGGCGCCAGGTTACGCGTTACAAGCAGAATGGCGAACAGTACGATGTCATCGTGCAGGTGGTGCCCGGTGACCGCAATACGCCGGACGATATTTCAAATATATTCGTGCGCGGCCGCGGCGACAAGATGATCCCGCTGGAGCAGTTGGTCAGCATCAAGGAAGGCGTGTCGGCGCGCGAATTCAACCGCTTCGGCCAGCGCGTGGCCGTCACCATCAGCGCCAATCTTGCGCCCGGCTACCCATTGGGCGAGGCGCTCGGTTTTCTCGAAGAAACTGCGCGCGCGCACCTGCCGGTGGGCACCGCTATCGACTATAACGGCCAGTCGCGCGAGTTCCGCGAGTCGAGCGCAGGCCTGGCTCTGACGTTCCTGCTGGCGCTGGCGTTTATTTATCTGGTGCTGGCGGCGCAGTTCGAGAGCTTCGTCGATCCGTTCACCATCATGCTGTCGGTGCCGCTTTCGATGACCGGCGCGCTGGCCGCGCTGCTGTTGACCGGCGGCACGCTCAACGTCTACAGCCAGATCGGGCTGGTCACGCTGGTGGGTCTGATCACCAAGCACGGCATTCTCATCGTTGAATTTACCAATCAGCTGCGCGAGCAGGGCAATGAACTGCACGAGGCGCTGACCGAGGCCGCGGTTCTGCGGCTGCGGCCGATTCTGATGACCACCGGCGCCATGGTGCTGGGCGCGCTGCCGCTGGCTCTGGCGCGCGGCGCGGGCGCGGAAAGCCGCTCGCAGATCGGCTGGGTGATTGTCGGCGGCATGCTGCTCGGCACGATGCTGACGTTGTTCGTCGTACCCACGGTGTACAGCTACCTCGCGCGCAGCGAGCGCACCGGAGTAAACAAGGTGATGCCGCAGCCGGTGGCGGGCGACTGATGCGTCAAATCGTGCTGGACACCGAGACCACCGGACTCAACGCCAAGCTCGGGGACCGGGTGATCGAGATCGGCTGCCTCGAACTGCTCAACCGGCGTCCTACCGGAAACCACTTTCACCACTACCTCAATCCCGGACGCGGCAGCGAAGAGGGTGCGATGAAAGTGCACGGCATCAGCGATGAGTTCCTGCTGGACAAACCCAGGTTCCACGAGATTGCCCCGGAATTCATCGAGTACATCAGCGGCGCCGAATTGATTATCCACAACGCACCGTTCGACGTGGAGTTTCTCGAGCAGGAGCTGGCACTGGCGAAGCTGCCGCCGCTGGCGCAGCATTGCGCCGGCGTGACGGACACGCTCAAGCTGGCGAAATCACTGCACCCGGGAAAGAAGAATTCACTCGATGCCCTGTGCGAGCGCCATGGCGTAAACAATGTGCATCGCACGCTGCATGGCGCGCTGCTCGATGCCGAACTGCTGGCCGAGGTCTACCTTGCCATGACCCGCGGGCAGGAGAGCCTGGTGATCGAACTGGAACCGGCGCCGGCTGCGGTGCAATCCACCGGGGGCGTGCCGGTAAAACGGGGCAGGCAGATGGTGCTCGCCGCCACCGAAGAGGAACTGGCCGGGCACGCCAGTGTGCTCGCGGACATTCAGGCGCAAAGCAAGGGCCGGTGCGTCTGGCTCAGGCCCGACGCCGACGCCGCGGAAGCTACGCCGGCGGCATCGCCGGAAACTGCGGCGTCGGCCCGGTGAGGTCGAACCAGGGCGCTTTGTCCGCGGCGAATATGTGCGCCTGCGGTTGCATGCCCGGGTCGGTATCGAGCGACCCCGCCGGAACTACGACGATACCGCGCTCGGGCGACGCCCTGGGTACCTTGGAGCCGCAGCGCGGGCAGAACGCCACGGCGTGAAATTTCGCACCGGGTACCTTGTATTCGGTCGCAAGCGTCGCGCCTCGTAACCAGCGAAACTGGTCGAGCTTGTAGAACACGTTCGAGGCATGCGCAGCAGCACGGCCGATGCGGCAGCGGCTGCAGTGGCAGTTCATCATGCGCGCCGGCGCGCCGGTGATTTCGTAGGCGATGTCTCCGCACAGGCAACTACCCTCGGTGATCCCCGCGCGCGGCGTCACTGCCGGGCGGGTTACGCCGTCACCGCCGAACCCGGGCGGATAGCTGGCGTGTTGCGGCAGCGCGTCGGTGATCGCGTACCAGGGCGCCTTGGAGCCGACGAAAATGTGACTCTGCGGCTTGACGCCGAGTTCACCCTCGAGGCAGGCAGCAGGTGCCGCGGCAACGCCGTGCTCCGGCATGGCCGCGGGTCCGGCCGAACCGCAGACGCCGCAGAAACTGCGCATTCCCTTGGGCGAAGATTGGTAACGCACCAACCGGTCCTCGCCCGAGATCCAGCGAAATCCCGCAATCGGCGCGATGGCGAAGGTGGCAAAGCCGGTGCCATGCTGTTTGCGGCACATCGAGCAATGGCAGTGCATCATGGCAACGAATGGTCCGTCCAGTTCGTAATTCAGCGCACCGCACAGGCAACGTCCTTTGGCCATATTCTTCTCCCTCCCGCGCCCATTGAAGATGGACGCACGGCGCAAGGTTAGCGCAGCTGCGCCCGGATGTCGAACCGGTCGGCGTAACGCAATCTCGCCAAGCCGCCGGCGGTTTGGCCTGCGCTTGAGTTGTGGTAGATTGATTCCCACGTCTATTCGCAAGCCGGGAACCGCCATGGACCGCGTTAGTGCGTTTGAAACCGATCTGGACCGCAATCCGGCCAACTACGCGCCGCTGACGCCGCTCAGCTTCATCGAGCGCGCCGCCTATGTTTATCCCGAACGGACTTCAGTAGTGCACGGTGCCAGGCGCACACCTGGGGACAAACCTATGCGCGCTGCCGCCGCCTGGCATCGGCGCTCGGCAGACGTGGCATCGGCACTGGCGACACGGTTGCAGTCATGGCCGCGAACACGCCCGAAATGTACGAATGCCATTTCGGCGTGCCCATGCTCGGCGCGGTACTGAACACGCTCAACACGCGTCTGGATGTAGAAGCGATCGCGTTCATGCTGAACCACGGAGAGGCAAAGGTGCTGATCGCGGACCGGGAGTTTTCCGGGATTGTCGCGCAGGCGCTGACGAACATGACCCAGCGCCCGCTGGTAATCGATATCGACGACGCGGAATACGGCGGTGCCGGCGAGCGGCTCGGCACGCTGGAATACGAGGCGCTGCTCGCCGAAGGCGACCCGGAGTACGCCTGGCAGCCGCCCGCGGATGAATGGAATGCGATTTCGCTCAATTACACCTCGGGCACCACCGGCAATCCCAAGGGAGTGGTGTATCACCACCGCGGCGCTTACCTGAACGGCGTGTGCAACGTCGTCACCTGGGGCATGCCACAGCATTCGGTTTACCTGTGGACGCTGCCGATGTTCCACTGTAACGGCTGGTGCTTTCCCTGGACCATGGCCGCCAACGCCGGCGTCAACGTCTGTTTGCGCAAAGTCGATCCGGCGCAAATCTTCAGGCTGATCAAGGAACACGGGGTCACGCATTATTGCGGCGCGCCCATCGTGCACAGCGGACTGATCAACGCCGATCCGCGCCTGCGCGAGGGCATCGACCACAAGGTATCGGCGATGGTGGCGGGCGCAGCGCCGCCGGCAGCGATGATCGAGGGAATGGAGCAGATCGGTTTCGATCTGACCCACGTCTACGGCCTCACCGAAACCTACGGTCCGGCGACGGTGTGCGCCAAACACGAGGCGTGGAATGAACTGGACATCGGCAAGCGTGCCGAACGCAACGGGCGCCAGGGTGTGCGCTATCTGATGCAGGAGGGCCTCGCGGTGATGGATGGCGAAACCATGCAGCCGGTTCCGGCAGACGGCGAAACCATGGGCGAAATCATGTTCCGCGGCAATATCACCATGAAGGGCTATCTGAAGAACGCCAAGGCAGGCGGCGAAGCTTTTGCCGGCGGCTGGTTCCATTCCGGCGATCTCGCGGTAATGCAGCCCGACGGCTACATCAAGATCAAAGACCGGTCGAAGGACATCATCATTTCCGGCGGCGAGAATATTTCCTCGCTCGAAGTGGAGGAGGCGCTGTATCGCCATCCGGCGGTGCTCGCTGCGGCGGCGGTGGCGCAGCCGGATCCGAAATGGGGCGAGACGCCCTGCGCTTTTGTCGAACTGAAGGCAGGGGCCACGGTCACAGAACAGGAAATGATCGAGCATTGCCGCGGCCATCTGGCGCGTTTCAAGGTTCCCAAGACTGTCATCTTCTGCGAGTTGCCCAAGACTTCGACCGGCAAGATCCAGAAATTTATTCTGCGCCAACAAGCAAAATCGGCGCAGGCCATCGATTAGGAGCCGCCGCGCGGCGGCTCACGACGTTCCCCTCGCCCTCCGGGAGAGGGGCAAGGGGTGAGGGTAGAGTGAGACGCGAAACACAGGAGCGGAAAGTATGAATGCAAACACCGATGCGGTGACGACGGAGCAGTTGTTGTTGCGGCGGGACGAGGGCGGCGTAGTAACGCTCACGTTAAACCGGCCGACGCAGTTCAATTCGCTGTCGCAGGCGCTGATGGGCGAACTGCAGGTCGAACTCGAGCGTATCGCCGCGGACCAGGGCGTGCGCGTGGTGATCATGGCCGGCGCCGGCAAGGCGTTCTGCGCCGGACACGATCTCAAGGAAATGCGCTCGGATGCGACCAAGGCGTTCCAGAAGGCGCTGTTCCGCCAGTGCAGCAAACTCATGCTTACCCTGGTGCGCATGCCGCAGCCGGTGATCGCACGCGTACACGGCATCGCTACCGCGGCCGGTTGCCAGCTGGTGTCGATGTGCGACCTGGCGGTGGCAACCGACAATGCGCGCTTCGCCGTATCTGGCGTGAATCTTGGCCTGTTCTGCTCGACCCCGTCAGTCGGACTGGCGCGCAACCTTGGACGCAAGCAGGCAATGGAAATGCTGCTTACCGGCGATTTCATCGATGCGCCGGCGGCGCTTGCGCGCGGCCTCATCAACCGCGTGGTTGCGACGGAACAACTCGACGCCGAGATCAGAAAACTGACCGACTCGATTCTCGCCAAAACGCCGGTCGCGATCAAGGCGGGCAAGCAGATGTTCTACCGCCAGTTGGAGATGGGCCTGGACGACGCCTACGAGCTGGCGAGCGAGACGATGGCCTGCAATATGCTGGCCGAGGATGCGCAGGAAGGCATAGACGCATTCGTGGCCAAGCGCAAGCCGCAGTGGAAGGGACGCTGAAAAAGGATATGCGCCATCGCTTCGGCCAGGCGATTCCCGATTGCGTAGACGCGGCCACCGCGGACGAGGCGCAGGAAATCAAGGGCTTCGAGCCCGTCCGTAATTCAAATAGCCGCAGGCTCCACGTGACTGACGACTCCCGAACGCGTCATCGCGTCGATATCCTCTGCGCTGTATCCAAACTCGCGCAGTATTTCCCGCGTATGTTCGCCCGCGCGCGGCGCCGATGGCAAGGTGCCTGAGCGCACGCTGCCTGGAGTCCGCGGCAGCGGCAGCTTGCCGTAAGGGGTCTGGTCGGTTTCGCCGAAGTAGCCCATGTGGCGCATCTGCGGGTCTTCGCGCAGGGCCGCGTAACCCTGCACCGGCGCGAACAGCACGTCGTGCTGATCGAATAGCGCCGCCCATACACTCGTATCGCGGCCGGCGATAACGGCCGCAACCTGACGATTGATTTCCTCACCTACGCGCGCGCGCAGTGCGGCTGTGGCGAATCGCGGTTCGGCCAGCCATTCTTCGCGCTCAAGTGCGCGACACAAACCCTGCCACATGGTTTCGCGCAGCGTCGCCAGCACCACATGACCGTCGCGCGTCGCGAATACGCCTGCCGGCACGGTGATTGGCGGCTTGAATTCGCCGGCGAAAAGGAAATCGTCGAGGATGGGGCCGGCCTGAAACGCCGCGCAGCATTCCGCCAGCGATACCTGCACATGCCTGCCGCGGCCGCTGCGATTCGGTTGCGCGTCGCGCGCGTACAGCGCCGCGCCGACGCATTGCGCCGCATATAGCGCCGTCGCGGTGTCCGGCACCATGATGCTGAAGCGTCGCGGCTGGCCGGCCGCATCGCGATTGGCGAGCGCCATGCCGGCCATCGCCTGCAGCACCGAGTCGGTGGCGGGCTTGTGCGCGTAGGGGCCGGATTCGCCGAATCCGGAGATCGACAAATAAATGATGCGTGGATTGCTCGCCGCGAGCTTGGCGTAGTCCAGCCCGAGTTTGGTCATCACCCCGGGGCGGAAATTCTCCACCAGCACATCGGCGCGCTGTGCCATGGCCAGTATCAGAGCGCGTCCTTCCGTCTGCGTGGCGTCGATGCAGATCGAGCGCTTGCCCAGATTGTTGACCACGGCGAGCGCGCTCATGCCCTCCTTGCCGCCGCCCATGAGCCGTATCCAATCGCCCGCCGGTGGTTCGACCTTTATTACTTTCGCGCCCTGCTGTCCGAGCAAGGCGGCGCAGTAGGGACCGGCGATGCCCTGGCTCAGGTCGAGTATGTTCAGACCGGCGTAGGGACACGCATCGGTTTCAACCATGATTCAGACGATACCCTTGGCGGCTAGCGCATCTATTGCCGTCTGTTCCATGCCGAGCAGGCCGTGGAGTATCTCCCGCGTGTGCTGGCCCAGGGTCGGTGGCGGCACGGTGTATTCGACCGGTGTTTCTGAAAAGCGCATCGGACTGGCCACGCTGGGGCTGGGCGGGCCCGCCGCAGTGGGAATTTCGACTTTCAATGCGCGGTGCTGCACCTGCGGATCTTCGAATACCTGCTGCATGTTGTTGATCGGACCGCAGGGAACGTTGGCGGCCTCCAGCACCTTGATCCACTCGTGCATGCCGCGCGTGCGCATGATGTCCGCAATCAGCGGAATCAGCGCGCCGCGGTTGACGATGCGCCCCGACATCAGGCGAAAGCGCGGGTCCGCTGCCAATTCCGGCCGGCCGGCGACGTTGCAAAAACTGGCGAACTGGCTGTCGTTACCGATCGCGAGAATGATGTGCCCGTCCTGGCACGGGAACACCTGGTAGGGCACGACATTGGCGTGGGCGTTGCCGTAGCGCCTGGGAATATCGCCCGAGACGAAGTAGTTGCTGATCTGATTGGCGTTGAAGGCGACCATGGAATCGAGCAGAGCCATGTCGAGGAACTGGCCGCTGCCGCCGCGTTCGCAATGTGCAATGGCGGCGGTGATTGCCAGGCTGGCGTACATGGCGGTGATGATGTCGGTAATGGCGATACCGACTTTCATCGGCCCGCCGCCGGGCAGATCGTCGCGCTCGCCGGTAATGCTCATCAGTCCGCCCATGCCCTGGAACACGAAATCATAGCCGGGCCGCGGCGCATACGGACCCGACTGGCCGAAGCCGGTGATGGAACAATAGATCAGCCTCGGGTTGAGTTGGCGCAGTTGCTCGTAGCCGAGGCCGTAGCGTGCGAAGGTGCCGACTTTGTAGTTTTCGATCAGCACGTCGCATTGCGCCGCCAGATCGCGCACGATCTGCTGTCCTTCCGGCTTTGAAATGTCCAGGGTGACGGATTTCTTGCCGCGGTTGCAGGAGAGGAAATAAGCCGAATCGCTGGTGTCCTTGCCGTCGCGATCCTTGATCCAGGGCGGTCCCCAGCCGCGCGTGTCGTCACCGGTGCCGGGACGTTCGATTTTGATCACTTCGGCGCCGAGATCGGCCAGATTCTGCGATGCCCAGGGTCCGGCGAGGACGCGGGAAAGATCGAGCACACGGATGTGCGAAAGCGGTCGGGGCATGGAGGCTCTTGGTGAAAATCAGGCGGTGATGGTGGCGACACCGTTATTGAGCACGACTACGTCGCGTTCGAGGACGCGGGAACGGAACAAAACGCTGCCGCCCCGGTTCCACATTTCGGTACGTATGGTCTCGCCGGGAAATACGGGAGAAGAAAAGCGCAACGACAGACCGGTGAGCTTCGCCGGATCGTAGCCGCAATAAGTCTTGAGGATCGCATGGCCGGCGACGCCGTAGCTGCAAAGCCCATGCAGGATCGGGCGCGGAAAGCCCGCGGCCTTCGCCACCGCCGGCTCGGCGTGCAGCGGGTTGGGGTCGGCGCATAGGCGGTAGATCAGCGCCGCCTGCGGCAGGGTGGGAAGGTCGCAGATTGCATCCGGTTTTCCCTCAGGTACTGCCGGTGGCGGGGGTGGCGCTTCGTCGCCTTTGCCGAATCCGCCGTCGCCGCGGCAGAACGTCGTATGCGCCAGCGTTGCAAGCAGCGCGCCGCTCGCCTTGTCGACGACGCTGCGCTCCTGCACCAGCAGTGCGCCCTTGTCCTTGCCCTTGTCGACGATGGCTTTGATGCGCGTGCGGCCGACGATGGTGCCCGCCGCTGGAATGGGTTGGTGAATCGACAACGCCTGCTCTCCATGGACGATTTTCACCCAGTCGATGCCGCTTGCCGGGTCCTTGATCCAGAAGCCGGGATAGCCCAGCACCACCGGCATGGTCGGCGCCGCCACGAGGTTTTTCTCGTAGACGAACTTCAGCTGCGCCTCGTCCATGGGGTCGTGGCCGTAGCCCACGCCCAGGGCGTAGAGAATGCTGTCTTTGGTGGTGTACGTTTGCTCGACCTCGGGGAAGGGCCAGTTCTTGATCTTGTCGTAATCGATAGCCATCGTGTCGGAGCTTTGGTAGTTGTTAAATAGTGGAGAAGCAGGGCTACTCAGACAGGGTCCCAGGTGAACACGTCCTGTGACCGGTCAAGCGCGTAGAATCCCGCGCGCATTGCGGGGATCGCATGCTCGGCGATGCTTTGCGCGGTCCAGCCGCCGTCGCGATGCACCGAGCGCAGGGGGCGCGGCTGGCTCATGAGGAATATTTCATTTGCACGTACCGCGAACACCTGGCCGCTGACATCGCTGCCGGCGTCGCTACCCAGGAATACTGCAAGTGGGGCGATTTTCGCGGCTTCCATGGTCTTCAGCTTGTCCACCCGCGCTTTGGCTTCCGGCGTATCGGCGGGGATGGAACCGATCATGCGGCTCCAGGCAAAGGGCGCAATGCAGTTGGAGCGCACGTGGTAGCGCGCCATGTCCATGGCGATCATTTTCGACAGTGCGGTGATGCCGAGCTTGGCCGCGCCGTAATTCGCCTGACCGATGTTTCCGATCAGACCCGAGGTTGAGGTCATGTGCACGTAGGCGCCGGATTCCTGTTCCTTGAAATAGGTGGCCGCGGCGCGGCTGACGAAGAAGGTGCCGTTCAGGTGCACATCGATCACTGCGCCCCATTCCTCCGGGTTCATTTTGAAGAACATGCGGTCGCGCAGGATGCCGGCGTTGTTCACGATGCAATCGATGCGGCCGAAATTGTCGATGGCCGCCTTGATGATCGCGTTGGCGCCAAGCCAGGCGGAAACGCTGTCGGTATTAGCCACGGCCTCGCCGCCCTTGGCGCGAATTTCTTCTACGACCTGCTGTGCCGGTCCGGCATCTTTGCCTTCGCCGCTTACCGACGCGCCGATGTCGTTCACCACCACGCGGGCGCCCTCGGCCGCCATCAGCAGGGCGAACTCGCGGCCGATGCCGCCGCCTGCGCCGGTTACCACCGCCACCTTGTCTTTCATCATCTGTGCCATGCTGTTTGCCTCGCTGAGCGAATGTCGAACGGATACCTGTGGCGTGCATGTGAGCTAAGATAGGCTCGATTTTATATTAAAACAGTCGTCAATCAGCCTGCGCATGTACCAACGTATTACAGGCGATGCCAAACTGTTCCAAACAGCCTAAAACGGAGAGTTAGATATGCAGGTTGGCGTAACCAAGGAAATCAAGAATCACGAATATCGTGTCGGGCTTACGCCTAGCGGTGTCGCGGCGCTGGTCCGCGCCGGACACACCGTACTGGTCGAAACCCAGGCCGGCGCCGGCGTCGGCTTTGGCGACGACATGTATCTCAAGGCCGGTGGCGCCATCGTACGAACTGCCGCGGAAGTCTTTGCGACCGCGGAAATGGTGGTCAAGGTGAAGGAGCCGCAACCGGTCGAATACAGGCAGCTTCGCCCTGGCCAGATACTTTTCACCTATCTGCACCTGGCCCCCGATCCTGATCAGGCCAAAGGACTGATGGCTTCGGACTGCGTCGCCATCGCCTATGAGACCGTCACCGACGAACACGGCGGCCTGCCGCTGCTGAAGCCGATGTCGGAAGTTGCCGGTCGCATGGCCATTCAGGCCGGCGCGCACGCACTCGAGAAAGCGCAGGGCGGTCTGGGGGTGCTGCTCTCCGGTGTTCCCGGTGTTCCTCCGGCGCGCGTGCTGGTGCTCGGCGGCGGTGTTGTCGGCATCAATGCGGCGCGCATCGCCATGGGTATGGGTGCGCAAGTCACGATCATGGATATTTCGCTGCCGCGTCTGACACAAATCGACAACGACTTCGGTCCACGTCTGCTTACCGAAGTGTCCAATCGCGAGAATATCTGCGCCCACCTCCCCGAGGTGGACCTGGTGATCGGCGGCGTGCTGATTCCGGGCGCGGCAGCGCCGAAGCTGATTTCGCGCGACATGCTTTCGCTGATGCGCCCCGGTTCGGTAATTGTGGACGTGGCGATAGACCAGGGAGGCTGTCTGGAAACCTCGCGGGCAACAACACATCAGGATCCAACCTATGTTGTCGATGGCGTGGTGCATTACTGCGTGGCCAACATGCCCGGCGGCGTCGCGCGCACTTCGACGCAGGCCTTGACCAACGCGACGCTGCCGTTTGTCCTGCAGCTGGCGAACAAAGGCTACCGGCAGGCAGTGGACGACGACGTGCACCTGCGTGACGGTTTGAACATTCATCGCGGCAAGGTGGTCCACCCGGCTGTGGCCATGGCGCTCGGCTACGAGTGTTCGCCGTACAGGGCGCAGTAACGCGCGGCTATGCAACGCGGTTAGCTTGGCGATGCGAGGCGAGTATGGCGAGGGCGTCTTCAGTTATAATTTGGCCACAGCCGGGTGGACCACCTTGCCGCGATGAATGTTCAAACCGTCACGCAGGTG
>QYQC01000078.1 GCA_007280315.1 Betaproteobacteria bacterium | reverse complement strand
TTTTTTCTTAATGAGACCGCGCCCCCCGAGATCTACACCGAGGAGATCGTCGGCAGCGTCAGATGTGGATCAGAGACCGCAGGGGAATCGGGCCCGCCGGGCCGCCCGCCGCGAGGTCGCGCACCGCGCCCACCTCTGGAACGGGCGGGCTGAGAAATGCGCGCGCCTCCTTGTACAAGCGGCGCGCCTCGATCGCGCCGACAGTGTAGAACGGCGGCGAGCCCGAGCTGTTGATACGCGCTATCACCGAGCGCATTTGCGGATCGATAGCCATTGCACCCCCTTTTTTGAAATAGCCCGCTCGCGCGTCAGACGATGGCCGCGGTGCGCCGCTGCAGCGCGAGCCAGACGATCGCCGCTCCGATCACGCCGAGCACCGGCAACGCGGCGTAGTTGAGCATGTCCCAGCCGTTGCGGTTCATCAGCAGGCCGGAGGAAAAAGACGAGGTTGCCGTGGTCAGAAATACAAGGAAATCGTGCATGCCCTGCGCCTTGGCCTTTTCCGACGGGCGGTAGCACTCGGTGAGCAGGGTCGTTCCGCCAACATAGAGAAAATTCCAGCCGATGCCAAGCGCGACCAGCGCCCACCAGAAATTGGCGACCAACGCCCCCGACAGGGCGATTCCAACGCACAGGGCCTCCAGCGCCACCCCGGTAAGCATGACGTTCAGCACGCCGTAGCGCTTGATCAGGGAACCGGTAAAGAACGAGGGGGCGAACATGCCGATCACATGCCACTGGATCACCGTCGCCGCCGAGCTGTAGGCATGGCCGCACAGCCCCATCGCCAGCGGTGTCGCCGTCATCAGCAGGCTCATTACGCCATAGCCCAGGGCCGAACCGGTAACCGCGACGATGAACCCGGGTTGCTTCATGATCTGCGCCAGCGGCCGCACCGGCTCATCGCGTTCGGCCTCGCTCGGCGCAGGAATGCGGATAAAGGCGAGCAGCACCATGGTGATAAGGCAGAACACAACGAGCGAGGCATAGGCGCCGAGAAACGGCACGGCGAACATGTCCCTGGTGTATTTGCTCAGTTCTGGCGCAATAATGCCGCCGACCAGGCCGCCGGTCAGCACCAGTGAGATCGCCTTCGCCTTGAAATCGTAGTTCGCCGCGTCGGCTGCGGCGAAGCGGTAGTACTGACCGAAAGCGTTATACACCCCCAGCACCAGCACCCCCGCGCACAACAGCCAGAAGCTGTGCAGCCAGAGCGCGAGGCAGCACACCGCTGCGCCCAGGATGCCCGTCGCCGTCCCGAGCTGGAATCCGGTCTGGCGGCCGAAGCGTTTCATGAAGAAAGACGCCGGCAGCGTGGTCAGCGCCGCGCCGACGACATAGGCCGTGGCCGGCAGCGTCGCCAGCATCTTGTTCTCGGCAAGCGAGAATCCCGCCAGTGCCGCGAACGAAATCAGGGTGACGTTGTTGGTGAACAGCATCGCCTGGCAGCCGGCAAGCAGGGCGACGTTCTTCTTCGTATTCTTCATATTCGGGTGACGCGGGCCTGCCCGGCGGATGCCCGGAACAGTGTATCGGTCGGTTCGGGAGAAAGGCTGGATTATAGAAGACCGGGAACAATCGCACCGAGGCTAGTGGGAGTTACCCGTAGTAAATTTCTGCGCGATACCGATTGACAAATTGCACAGGCTGATTCATTCTGCCGCTGCGTGTTCCGCACGAGAGCAAGCGCAGTCGCCGTCAATCACTTTAGGAGAGGAAAAACTCATGGCCACAAAGAAAAAGGCAGCAAGCAAGAAAACCGCAAGCAAGAAAACCGCAACCAAAAAACCGGCTAAAGTTAAAGTCAAGCGTAAACCCAATGCGGCGTTCATGAAACCGATGACCCCGAGCGCGTCCCTCGGCGCAGTGATCGGCGCGGGTCCGATGCCCCGCACTGAAGTGACCAAGAAGATCTGGGCCTACATCAAGAAGAACAAGCTGCAAGACGCCAAGAACCGGCGCAACATCAACGCCGACGACAAGCTGAAAGACGTGTTCGGCGGCAAGAAACAAGTTTCGATGTTCGAGATGACCAAACTGGTCAGCAAGCACCTGAAGTAAGATTTTTTTAAGCAAACGACAAGGGCGGCCTCGTGCCGCCCTTGTCGTTTGCGCGATTCGTGCTGCACAATGGGCATGAAACCGGATTAGCCCCTGGCACGACGCGCACTCCACGACACCGGAGGTCTACCTTGATGATTCGGCAATGGCTGCTGGGCGTTCTGCTGTCGCTGGTGTTCCTGGCCGGGGCGACCGACGCCCGCGCACAGGCGCAGAGCCGCGAGCAGGCGTTGCAGGCACTCTCCCACGCCGACGCGCAGGTGCGCAGCCAGGCTGCCCTGCGGCTGGCAGAGGTCGGTGTGATGGCCGACACCCCGGTGCTACTGCGCGCGCTGCACGATGAAGACGAGACGACGCGCGAGCGCGCAGAGCAGGCGGCGTGGCAGATCTGGAGCCGCTCGGGGGATTCGCGCGTCGACAAGCTGTACCAGACCGGCGTTGCGCAGATGAACGGCGGAGAATTGCACAAGAGCATCGCCACCTTCACCCGCGTTATCCAGCTCAGACCCGGGTTTGCCGAAGGCTGGAACAAGCGCGCCACGCTGTATTACCTGCTGGGCGAAAACCGCAAGTCCCTCGCCGACTGCGCCCAGGTAATCAAGCGCAACCCGAATCACTTCGGCGCCCTGGCAGGCTACGGCCAGCTCTACCTCCGGCTCGAGGATTACCAGCGCGCGCTCACCTATTTTCAGCGTGCGCTCGAGGTCAACCCGAACATGGACGGCGTCAGGCGCAACATCCTGCTGCTCGAACAGATCATCGAACAGCGGCGCAGGGACATGGTCTAGGCAGCGGCGGCGACGTTCATTTCAGGGGCGAGCCAGTCATTGAGCACGACCGTATTGGCCCCCGGATCCGGGCAAATTCAGCCGGCTTGCAGTTCGGCGGCGAGCTGGCGCACCGCCTCCGCCGCGGCATGCGGCCGCTCGAACGGAAACAGATGCCCGCCCTCGATGCGTTTGACGCAAAAGCTGCGGCGCGTATGCGCCAGGCCCACGCGGTGCACTTCGTTCGAGTGGCGACCGCCGATGAACCCGGCCGGCAGCTTGAGCCGGTTGCCGTAATAGACCATGTCGTGCGGCACGCAGCGATAGATCTGGTACTCGATTTCCGGGTCGAACAGCAGCCGTATCCGCCCGCCCTCGGCGACAGTGCCAAGCGCAGCGTAATCGTGCAGGCATTCAGCGTCGAAATGGCGGAAGATCTTTCTGCGCCGGAAATGCACTTCCATCTCCGCCACCGAGGGCCAGTCGCGCCGCCGCTCGCGCGTCGCGTGGGCGGGCGTGATGCGGTCGGCCAGTCCCAGGCGTTTGAGCATGCCGAATGCCGTGCCCTTGAAATAGCCGATGATGGGCGCATCCAGCAGGATGATGGACTTGAACAGTTCCGGGCGCTGCGCCGCGGCCATGAAAGTAAGATAGCCGCCGAGCGAATGTCCCACGCCCACCACCGGCACGCGGCAATGGGTGGATATATGGTCGATCAGCTGCGCCACCAGATGCGGCCAGCCATCGGTTACCGGATAGGCCGGATCGTGGCCGATGCAGTTGATGCTGCTGATGCGGAAGTCCGCTTCCAGGTGGCCGAAGAATTTGCGATAGCAGCTGGCCGGGAAACCGTTGGCGTGCGAAAAATGCAGAATATCGCGGCGCATCGCCGGCCGTCTCAGTCAGCGCCGCTGCGCGCCAGCTTGCCCTGCCCGGCGAGTGCCGCGAACAGCTGCGAATAGTCGTTGAGGCGCGCCACCGCGTGGGCGCGCTGTTCCGGGGCGAGAGAGCGGTCCAGTTCCAGCAGCATCTGCATATATTCCCGCCGATACTGTAGCGACAGGCGCAGGTAATCGGGCGCCGCGCCGTGCTCCCAGTTGCCGAGCCACTGCCGCAGCCCGGGCTCGAGTTCCGCGGGATTGCGGTGGGTCTTCAGCAGTTCGACGAATTCCCGCTGGCGCCGCTGCCGGTTCTGCAGACGCAGCGCGGCAAGCTGCGGCAACCTGGCGCTCGCGCTCTTCAGGCGCGCTTCCTGCTCATCGGACAGAGCGCCGAACCATTCGCGCATCAGTTCGAGGTTGCGTTCTTCGCGCCGTTCGCGTTGCTTCGCTTCGCCGCCCTTCAGGTGTTTCCTCGCATACTCGGCGTCGGACTTGGCGTACTTCTTTTCCAGTTGCTCGAATTGGGCCGGTGTCAGCGTGACCAGTACCGCCGCCAGTTCCGGCGCCGCCCGACGCGCCATGTGGCGATAGCGTTCCATGACGCTGTCCCAGGCCCACTCCAACTTCTGCTCGGTCAGCCCGTCGGCGAGCTTTTCGCCTGCGCTCGCCGCCAATGCGCTGTAGCGCGGCAGTTCCTGGTTACGGTGCCAGGCATGAAAGCGCGCCAGGCGCGCCTTGAACTCGTCGTCCTGTACGCCCTCGAGCGCGAAATAATCGTCCGCCATCCAGCGCACCACGGTATCGGCATTGTTGTAGGCGATGCGCGCGCCGCCGCAGCCGGCGAGCGCAGCCAGGGCCAGCAGAAGGAATGCGGATTGCAGCAGACGTCGCAGCATGCTTACCAGTAGTTTTCCACGCTGATCTGCCCAGGATCACGCCGGCGGTGCTTTTTCATTCCGCGCTGCTGCAATGCCTGCACCGTGTCGGCGACCATCGCCGGATTGCCGCAGACCATCAGGCGCGAGGACTGCGCTTCCAGCTTGACGCCGGCCCTGTGTTCCAGCCGCCCGTCTTCGATCGCCCTGGGAATGCGCCCGTCCAGGGCAAAATCGTTGGATTCACCGCTGACGAAAGGCACGAACGCGAACTTTCCGGCGTGGCGCGCCAGCAGCGACTGTATCTCGTCCTGATAACACAGTTCCTCGACGCGGCGCACCGCATGTACCAGCACCACGCGGCTGAACCGCCGCCACGGCGCCTCGGTCCCGAGGATGGACAGGAACGGACCCAACGCCGTGCCGGTAGCCAGTAACCACAAGTGCTCGCCCTCCGGCACCTCGGTCAGCGTGAGAAAACCGTTCGCGGTTGGCGCCAGGAAAACGGTGTCGCCCGCTTCGAGTTTGGCCAGACGCGGCGTCAGCGGATGATCGGGCAGCACCACGTAATAGAATTCATGCGGCCGCACCGAGGGCGCGTTTACGAAGGAATAGGGACGCCCGACCATGGCGCCGTCGACCGGGAGCGCCAGCTTGGTGAACTGCCCTGCCTGGAACGGCGCAACTTCGGCCTCGACCTTGAGCGAATACAGCAGCCCGGCCCAGTGCTTCTGCGCCACCACCTTGCCTTCGACCCATTTGCTCATTGAATCAGGTAGGGCTCGGTGTAGAGCGACTCCACCTCCCCTCCGAGCATGACCACGCTGCCGCTGCGGCGGTTGTTGCCGGTGTCGCTGAATTCAAAACCGTAGGTGCGGCGCAGCGCCACCTGCCCGTCGCCATTGCGCGCCACGCCGAGCGCGACGCACTCCACCGTTTCGTCGAGGAACATCAGGCCGTCGCGCTCGCACGCGCGCTTACCCGATGCCAGCGCGCGCTCACGCGCGCGCATGCTGTCGAACCAGAGCCAGACAAGCACTGCCAGAATGAGCAAGGTGACTATTTCCGCCATGAGTGCATTCTACATGGGGTCCGCTGCGGAAAATTCAAATCCGGGCGCGTTAATGGCGCGCGCGGCGCGGATGTCCTTGCTCGTGAAATGGGCTTGTTGACGTGTATCAGGTTGGAGCGCCGATCGTGCCGGTCGCGGCAAGCTGCTCCACTTCAGCTTCGGCATAACCGAGCTCGGCCAGCAGCTCACGCGTGTGGCTGCCCGCCGCCGGCACGTCGAGCTCGGCGCCAAAGCGGCGACCATCCATTTCGAGCGGAAGCTTGGGCACCCTGCCCGCGCGACCATCCTCGAGGGTGATTTCGGCGAATCCACCCGACGCGTTCAAATGCGGATCCTCGAACAGTTCCTGCGGCTTGACGATGGGCGCATAGGGCAGGCCGGCGCGCTCGCACGCCTGCATCAATTCCGCTTTGCGCATTTGCGCGAATCGCGCGCGCACCGGCGGCAGCAGGCGCTCGCGCGCGTGCACGCGCTGATTGTTGGTGGCGAGTGTCGCGTCCGCCGCGAGTTCGGCCATGTCGAAACGCTCGCAGAAAGCCTTCCATTGCGTATCGCTGACCACGCCGACGAACAGCTGCGACCCGTCGGCGGTGTCGAACACGTCGTAGATGGCCCAGGCGGACAGGCGGCTGGGCATGGGCGCTGCGGGTTTGCCGGTGACGGCGTACTGCATCATGTGCTGCGCCACCAGAAATACGTTGTTCTCGAACAGCGCGCTTTGCACCAGCTGTCCGCGGCCGGTGCTGCTGCGTTCATGCAATGCGGCAAGAATCGCAATGGCGCCGAACATGCCGCCCATGATGTCGTTCACCGAGGCGCCCGCGCGCAACGGGCGGCCTTCCGGTCCGGTCATGTAGGCAAGACCTCCCATCATCTGCACCACTTCGTCCAGCGCCGTGCGCCCGGCGTACGGACCGGGCAGGAAACCCTTAAGCGAGCAGTAGATGATTTCGGGCCGTAGCTGCCTCACCGCCTCGTAGCCAAGACCGAGTTTCTCCAGAGCGCCGGAGCGGAAATTTTCGGTAATCACATCCGCCGTCAACAGGAGTTGCAACGCAATCTTCAGACCCGCGGGCGACTTCAGATCGAGCGCCAGGCTTTTCTTGTTGCGATTGTAGGTGACCCAGAAGCCGGCGCCGGTGCCGCTCAGGCGGCGCGTATTGTCGCCTTCCACTGGTTCGATCTTGATCACTTCGGCACCGAGATCGGCAAGCACCAGGCCGCACGCCGGGCCCATTACCATGTGCGCGAACTCGATCACCCGGATTCCCGCAAGCGGCAGCGCATGCGCGCGCGGCGCCTCCCCCTGTCCAGTGCCGCCCTGCGCGGGCGGTAGCGTCGCTGCCATGATGCGCCGTCGCGATCAGGCCGACGGGTTGGGATAGCGCCGGTGAATGGCGTCGATGCCCGCCAGCGTATCGGCATCGAGTTCGACTTTGACGCTGTCGAGGTTCTGCTTCAGTTGCGCCAGGTCGGTTGCGCCGATAATCGTGGAGGCGACGAACCAGCGCGTGCGCACGAACGCCATCGCCAATTCGGTCGGGCTGAGCCCGCGGCTCTTGGCCAGCTGGCAATATTCGTCGGCCGCAGTGCGCACCAGATCGCGCTTGTAGCGCTCGCCGAAGTCGGCGTAGCGGCCCAGGCGCGAGCGCGGCGGCATCGCGCCACCCGCAAATTTTCCGGTGAGCATGCCCATGGCGAGCGGGCTGTAGGCGAGCAGCGGCACGCGTTCGCGAAAACTCGCCTCGGCCAGATCGCCGTCGAACATGCGGTTCACCAGGCTGTAGCAGTTCTGGATCGTCAGCGGTGGCGGCAGGCCGTTCGCGCGTGCGAGACGCAGGAATTCGCACAGGCCCCAGGTGGTTTCGTTCGATAAGCCGTAATGCCGGATCTTGCCCGCTTTGATCAATGTAGCCATGGTTTCGATCTGATCGAGAATGGCCACGCCCGGCGTCTCTTTGGACGGATCGAAGCGGGTGACGCCGAACATCGGCACGTTTCGCCCCGGCCAGTGGATCTGGTACAGGTCTAGATAGTCGGTGTGCAGCCGCGCCAGGCTGTCGTTTACCGCTTCGGTGACGTTCTCGCGCGTGAGCGCCGTGCGGCCGCCGCGCACCCAGTCGCGCCGCCCCGGCCCAGCGACCTTGCTCGCCAGCACCAGCCGGTCGCGCTTCTGTTTCGCCAGCCAGGTACCCAGAAAGGATTCAGTACGCGCGTAGGTGCCGGCGCCCGGCGGCACCGGGTACATTTCTGCGGTGTCGATGAAATTGATGCCGTGATCGAGCGCGAAATCGAGCTGCAGATGCGCGTCGCGCTCGCTGTTCTGCTCGCCCCAGGTCATGGTGCCGAGACAGATTTCCGTGACGTGCAGATCGCTTTCGCCAAGCTGATTTAGTTTCATCTAATGATCTTTCCGAAATTCGTTATGAGGTTCACCCGACAATTGTCATTCCGACCGCAGGGAGGAATCTGCTTTTATTGCACACAAAAGCAGATTCCTCGGGCATTGCCCTCGGAATGACATTTTCGAAGTGCGTTTGTCGTCTATTGTGGAAAGCTCGATAATTTTCATCGATGACCAATCCTGTTTTCGACGCAAATCGAAACCGTTAAATTTTCGGAGGGATCAAACCCATGTGCATGCCGCTGTCGACCATGATGGTCTCGCCGGTCACCAGGTCGGCGCCTTCGATCAGCCAGACGATGACGCCCGCGACTTCCTCGGGCGTGCCCAGGCGGCCAAGCGCGGTGCCCTGTCGATAGCGCGCCTCAACCGCCGCAAAGCGCGCGCCGTACCCGTCGCGCACCCACTTGGTGTCGATCAAACCGGGACAGACTGCGTTGACGCGGATTTCCGGGCCGAGCGCGCGCGCCAGCGACAGGGTGAGCGTATTCAGCGCGCCCTTGGAGGCGGCGTAGGCAATGCTCGATCCCATGCCGTTCTTGCCTGCGATCGACGACACGTTGACCACGGCGCCGCGACCGGCATTTTTCATCGCAGGGGCACAGGCGCGCACCATCTGGTAGGCGCCGACGACATTGACCGCGTAGATGCGCTGAAAATCCTCGGCCGAAAGCGCCTCCAGATCGGCATGATTGGCGAACTTGGTCGCGCCGGCGTTGTTCACCAGCGCGTCGATGCGGCCCCACTTGTCCAACGCCGACTGCGCCAGGCGGCGGCAATCCGCGTCCTCGGCCACATCCGACTTCACCAGCAGCGCTTCCCCTCCAAACCGCGCGCCCGCGGCTTCGCATGCCTTCAGCGTGGCACGTGCCGCCGCCTCGCTCTTGCTGTAGTTGACCACTACGCGCGCGCCTTTGGCGGCGAGCATGACGGCGCTGGCGGCGCCGATGCCGCTGGCAGAACCGGTCACGATGCAAACTGCATTGTTCAATTCCATGGCTCAGCTCCAACAATGATCATCAGCATTCTTTTTATACCGTCGCCACCGGTGTCGCCGGCGAGCCCACGGCGCCGGGCAATCGCAGCGGCGGCGCGGTGAGCAGAAAGCGGTTGCGCCCGTGGGCGCGCAGCCATTGCGCCAGTTCGGAGAGATACCAGATCTCGCCCAGGTGCACGCCCAGCTTGAACAGGCAGTGTTCGTGCAGCGGCATCGCCGGATGCCGGCCCGGCCGCTCCGGCGCGGGCAGCAGCTCCACCGCGTAATTGTCCGATATCAGCGCGGCGACGCCGCTGTCGCTGATCCATTGCAGCAGCCTGTCGTCGCGCCCGTCCAGGCCGAGGTAGGCGGCGTCGAGTTTCTGCAGGTCGACTTCGCCTCCCATTTCCATGATTACGTCACCCCAGCCGGTGTAAAAGCAGGCCATGTCCCCTTGCTCCACCTCCACCTTGTCGGCCTCCATCACACGCATCAATTCCTCGTAGCCCACGGCCTTGCGGCAGCGGCCGAAATGCGCGTTGAGATCGATCATCACTGCGCGACCCTGCACGCAGCTCTCGGCCATGTTCTCTATGCCCAGGCGCCTCGCCTCGCTGCCCTCGAAGCAGCCCCAGGGTGACACCTGATTGTGCTGCGGCGCGACGATATCGTCGCCCGCACGCCAGCCGTTGTAGAACACGGTCTCGGCCACGCCGTCGCCATCGGCGTCGAACTGCGAGCCGATGTGGGCGAGGCTGTCCCACTGCGTCGAATACTGCAGCCACAACAGCACGCCGTCGTCGCAGACCACGTCGGTGTGCCGCGAATTTTCGCCGGACAGCAGAAAATTGAAATTGGCGCGGCCGGCGCGGTCGGTGGCAAAGCGCCGCGGCGGCCGCCGGCGCGGGTTGATCTTGTTGCCGCCCGGATAATCCAGCGGCAAGGACAGACAGAAGCGCGTCCCGGTCTTTACTTCGGCCACGCCCTGCAGCACTTTCGCCGGCGTGATCAGGTTCATGCGGCCGCGCTCGTCGTCCGGGCCGAATTCGCCCCAGTTCGAGCCTGGGGGGCGCTTCTTCCATCGTTCCGACATCATCCTGTCTCCGAAGAACTACCAATCCCATCGACTACAACTCATGCGGGTGTCGAGTTGCCTGCCAATTCCTGTTCCTGCAATGCGCGCCACATGACCTTGCCGGTCGCCGACTTGGGCAGCGCATCTACCAGCGCGACGCTGCGCGGGCATTTGTACGCGGCCATATGCCCTTTGCACCAATCGATGATGTCTTCGGCGCGAACGCTATCCTTGCTCGCCGCCTTCAGCACCACCACCGCCTTCACCGTCTCGCCACGATAGGCGTCGCGCGCACCGATGATGCACGCCTCCTGAATGTCCGGGTGCGCGTACATCATCGCCTCCACCTCTGCCGGCCAGACCTTGAAGCCGGAGGCGTTGATCATGCGCTTCAGACGGTCGACGATGAAGAAATAGCCTTCCTCGTCGTAGCGGCCGAGATCGCCGGTGCGAAAGAAGCGCTTGCCGTCGTGTTCGATGAAGGCGGCCCGGGTTGCCTCCGGATTGTTCCAGTAGCCGGTGAAAATCTGCGGGCCGGAAGAAATGATTTCGCCGGTCTCTCCCGGTCCCAGTTCCTCGAACGTGGTCGGATCGATGATGCGCGCGTCGGTGTTGCAGATGGGAATGCCGAGGCACTGGCGTTTGGGTCGGCTGGGATGATTGCTGTGCGTGGGCGCGGCGGTCTCGGTCAGGCCGTAACCCTCGCAGAACTCGAGGCCGGTGAGTTCGAACAGGCGTTTGGCCACGGCTTCGGGCATGGCGGCGCCGCCGCCCGAAATGCCGCGCAAGCTGTTCAGGCTGTCCGCGCGCAGGTTCGGGCTAGCGAACAGGTCGATCACCATGGTCGGAATATTGATCCAGCTCGTCACCTGGTGGCGCTCGATCAGTTTCAGCGCGAGTTCGCGGTCCCAGCGCGTCATCACCACGATGGCCGCGCCAACGTAGATGCTGGCGTTCATCAGCATCTGCATGCCGGTGGCATGAAAGAACGGCACCACCGCCAGCGAAACATCGTCGGGCGAGCTGCGCGACCATACACCGGCAAGCGCGACCGTGGCCATGAGCGTTCGGTGCGTGTGCATGCAGCCCTTGGGATGTCCGGTGGTGCCCGAGGTGTAAGGCAGCGCAGCCAGATCCTCGGGTCCGGCCAGGTGCGGACCCGGCACGCGCGCGGCTGCCAGTGCGTCGCGCCATGCGACCCATCCGGG
>QYQC01000165.1 GCA_007280315.1 Betaproteobacteria bacterium | reverse complement strand
GCTGCACCCATAGCGTCGCTGTCGACGCGGCGCGTTGCAGTCAGTCCGGTTTGCTGTGTGTCGCTCATGCGGGTTCCTCGTGTTGTATCGGTCGGTTCCGGTTCAATTCCTGGCTTGGCACTGACGCAGGCTTTCAGCATATCTGCGTGCCTCGCAGTAGCGCACCAGCGCCCTGGTGCCGCGTGCGCTGTTGCGGAACACGCATACGCCCTGGTCCATCAGCGCCGCGGACATCGCGTCGTACAGCTTGCCGCCATCGACGATGCCGACGATAGGTTTGTCGTTGCGATCGACAATGGGAGGCATCAGGTGCACCGTGCTCTTCGGGTCGCTGATGTCGTAGCCCGGCCGGAGTTTGCTTTCCGCCAGCGCACGCACCGACGGCGCGGTCGGGTCAAGTCCGACGACGACCGCGTCGATATTTGGATCCTGCAGAAATGCTTCGGTGATCTGCAGATGCGCTTCGTCGTCCGCGCCGGGATTGATGTCGATGGGGTTTCGGACTTCCACCAGGGCATCGAGTTTTTTCACCGCGAGAATCTCTTCCACACGCTTTACCGTGGCCGGCTCCAGTTCGCCCATTTCCATCGAAAAATGATCCGACTCGATCGAATCGGCCATGCCGACCGCCTCGAATCCGGCGCCGCTGATGGCGCCTAGGCGCTTGCCGTGGATCTTCTTAAGGTGCAGCGCTCCGGCGATATAGAACAAATCATCGAAGCTGGTGAAATCCTCGGCGACTATCGCGCCGGCCTGGCGCACGACGGACTCAAACAGCGTCGGACCGCCGGCTATCGACGCGGTATGCCCCATGACCCCGCCCGCTCCGGGCGCGGTCTTGCCCGATTTGTAGACCACCACCTGCTTGCCCTTGAGTACGGCCTTGCGCACCGCCTTGACGAAATCTAGCCCGTCCAGGTCCTTGAACCCCTCGACGTAAATTCCGATGGTTTCGATCTCCGGCCGTTCGCAAAAGAAATTGAGCATGTCGCCATGGGTAAGGTCGGTCTGGTTGCCCAGGGCCAGCATGTAGCGCGGATCGAGCCACGGGCTCTGACTCAGGCGCGTGATCATGAAGGCCCCGCTCTGGCTCAACATGACTGAATTTCTTTCTTTCTTCTTCTGCGGCTTGGGCAGGCGCTCCAGCGGGATGAACCAGGAGTCGTAGGAACCCGGATGCGACACCACGCCGAGGCAATTGGCGCCGAGAAAAATCGGGCCGCCGCCGACCGATGCATGCGCGGCGTTGATCCTCTGCGCCAGTGCCGCGGCGGGTTCCCGGCTCTTTTTCGTTTCGCCCAGGCTGCCTGGAATCAGCATCACCGATTCCACCGAATCGGTCTCGATGATTTCATCCACCAGAGCGTAGACGGCACTGGCGGCGACCGCGACGATGAGCAGGTCGAGTTTGTGTTCCAGCGTTTTCAGGCTCTCGACGCAGCGCACGCCGTCGATCTCTTTTTCTCCCGGTCGAATGATGGTGAGCCGCTCTTTGCTGTAGCCGCTGCCCATCAGGTTACGCAGGATAATCCGCCCGAAATTCATGCTGCCGGCGGATACGCCGATAATGCCGATCGAGGCCGGATGCAGCAGCTTGTCGATCTTGTGAATCGGACGACCAAGTCGCGCTGTAACCGGCGCGCCGAACGTGCACCGCGCATCCAACACCACCAGTTTCTTTCCGACCTGCACCGGATCGAGTTCGAGAGCCTGCAGCATGATGGCTGCCGCGGAATTACCCGGTGCGTAGTCGCGCGCCAGTGCAAGCAACCTTTGGAAACAGTCCCTGAGTTGCGCATCGGGCTGCGGCGATCCCTCGCGTTTGGCCAAACTGCTCAGCTTCTGATAGGCAAGCGTGCGTTTAAACAATTCGAGAAAATCATCCGCATCCGTCAATTCGACGGCTGCATAGACCGACGCGCGATCCTTCCTGTAATTGCTTTCGTCGAGTTCGGCATCCAACCCGCCGAATCCGGCACTCAGAACCATGCCGAATTCGCGCGTATTGTTCAGACTGATTCGCACATCCGGCGCGTCCGCTTTGGGCTTCGGCGCCACTTCACCGCCCAATTCTAGGGCAAGGCCGGATAGCAGTGCACCCAGTTCGGCGCGGCTGAGCGCGTCGCGCCCCGCTGCCGCGGCCTGCGCGAATATCGCAGCGGCACCTGAGCGCGGCGACGCCGCGCCGGAAACTGGATCGGTCGGACTTTGCATGGACGAGACTCCGTTTGCGCCGCCGGTCCGGCGGCCGCGGTTGTTTATCTGGTGCCGCGCACCGGCAGGTGCGGCAGTGCGAAACCCTGGTTGTAGGCGGCGCGCACGATCAGCACGAATTTGAACTGCCATCCGGTCGCAAGCGCGGCGACGCCGGCCAGCAGCACCGCGACACGCGCGATGTCCGGCACAAACCAGCCGGCAAGCAGCAGCGCCAGCGGTGCGATGGTGCCGAACTGGATCAGCATTTTTCCTGACCGGTCGAGCACTGCGAGCGCTGCGCGCACCGCGCTCTTCGCTACACCGCTGCGATATGTCGACCAGGCGAATGCGCGCGCGATCAACGCCAGCGAAAAATAGCCGAGCGCGCCCCTCGCGGGAGTGTCGAACAACGCCGCCAGAGCGACGAACACGCCGGCGCCTTCAGCGAGACCGGTGGTAAAGATCAGCCATATCAGCGCCGGCACGCGCCACGCCGGTATGCCCTTGGATGCCTGCAGGATACGGCCCTGGCAATAGACGAAGAGCAGTGCCGCCAGTGCGGCGGCCTGTGCCAGCGAGCGGCTCGCCAGCCAGGCAGCGGCCAAGCCCGATGCGAACACCAGACCGGCGACGAACGATTCGCGCGTCATCCATGAGGTGAACGGGTTGAATCCGACGTTCAGCGCCCGCAGCGGCCGTCCGATTTCGAACCAGACGGAGAGCAGTCCGGCGCCGATCAGCGCCATGCCGAGCAGAAGCTCCACCCGCAGCACATCACCGGACAGGCCGGAAAAAGCCAGGACCACCAGCAGGCCAGCGCCGGCGCCGCCGAATATGAAATTGAATGCTGCGCGGAAGTCCCAGTTGGTCTGATGCCATGGATTGGGTCCGAAGTTGTCGTTCATGCCTCCGCCTCCTTCTTATCCCACACGTAATAGAACCTGGGTCCGGTACCCAGTTCCTCGTGCATGCGGAAGTACTGGTTCTCGGCGAGCAGTCCGGAAACATTGCTGTGCGGGTCTTCGATGTCGCCAAAGCTCAGCGTCTGCGTAATGCAGCTGTTGACGCAGGCCGGTGTTGCTTCCGGATCGACGCCCGGCTTCAGTCCCTTTGCCAGTCCCGCATCGATGCGATCGACGCAGAAAGTGCACTTAGTCGCCACTGCCAGCCGCTTGGGGTCGAAGCCTTGCTCCTCCGCCGCAGTCGGCTTGCCATAGGCGAAGCTCGCGCGATCGGTTTTGTAACGCGCCTGATAGGGACAGGCCACCGCGCAATAACTGCAGCCTATGCACAGGTCGTAGTCGATGGTGACGATGCCGTCGGGCCGTTTCTTCGTAGCGGTGGACGGACAGACGTGCATGCACGGCGGATCGTCGCAGTGCATGCAGCCGACCGGCACGAACACGCGCTTCACCGCCGGGTACTCGCCCACCTCCATGTCGAGCACGCGCCGCCACTGCACGTCGGGCGGCGTCGCGTTGGCCTGCTTGCATGAGGCGGTACAGGTCTGGCAGCCGACGCAGCGGCGCAGGTCGGCGACCATAGCCCAGCGGGTCATTTTTCACCCCCGGTGCGTTTCAGGCTCACGCGCACCACATCGGCGCCCGAGCCGGTGGCATCGGTCAGCTCCAGCGACATCGGCACCAGCGAATTCATGCTGGGCACGCCGAAATCCTTGGCGTATGGCGTCGCCCAGTGACTGAACTGTCCGATCAGCAGCAACGTATCCGGGCGTATGCCCTGGCGCACCACGGCCCTGGCGCTGACATTGTTCAACGGCGTGGCGATCTCGACCTGGTCGCCTTCGGTGATGCCGAATTTTTCTGCGGTGCCGGTGTTGATGATCACACCGCGATGGCCTGAAATGTTGTCGGCGACTTCGCGGATCATCTGGATGCCGACGTTGTTGCCCCAGGAGTACTGCATGCTGCGTGAAGTGATGAGCCAGAACGGAAAATCCTTGGTCGTGCCGCCCATTTTCAGCAGGGACTTTTCCCAAATACCGGGAAAATCCTTCCACTTCGGCAACGTCTGATATTCGGACAGCTGCTCGTCCCACCAGTGCATGTCGTTTTCGTGCAGGCGGTTGCCGAGCTCTTTTCCGATCCGGAACAGCCGCTCCTGATACGGCAGTTCGAAACGCAGGCCCTGTCTGGCCAGTGTGGGAAACAGATACCAGTCGGCGTGCGCGAACGGTTTGGTGGCGAGGCCGTGCTCCTTCCACCAGGCGAGGTCATGCACCTCCTTGCCCTCGCTCAGTTCGGCGCTGGCCGCTTTGCACACCGCGTCCCAGATTTCGTCGCGGTCGTGGACGCGTGCGGGATCGAGCGAAAAATCCCAGCTCGCGCCTTTGAGCGGCACGCCGCCGGCGCCGCGGTTGATCGCGGCGTTGTATTGCTCCAGCAGGCCGCTGCGGCGCGCAAGCTCTGTGGCGATATCGGTAAAATCGCGCGCCTCGCCCTGCGCTGCGACGACGGGCTGGCGCAATGCGTAGCCTTCGTGCTCCCAGAACTGCTCGATGTACTTGGAGCCGCCGATACGAATCAACTGCAGGCTCTCCAGGTCGGTCGCATCCGGCAGCAGGATATCGGCCATGTGGTTGGTTTCGTCGCGTGTATAGGCCATCGCGACCACGAATGGAAAGCGCGCCATGGTCGCGGAAACGCCCTTGGTGTCCCAGAAGGAAATCGCCGGATTGGTGCGATAGACAAACCAGACTTCGGGCAATGTGACGGTCGGCAGACCCTTGGGTGTCTCTTTTTGAAACATCCAGGAGAAGTGCGTTGGCCCGAGCGCCTGGCTCCACGGCCCGTTGGCGGCGAGCGGCACCATGGTGCGGTAGGCGTTGCGGATGTTCGGCCGCGAACTCCAGTGCTCGCGGTCTGTGGGATTCATCGGGTAGTGCATGAAACCATCCGGCCCCGGTGTCACGCTCTCGTGCCGCTCCGACAACGGACGATTCAGCCGTACCGTCGTGCCGAGTGTGCCGCCGGGGACTTCCAGTCCCCCGATGAGCACCGCGAGCAGGGTGCGCGCCCATACGCACTCGAAGCCGCCCCAGCCGTTGTTCACAGTCTTGCCCAGACTCACCGACACCGGGCGGTAAGGCAGCGTTTTACCTTCGATTTCAATTGTGGCCCCGACCTGCGCGTGGTCGAGGTACTCGTTGGCGACGCGGCGCATGGTCGCGGCGGGCACGTCGCAAATTTCGGCGGCCCAATCGGGTGAGTACGGCCGCATGTGCTCGACCAGCTTGGCAAATGACGGGCTGCCCTCGAGGCGACCCTGCGCCAGCACCGCCCCGTCCGCTCCGATCTCGATTGCATCGCAGGAAAAATCACCTTCGAGCGCGGGATCGCAGCCCGCGGTGTCGAACGCGACCGCCGCATTGCGCTTGGTATCCCACAGCAACGGCTTCTTCGTCGCCGCATCGCGCAGGAAGAATCCGTTTGCGCCGACCAGATAGGGCGAGTTGCTGTGCTGCTTCAGAAACTCGATGTCGAGCCGTTCGCGCCCGGCCTCGTGCAGCATCACATGGATCAGCGCGTAGAGGAACGCGGGATCGGTCTTGGGCCGGATCGGTACCCACTCGGCCGAGCAGGCGCCGGTGATCGACAGATGCGGCTCTATCTGCACCCGCTTCATGCCGCGCTCGCGCGCATTGGCGTGGCGCCACACGCCGACCACGCCGCCGGACGCCTCTGAATTGGCGCCGCAGGAGATAACGTAATTGCACATCGGCGTGTCCGGGCACACGGTGAACGCGCGGTGCCAGAATTCGCCGTACAAATGCTCGGAATGGGTGCATTTCACGCCCTGCCCCGAACCGAATCCCATATCGACCGGCCCCCAGGCCGCGAGAAACGCCGGGAACGTGCCCATATAGGACTGCGGTGTGCCGCCGCCGCCGAAATTCGCGGCGAGCTTGGGATAACCGGACGCGTCGAGCAGGCCGGCCTCCCTGACAGAACGCAGTTTGGCGGCAATGGTGTCTAGCGCCTCGTCCCAGGAAATGGGAACGAACCCCGGATTCTCGTCCCTGCCTTTTTTCGGGTTGCTGCGCCGCATCGGCGTGAGCACGCGATTCGGGTTGTACGTTTTTTGAATCAGGCCGTAGGCCTTCACACACACCTTGCCGCCGCCCGGATGCACGCTGCACGCACCAAAGTTCGGCTCCACCTCCGTGGCGACGCCGTCCACAACTCTTACAGTGAGCAAATCCGGACCGGCCACACACTGGTAGCAGTAGGTCGCGCGCTTTCCGGACGACGTGAGCGTCGTAGCCGCCTTCTCCGGCGCGTTCATTTCAATCCCGCCTTGTGCGCATTCATCGCCTATCCCCCCGCTGTTTCAGGTTCGCCGCCCCTGGGTGCCAATCCAAACACAGAGCCAGTCGCCAGACTTTGATCCAAATTAACTCCGGTGCAAATCCCGCGGGCTCACATGCCAAGGTAAGCCTCTTTCACCTGTTCGTTTTCGAGCAATTCAGCGCCGCTGCCGGAGAGCACGACGCGGCCGGTCTCGAGCACATAGCCGCGATCGGCGACGGCCAGCGCCGCCCGCGCGTTCTGGTCTACCAGGAATATCGTGGTCCTGGCGGTCTTCAGCGCGCGCACGCAGGCGAAAATCTCCTCCACCAACTTGGGCGCCAGCCCCATGCTGGGCTCGTCGAGCAACAGCAGTCGCGGCAGCGCCATCAGCCCGCGCCCCATGGCAAGCATCTGCTGCTGTCCACCTGAGAGCGCCCCGGCCGGCTCGCGGCGTTTTTGTTTCAGTGCCGGGAACATCGCGTACACCCGCTCGATCCCCACTGCCGCTTCCGCCTTGCTGCGCAGATATGCGCCCAGACGCAGATTGTCTTCGACGGAGAGCGGCGCGAACACCTGCCGTCCCTCGGGTACCTGAACAATGCCGAGGCGCACCCGCTTGTCCGGAGCGGCGGCGGTGATGTCTGCGCCCTCGAAGCGCACCCGTCCCGCGCTCACCGGCTGCACGCCCGAGAGCGCACGCAGCAGCGTCGTCTTGCCTGCGCCATTGGCGCCGACCAGGGCCACCAATTCGCCTTCGCCCACGTGCAGCTCGATGCCCTTCAACGCAGGAATGCGACCGTAATGGCTGCCAAGCCCTTCGACTTCGAGCATCATCGATGCATCTCCACCGCCTGTGCAACGGCGCCCGCGACGGTTTCGCCATAGGTGCTGTCCGGCGATACTTCGCCTCCCAGATATGCGGCTATCACCTTCGGATCGTTGCGCACCGCCTGCGCCGAGCCTTCGGCGAGCTTGCGCCCGTAATCGAGTACCAGGATGTGATCGGACACACCCATCACCAACCGCATATTGTGCTCGACCAGCACCACGGTTATGCCACGGCCGGTGAGCCTGCCGATCAGGTCGTCGAGTTCGAGCGCCTCGGTGGGATTGAGGCCGGCGGCGGGCTCGTCGAGCAGCATCATTTTCGGTCTGGTCGCAAGCGCGCGCGCGATTTCAAGGCGCTTTAGCGCGCCATAGGGCATCGCGTCGGACGCAGCCGACAGGTAGTCCTGCAGGCCGACGAAACGCATCAATTCCGCCGCCTCATTACGGCATGCTTGCTCGGCGCGCACCAAGCCTGGCGCGCGCAGCAGCGCGCGCGCGAGCCCGCTGCGCTCCTGCAGATAGCGTCCCACCATCACATTTTCGAGCGCGCTCATGTTGAAGAACACCTGCAGATTCTGGAACGTGCGCGCGATGCCCTGGCGCGCATATTCATAGGGCGCACGCCCCGTCATATCGTGCCCGTCGAAAACAATGCGCCCGGAGGAAGGCTGGTACACGCCGGTGAGCAGATTCAACAGGGTGGTCTTGCCCGCACCGTTAGGGCCGATGATCGAGTACACAGCGCCGGGCCGGATGTCGAAGCTCAAATCGTCCACGGCGCTCACGCCGCCGAATTTCTTTCCCAGGCCTTCGACGCTGAGCAGGCTCATGCGCTGCCCGCCCTGTCATCGGAACTCGCGTTGCGCCGAGTCTGGAACAATCGCGCCATGCTCGGCACCACGCCGCGCGGCAAGAAAATCATGGTACCCATCATCACCGCGCCGAACACCATCATTTCGTAGTCCTCGAACACCGTCAGCAGCTGTGGCAGGGTGGTGAGCGCGGCTGCGCCGACCACCGCGCCGAAGATTGAGGCCATGCCGCCGAATACCACCATGGTAACCAGTTCGATCGAATGCAGAAACGCCACCTTGCCCGGTGTAACGAACCCGGAGTAGTGCGCGGCCAGACTGCCGGCAACCGAAGCGAACACCGCGGAAATCACGAACACCAGCAACTTGTGTTCGGCCGCGTTGATCCCGACCACCTCGGCGCCGACTTCGGAACTGTGCAGCGCGCGCAGCGCCCGGCCGGTCGGGGACTCGATCAGGTTGAGCGCGAGCCATACCGCGGCGAGCAGCAGGACACCGACGACCCAGTACCAGATGCGCTCGCCCTGCAGCACGAACCCGCCGATGCTGAACGGCACCACCGCAATGCCATCGGGTCCTCCGGTGAATCTGTCCTCGGTGGTGATGACCATGTAGACGATGATCCCCATGCCGAGCGTGGCCATGGCGAGATAATGGCCTTTCAGGCGCAGGATCGGCCGGCCCACAAGGTAGGCTAGCGCCGCCACCGCCAGCGTAGTGGTGAGCATCGCCGCCAGCGGCGGCCAGCCGTAGCGCGACGCGAGGATGGCCGAACCGTAAGCGCCCAGACCGAAAAATCCGGCATGGCCGAGGCTGATCTGCCCGGCGTAACCGATAAGCAGATTCAGACCGACGCAGACGATCGCGTTCAGGCCCACCAGAACCGCGATATCGTAGAAGTACTTGTTGGCCAGCGCGAGCGGCAACAGCGCGATAACGATTGCGAGCGCCAGGAGTCCTCCGGTACGCGGCGAGGCTAGGCGCGACAACATGGCCCTAAACGCGTTCGCCGTCGCGTTTGCCGAATAATCCGCTCGGCATGAAAAACAACACGGCGAGGATGATCACGAAGGCAATGGCATCCTTGTACGCGGAGGACAGATAGCCCGCGCTCATGGTTTCGGCGATGCCCAGCACGAGACCGCCGACCACTGCACCGACGCCGCTCCCCAGGCCGCCGAGAATCGCCGCGGCGAAACCCTTCAGCCCCAGCATTACACCGACATCATAGGAGGTAGTCGTGATCGGCGCGATCAGGATGCCGGCAACCGCACCCAGCGCCGCCGACAGACCGAACGACAGAAACAATACCCTGCGCACGTTGATGCCCACCAGCTGCGCCGCGAGGCGGTTGTGGGACGTTGCCAGCATTGCCTTCCCCAGCAGCGTGCGGCCGAAAAACCAGGACAGCGCAAGCACGATCGCCAGCGTCACCCCCAGCACCCACAGGCTCTGCGGCAGGATAGTAGCGCCCGCTATTGCGATCGGCGTATCGCCGGTGAAAGGCTTGAGCGGATGCAACCGCTTGTCCCAGATCACCATTGCCAGCCCGCGCAGAAAAATCGACGCGCCGATGGTGATAATGATCAGTGTCACCACCGACGCGCCGCGCGCCGGCTCAACCGCAAACTTCTCCAGCGCCAGGCCGACCAGCGCCGCCGCCGCGATAGCTAGCGGAATTGCCAGCAGGTAGGGCAGGCCCGCCGCTGTGAACGAAACGCTCGCCATGCCACCGATCATTACGAATTCGCCCTGGGCGAAATTGATCACGTGGCTGGCGTTGAATATGATGGAGAAGCCGAGCGCGACCAGCGCATAGATCGCGCCCACCGTCAGGCCGGTGAGCAGATACTGCATGAACTGTGCGCTCATGTCTCGCCCACCTTCCCCATTGCTGCCGGACGCTGCTTACTTGACCAGAGTCCAGTTGCCGCCTTTGACTTCGAGCATGCGAAACGCGCTCAGGTCCAGGCCCATATGGTCGGTCGCCGACATGTTGAATACGCCCGCCGTGCCCATGAAGCCGTGCGTGGCCTCGATGGCGTCGCGCACCTTCGCCTTGTCTGTGCCGCCAGCCTTTTTCATCGCCTCGACCACGATCATCAAACCGTCATAGGCATGGCCACCGAAGGTTGACACCTCGGACTTGAAGTGCGACTCGTATTCGTTTCTGTAGTTCACCACCACCGAGCGTTGCGGGTCGCTGGCAGGCAGGGCATCGGCCACCAGCAAGGCCGCCGCCGGCAGACGCACGCCCTCGGCAGCAGCCCCGGCGAGTTTGATGAACTCCTTCGATGCGACACCGTGGGACTGGTACAGCGGCATGGTGATGCCGATCTGGCGGTAGTTCTTGGTGACTATCGCCGGCCCCTGTCCGAATCCGGCGTTGAGAACCGCCTGCACCCCGGCCGTATTCTTGATTTTGGTAAGCTGCGCTGTCATATCGGTATCGCCGCCACCATAGGTCTCGTCCGCGACGACCTCAATGCCGTATTTTTTCGCCACGCCCAGGCACTGGCCGTGCATCGATTTGTCGAAACCGCCAGGACCGGAAATCATCGCTACCTTGGAGAACTTGCGCGACTGCATGTCGATGAAAATCTTTTCGCACGCCATGCGATCGGTATGCGGAGTCTTGAACACCCATTTCTTTACCGGCTCGATGATCACTACCGCGCCGGCAAGGGAAATGAACGGAATCTGGGCGGCTTCCACCAGCGGCACGACAGCCATGGTCTCACCGGTGGTCGAGCCGCCGACGATCACGTCTACCTTGTCCTGCTCGATCAGCCGTTTGGTAAAGGTGCGCGCTTTTTCCGCGTCGCCCGCAGAATCGTAGGCAACCAACTGCAGCTTGCGACCGAGAACGCCGCCGGCGGCGTTGACTTTCGCGACATAGAGTTCGAGCGTCTTCTGTTCCGGATCGCCCAGGAATGCCGCGCCGCCGGTAACCGACAGGAACGCACCGATCTTGATCGGCTCCTGCGCCACGGCGGACGCAGAAAACAATGCAAGGGTTGCCGCAATCGCTGCAAAGCCGCGCTTGATGCTGGTTGTTGCTTGCGTGGATTTCATCATGCCTCCTTTAGTGTGGTTGGATGCGCAACCGCATACCCGCCGGGTTTTTGTTGTATGCAACACCTTCGGCCTGGTCGCACCAGGTTCGTCGGACGCAGGCGACAGCCCAAGTCTGACTCGAAACCGAATTATATGGTAATCTGGTACTTCAATACTGTTTTTGATCCAGATCAGCTTTTTAGAGGAATTTCGGCGTGGGACAAGGCCGTGGAAGCGGTGTGAGCAAAGCTCAGGCGCAGAACGCAGAAGCGCCTGAGTTGCGCATACGGCCGGCAGAGGCCGCCGACCTGGGCCAGGTAATCGCCATCGACGCCGGAGTAACCGGTATAGAAAAGACGGACTACTGGTACGAACTGTTTCATCGCTACGGCGGCGGGCGCACGCGGCAGCGCCTGTTTCTGGTGGCCGAATCCGGAGATGTCATACAGGGTTTTATTATCGGCGAAATACGCGACTGGGAATTCGGCTCCGCGCCCTGCGGCTGGGTGTTCGGTCTGAGCGTGCGCGCGGACGCCCGCCTGGCCGGCGTCGGTACGCGCATGTTGGAGGCGATCTGCGACGGTTTTCGCCACGGCGGCGTGAACAAGGTACGCACCCTGCTTGCGCGCGACAACAGCCTGGTGCTGTCGTTCTTCCGCAGCCAGGGCATGATGGCGGCCCAGTTCATTCCGCTGGAAATGGATCTGGACCGATTGTGACCTTGAACCGATCATGAAACTGCAAAAAGGCACCAGCCTCGCGCTCTACAGTGTGCTCGAATTCGCCGCCAACCCGGGGCGGCAGCTATCGGCTGCGGAAATCGCCGAAAAATACGGCGCCTCCACCCACCACCTGGCCAAGGTGCTGCGCGAACTGGGGCGCGCCGGCCTGGTTGAATCGGCGCGCGGCGTCGGCGGCGGCTACCGCTTCAGCGGCAACGCCCGGCGCCTGACGCTGATGGACGTGATCGATTTGTTCGAGGACATCAGCACCCGCACCGGCGAGAGCGACGAATTCGACGCGTCGAGCGAGGTCGGACGCGCCATTGCCGCGGTCATGGAGGAAGTCGACGAAATCGCCAAAGCGACTTTCCGTTCGATAACGGTGGATACCATGCTCAAGCTGATCGAGCGCCAGCGTCGGTCCGCCAACGAAGCGCAAGCGGCGATCAAGTAGCATTACCAGCGTCATGTGATCCGCGGCTGGCGCGCCTTGCACCGCCGTCTCGCTACCAGTACTTCCCCGATTCGCGCTATCCTGTCGGCAGGACAGCGAAGGCGGAAACGCATCGCGCCTGCTTTAACAGACAATCTTCGAAATGGCGCCTAGACAGGAGAATGGCAATGGGCAATCGCGACAGGCAAAAAAAAGAACAGAAGAAACCCAAGCAGCCGAAGAAACCGGCTCCGCCGCTGCGCATCGGCTGATTCCGGACGAAATATCGACGCGCGGATCGGCGTCCTGTTCTAGTACGGAGTTGCGCGGCGAGCGTTACACGCCGAGATATTTCTGGTGCAAATCGGGCTGCGCGCGCAACGCGGCGCTGCTGCCCTCGTACACCGTCGCGCCCTTCACCAGGATTACGACACGGTCGGCAACGGCGGAAACCGCGGCAAAGTTCTTGTCCACGATCACTGCGGCAATGCCCGCCTGTTTGATCTGACCGATAATGGTCCATATTTCGCGCGAGATCTTCGGCGCCAGCCCTTCGGTCGCCTCGTCCAGAATCAGCAGGTCCGGGTTGGTCATGAGTGCGCGCCCGATGGTGAGCATCTGCTGCTCGCCACCGGAGAGCTGCGCACCACCGTGAGTCAGGCGCTGGCCGAGGCGCGGAAAAGTCTGCATCACGCGCTCGAACGTCCAGTCGTGCCCCCCGCCTGCGCCGGCGCGCGCCGCCATGACGAGATTTTCGCGCACTGACAGGTTGGGAAAAATACCGCGCCCTTCCGGGACATAGGCGATGCCCCGGCGCACGATCGCGTGCGTCGCAGCCTGCGTCATGTCGACACCGCCGATGCGCACTTCGCCCCGGCGCGGGCGCACCAGGCCGAGTACGCTCCTGAGCAGGGTGGATTTGCCCATGCCGTTCCGGCCCATCAGTCCCACGGTTTCACCACGGCGCACGACGAAATCCACACCGTGCAGCACATGGCTTGCGCCATAGTAGGTGTGTATGCCCCGTGCGTCGATCAGCGCGGCTTCGCTCATGGCTCCTCCGTGCCGAGGTAGGCTTCCTGTACCGCCGCGCTGGCGCGAATCAATTCCGGTTCGCCGGATTCGAGCACGCGGCCGTCCACCATCACCGTCAGCCGGTCGGCAAGCGCGAACACCGCGTCCATGTCGTGCTCGACCAGCAGCATCGCATGCGCCTGTTTCAGCTGCCGCAACAATTCCACCATGCGCGTCGAATCCTCGCTGCCCATGCCGGCCAGCGGCTCGTCCAGCAGCAGGATGCGCGGACGGGTGGCAAGCGTCATGGCGATCTCGAGCTGGCGCTGCTCGCCGTGCGACAGCGCCGCGGCCTGCACCTGCGCGCGGTGTTCCAGACCGACTTCGGCCAGCGCGCGCTTTGCCGCGAGCACTACGTCCGGATAAGCGTGCGCCGAGCGAATGAACCGCATCGAACTCGGCAGGCGCGACTGCGCCGCGATGCGACAGTTCTCAAGCACCGTGAACGGCAGAAATATATTGGTCTTCTGATAGCTTCGGCCTACGCCGCGCTGCGAGATGCGATCGGGTGAAAGCCCGGCGATATCGTCGCCATCCAGATAAATGCGCCCCGAGGTACAGGGCAGATCACCCGAGAGCAGGTTGGTCAGCGTGGTCTTCCCCGCGCCGTTGGGGCCGATCACGGCGTGAATCTGGTCGGTGAAAAACTCCAGCGACACGTCGTTCACCGCGGCGAGTCCGCCGAAATGCTTGGTCAGCCGCTCGGTACGCAACACCGCTTCAGCCATCCCGCGCCTCCGCCGGTTTACTGCGCAAGCGGGAAGCGAGTTTTCCCAGACCCAGAAGACCTTGCGGCAGCAGCAATACCGCACACACTATGAATGCGCCCATGAGCAGTTGCCAGTGTTTGGCGATTTCCACCCCACCGATGACAGGCAGCCCCTGCAGTCCGAGTTCGACCAGCATCATGGCGAAAGCCCCGAGCACCGCGCCGGTGAGCGTACCCATTCCGCCCAGAATCACCATCATCAGCACGCTGCCGGATTGATGCCAGCCAAGCGTCTCAGGACTGACAAAGCCGAACTGTGCCGCGGCGAAGTAGCCCGCCATGCCGGCGAGCGCGCCCGCCAGTACGAAGCACACGAGCTTGTAACGGAACGTGCGGTAACCCAGCGATTTCATGCGCGGTTCATTGACCCTTATGCCGACGATCACGCGCCCGAAGAGCGAATTGAGCAGCAGGCGCAGGCAGGCGTAGACCAGCGCCAGCAGGACCAGCACCACGAAGTAGAAATGCGTGTGGTTTTCCAGGGTAAACGGCTCCCAGCCGGCGATGGCCGCCACCGGCTTGGCGTAGACGTAGATGCCGTCGGCGCCGCCGGCAATCTTGGTGTCGTGGAACAGGAAGAACACCATTTGCGCAAACGCCAGCGTGACCATGATGAAATAAATGCCCGAGGTGCGCAGCACCAACGCACCGATGATCAGCGCCAGCAGGCCGGAGCACACCATAGCGAGCGGCAGCGACAGCCACAGATCGGCCGCCTGGTATTGCGGCGCGGCGAACGCAAGCACATAGCCGGCGAGGCCGAAGAACGCCGCATGCCCCAGGCTCACCAGACCGGTAAAGCCGACCAGCAGGTCGAGGCTCATGGCGAAAATCGCCATGATCATCATCTTGGTGAACAGCTGGATGTAGTACTTCTCGGCGACCAGGGGCAGCAGCGCCAGCGCCAGCAGGCAGGCGAGAAGAACGACCGTGCCGGCGCGCAGGCCGCGCATCAGGCGCGCTTTCCGAACAGGCCTTCGGGCCGCGCCAGCAGCACCACGGCCATCAGCACGTAAATCATCATGCCGGACATTTGCGGCAGCACTTCGAAGCCGCCGATGTCGAGCGTGAGTACCTTGCCAAAGGTGTCGACCAGTCCGATCAGGATCGCCGCAAGCATCGCGCCCTTGACCGATCCGATGCCGCCGATCACAACCATCACGAAACAAACGATCAACACCTGATTGCCCATCCCGGGAAACACCGAGGCCACCGGCGCCGCGATCATGCCGGCGAACGCAGCCAGCGCCACACCGAGCGCAAACACCAGTCGGTAGAGCAGATTGATATTGATCCCCAGCGACTGCACCATCTCGCGGTTCGATGCGCCGGCGCGGATCATCATTCCCAGCCGCGTTTTCTGGATCAACAGGTACATACCGACGGCGAGCACCAGGCACACAGCCGACATCCACAGGCGGTAGACCGGGTAGCTGAGCGTCTCGGTAAGCGGGATGGAAACCCGCAGGAATTCGGGCACGGCGACCCCGTGCACATCGTCGCCGAAGACCACGCTTCTTAATTCCTCGAAGATCAGGATCAAGCCGTAGGTAAGCAGCACCTGGTACAAGTGATCGCGATAATAGAGCCGGCTGATCAGCAGCCATTCGAGCACCAGGCCGATCGCCACGGCGATCACCACGCCGCCCGCCATAGCCAGCCACAGACTGCCGAAATGCTGCGACAGGGAAAACGCGAGGTAGGCGCCCACCATGTAAAAAGTACCATGGGCGAGATTGATGATGCCCATGATGCCCAGGATCAGCGTCAGGCCGCTCGCCACCAGGAACAGCAGCAGGCCGTACTGGATGCCATTGAGCACCTGAATCAGGAAAGTATTTGCGTCCATGTTTTTGTCGAAGCCGACCCCGATAGAGCTAAATGACTGCGCTACGTCTCCTTCGGCTCCTGCTTGTGCCGCAGGGCGAATGTTACCAAAGCCTGACGATATTCGGCCTGAGATTCCTCGCTGACCGGCGCGCCGCACTCGTAGCAACTGCCGCGCATGCGATCGAACCAACGGCAGCCGCAGGTGTCGCATGCGATCTCGGGTGCTCCGGCGGGATTGAAGAAGATCATCTACAAGCGCCCATGAAGGCGAAGCCCAGCGCTTCAAGCAGTTCCTCGAATCCCTGCGCCTCCAACACGCAGCGCCGGCTCAGCATGTAGCAGATGACTGCACCGCTACGGATGCCTGCGCGCAATACCGCGAACAAATGTGCATCGTCAGCGGCGCGAATCGCTGCGAGGGCTTGTGCATCGGCTGATAGCAGTATGTCGACGCCGCTCGCAGAAAATCCAGGGAAAGGCGCGCTGCGGACTTCGATACCGGCGCCGCGTGTTTCCCAGAGCAACATGGTGCCCGGCGCCTCGCGCGCCACCAGACCGATGCGGGCGCCCGGTTCGAGCGCGGCGAACAACTCCTGGTGACACACTGCCGCCGACTTCCATGCGCCCGGTTCGGGCAGCGCGCTCACAGCCGGACGCCGAGGCGGAAACCTTCCTGTATGGCCTGCTCCAGGCCGCGCGGGATCAGCGCATCGCCGATCCCGTGCAATTCGTCCACCATCCATTCGAATTCGTGGAACAGCGCGTGCGCCGGCTTGGAATCGCCTGCGAGGATGACGGTATCGGCGGGCAGAAAGGTCTCGACGCCCTTGCCGTCGCGCACGGTCACCCCCTCCTTCGTCAGCTTAACCGGCCGGGTCAAGGTCAGGCAGGTTATGCCCAACTCCTCCACCCAGGAAGCGTGCCGCCACTTGAACGACGGTTTGACGTCGCCGGCAATGCGCTTGTCCTTCTCCACCACTGTTACCTCGGCACCCTGGTTCTTGCGCAATGCCTCGGCCACAGTAAGACCGATCTTGCCGCCACCGATCACGACCACGCGCTTGCCGGTCTTTATGCGCCCGTGCGCCACTTCCAGCGCGTCCACCATGAGATCCGCGCCTTCCATGTTTTCGAACGGCGCGCGGTCGATGCGCGCTCCTGCCGCGACGACGCAGACATCGTACTGATGCAGCACGCTGCGCATGAACTTGGCGTGCACCTCGGTGTTCAGGCGAAGCGCTACGCCCAGCTTTTTCGCCACCACCTCGTAATGCGAGATCACAGAGAGCAGATCGTCGGGCCGCGCCAGGTCGTTCATGGCGTAGGCGTAGAGGCTGCCGCCGACGCGCTCGGCTTTGTCGAATACCGTAACGTCGTGGCCGCGCTTGGCGGCGGTGATCGCGCATTCCATGCCGGCGGGGCCGGCGCCAATGATCATGATTTTCTTCTTCACCGTCGCCGGCGTCACCTGGTACTCGGGTTCGACCTCGTGGCCCAGCGACGGATTCATGGTGCAGGTATAAGGCAGATCGCGGAACAGCCGCGACAGGCAGTTGAGGGAGCCGATGCAGCGGCGCGTCTCGTCCAGGCGGTCCTCGGCCGCCTTGTGAATCAAATCGGGGTCGGCCAGCAGCGGCCGGCAGACTTCCCAGAAGTCGAAGATTCCTTCGCGCAGGCATTGGTCGGCCATGCGCGGGTCGGGCAGGCGATTGCCGAAAGTAATCACGGTGTTGGGGCAGGTTCTTTTCGCCCTCTCGGACAGATAATTCCAGTATCCAGGCGGAATGTCCCGGCCGATGGACGATTCCGGCGCCTCCTGCCAGCCGACGGTAACGCTGATCATGTCCACGCCCACGTCCGCGGCCTGCCGCATCAACTCGAAACATTCGTCCTCGCTGTTGCCGCCCCATTTGTCCATCAGCTCGGCGCCGTTCAGGCGTACCACCAGCGGATTGTCCGGTGTCGCCTGTTTGATGCCGTCTATGAGTTCGCGCATGAAGCGGCCGCGATTTTCGATCGAGCCGCCGTACTCGTCGCTGCGCTGGTTGGTGAAGCGCGAGTTGAAATTGGCCAGCAGGTAGCCCATGAAGCTGGTGATCTCGGTGCCATCGAATCCGGCGCGTATCGCCCGGTTGGCCGCTTCGGCGTGCTGGCGGATGCAATCGCGGATTTCGACCTTGGTCATCACCTTGGGCGGGCGGAAATGCGGCAAAGTCTGGGGAACGTCCGAGGGCTGGATGCAATAGCCGAGGTCGATGCCGCCATAGCGCCCGGCATGCAGGATCTGCTGGATCGCCATCGCGCCCTCGCCCTTGATGTCGGCGGCGATGCGTTCGAACTGCGGCAGGAACTTGTCGTCGAAAATGGCCACCTGGCGGAAATACGCCTTGCCCTCGCCCAGTGGATCCGGATAAGCCCCCTGGTTGGTGATCATGCCGCAGCCGGTGCGGGCGATGACGCGCATGCGCGCGAATTCGCGCTCGGTGATGAAACCGTCGCGGGTGTTGTAATTGGAGACGCAGCAGGCGCCATACTTGATGCGATTCTTGATCTTGAACCGGCCCAGTTGCCCCGGCTGGAACAGGTACGGCAGTTTCAATTCACCTGGTTTCATCATTCCCCCGCATCGTGTTAGACATCAATCCGTTCATGCCGCGCTCGCCTCGGGATGAAGCTTCTCGTAGGCCGCGGCCAGCTCAGGGTCGCGGTGGCGGATTTCGGCGTGGTTTACACGGCCGGTGCGCGTCATGTAGCTATAGGCGAATTCCACCGGGCGCAGTTTCATCTGTTCGCCCATGCGCTCGTACCAGCGCAGGCTCACATTTGCTGCGTCCCAGATCTTCTTCATCGGCGGCAGGCGCAGTTCCTGGAATCGCGCCAGAGCTCCGGCAACATTGCGCTGCTCGCGCCAGGCCTTCCTTAGCGCGATCGCGTCCTCCATGGCAAGCCGGGTGCCGGAGCCGATGGAGAAATGAGCGGTGCGCAGCGCGTCGCCCAGGAGCACCACATTGTCGAAGCTCCAGCGCTCGTTCCAGACCGACGGATAGTTGCGCCAGTTGGAATTGTTGGACAGGATCGGCTCGCCGCCCAGCTCCCCGGCGAAGACGCGCTCGCAATGGCGGACCGTGTCCTCCGGGCTCATGCACCCGAAATCGGCGCGCTGCCAGGTCTCATCCTCCACCTCGACCAGGAACGTGCTCATCATCGGGCTGTAGCGATAGTGATGCGCACAGAACACGCCGTGCTCGGTCTGGCGGAAGGTCAGGGTCAGGCTGTCGAAGACGCGGGAGGTCCCGTACCAGAGGAACTTGTTCGGACGCCAGTCGCAGCGGGTGCCGAAGCGATGCGCGCTCTCCCGGCGCAGCACCGAGGACGCACCGTCGGCACCGACGATCAGGTCGGCGCCGCCCAGGCGCGCACTATCGGAGAGCGAATCCACGGGGCTGTCGAACTCTATGCGCACGCCCAGGGCCCCGGCGTGTGCGTAGAGCAGGGACAGCAGTTGCAGACGGCCGATGGCGGCAAAGCCATTGCCGCTGACCGGGATGCGCGTGTCGTTGTGCGCGATGGTCAGGTTGGGCCAGGTTTCCATCCGCGGCGTAAGCAGCCGATACAGGGCCTCGTCATCGGCGCGCAGGAATTCCAGTGCCCGATCGGAGAAGACGACGCCGAATCCCCAGGTTGCGTCGCGGGAACCCCGCTCGTAGACCACGATGTCATGCGCGGGGTCGTCGCGCTTCATCAGCGCCGCGAAACTGAGGCCCGCCGGGCCGCCACCGACGATGCGAATCTTCATTGCGCAGCCGCCTTGATCATCGCTTCAAACACGCGCGCCGCCCGTCTTCTCGTTCTCCAGTTTCTCGGCGATCCTCTCGCGCAGTTGCCGCTTCAGGATCTTGCCCACGGGACTCACCGGAAATTCGCTCACCAGTTCCAGCCGCTCGGGCAACTTGAAGCTGGCGATGTTCTGTTGCCTGAGGAAGCCGATCAATTCGGCGAACTCCAGGCTCTGTCCCGGCTTGGCGATGACGAAGGCGCAGGCCTTCTCGCCGAACACCGGGTCGGGCATGGCCACCAGGGTCACCGCCTTCACCTTCGGGTGGGAGAAAATCAGATTCTCCACCTCCTCGCAGCTGATTTTCTCGCCGCCCCGGTTGATCAGGTCTTTCCTGCGTCCCTCGGTGTAAATGTAGCGGCCGTCCTTGCGCACGATGTCGCCCATGCGGTAAAAGCCGTCTGGGGTAAATGCCTCGGCGTTCTTGTCTGGCGCGTGGTAGTAGCCGTGGATGGTGTACGGGCCGCGGGTCGCAAGCTCGCCCAGGCTGCCGTCGGGCAGTTCGTTTCCGGCGTCGTCGATCACCTTGATCTCGTCGTCCTCGCAAACCGGCATGCCCGAGCTGTGCAGCAGGTACTCCTCGGGGGCGTCCAAGGGCACTATGTTGATCAGTCCCTCGGCGGTACCGTAGATTTCCTGCGGCATGCAGCCCAATCGGGTGCGCAGCTGGCTGCGCAATTCCGGCGCCAGGCGCGCACCACCGTTCTGAATCACTTTCAGCGACGAGAGATCGTGACCATCGGGCACCGGCGAATTGAGCCAGTTGGAAATCAACGGAACGACGGCGGCGATCGTAGTGACGCGCTCGCGTTCGACCAGGGAGAACACCGCCGCCGGGTCGCCCGAGGGCGCCAGTACGACCCTGCCGCCGTAGTAGAAGGTGCCGAGCATTCCCGGCGAGGCCAGGTTGTAGTTGTGTCCCAGGGGCAGGATCGCCATGAACACCGTGTTCTCGTCGAAACCGGCCGCACGACCGCAAAGCCGCGCGTTGAGGACGTAATCGTCGTGGGTGCGCGGGATCAGTTTGGAGAGCGAGGTGGTTCCGCCCGAGAGCAGCATCGTGGCCACCTCCGACGGATCAGTGCCCAGTGCCGACAGGGCCACACGAGCCGTCTCGGCCGACATCGGCGCGGCGATCATCTCGCGCAGATCGCGCTGGCCCCGCGCCGGCTCGCCGGCCACGAACACGCTGCGCAGGCCGCGGAATTCGCTCTGGATTTCGGCGGCCATCTCGCGATAGTCGAAGGCGCCGATTCGATCCGGAATCACGTACGCCGTCGCTCCGGACGCGCGCACGAAGTGGCGGACCTCAGTATGCCGGTGTGCGCGCAGCGCCATGACCGGAATGGCGCCGATGCGCGTCAGTGCGAAATAGGCATGGACGAACTCGGGTCCGTTCGGCAGTTGCACCACCACCCGATCGAACGCAGCGATGCCCGCCTGGAGAAAGCGGCAGGCAAGTCGATCCGAGGTTTCCACCAAGTTCCGGTAGCTCAGTCGCTGCTCGGCGCAGACGAGGGCGGTCTTCTCCGGATGGAGATCAGCACGTCGCGCGAGCATCTGCGCGATGGTGATGCCCTCCCACCAACCACGGGCGCGATAACGTGCCGCCTGTTCGGCGGGCCAGGGCACGCAGCCTTCGAGCATTCTTCCCCTCCTTGGCGTTTGCGCGCCGGGTATTTCCCGGCGCTCTTGCGGCGGCGCCTCAATGCGCACGGAAGTAATTACTCTAGCCCCAATCCCGCGTCGCTTCCAGAGAATAGCGAAAATAGAATATATCCATAAACGCTTCGTACCCTGGCGTTCGAATGCGACTCACGCGCCTTGTGCGCTGGCATATAACCGACGCGCGCCATCGCGCAGGCGAACGCGACCGGGGCAAAAAAAGGCCGGCTTGCGCCGGCCTCCTGCTTCGCATCGAATCCGCAATGCGGTTCAGCCCATCTTGCAGCCGCGCGCGGGATCGGCGAGCGCCTTGTGCGCAACGCCGATCACCTTGTTCTCCTTGCCCACCACCTTGCGCAGGTAGATATCCTGGATCGGGTTGTGCGCCTTGGACATCGTCCATGCGCCGCGCGGGCTGTCGATCTTGGCGCTTTCCATCGCCGCATACAGTTCTTTCTTCTTGCTCATGTCACCTTTCACCGCTTTCATGCCCGCAACGAGCAGCAGACCGGCGTCGTAGCCCTGCACCGCGTACACATCGGGCTGCAGCTTGTAGGTCTTGGCGTAATGGAGGCGGAAGGTCTTGTTCTTCGGCGTTTCGATGCCGTCGCCGTAATGCAGCGTGGTCTCGATGCCCTCGGCCGCATCGCCCACCGCATCGAGAATGCCGTCGGTGAGGAAGCCCGAGCCGTACAGTCCGATCTTTCCCTTCAGGCCGGCTGCCTGCCAGTCCTTGATCAACTTGGCTGCGCCGCCGCCGGCAAAGAACACGAACACGGCGTCGGGCTTGATCGAGGCAATTTCAGTCAGCAGCGGCTGGAATTCGACACTGGGAAATGGCAGGTACATTTCCTTCACTATGCTGCCGCCGGCCTTGGTGAAGCCTTCCTTGAAGCCTTCGATGGCCTCCTCTCCCGCGCCGTACTTCCAGGTGAGAGTAACCACCTTTTTGATGCCGCGATCGGCCAGCACCTTGCCCATCGGATACGAAGGCTGCCAGTTGGTGAACGAGGTACGGAATATGTTCGGCGCGCACAGAGCCCCCGTGGCCGCGCCCGCACCCGCATTGGGATTGATGTGCAGCGTGCCCGATTCGCGCACGACCTTCACTATGCCCATCTCGACGCCGGAATGCACTGTGCCGACGAGCACGTCGACCTTGTCGCGGGTGACAAGCTTATTCGCATTGTCCGTCGCCTTTCCCGGGTCGGATTCATCGTCGACGGTAAAATATTCCAACTCCCGGCCGCCGAGCTTGCCTCCGTTTTCCTCTATCGCCAGCTTGAATCCGTTGGTAATGGCGACACCGAGCTGCGCAAACGTGCCGGTGTAGGGCAGCATCAGTCCAATCCTGACTTTTGCCCCTTGCGCAAAGGCAAAACCCGGCAGGCTGGCGACGCCCGCCACGGCGGCGGCGGTCTTGATGAATTCGCGCCGGTCAAACGGTGTTTTCGTGATCATGGTTAGTCTCCTCGGTTAAATGTTAACTGCTATGAATTCGTCTGCGACTTGGCGCGCAGTTTGAAACGCTGGATTTTTCCGGTTGCCGTCTTCGGCAGCTCGCTCGCGAATTCGACCCAGCGCGGATATTTGTACGGCGCCAGTTTGGACTTCACGTGCTGCTGCAACTGCGAGGCCAACGCGGCGCTGGCCTCGACACCCGCTTTAGTTACGATAAATGCCTTGGGTTTGATCAACTGGTCCTCATCCGCCTGGCCGATCACCGCAGCCTCGAGCACATCCGGATGCGTCAGCAGCGCGCCCTCGACCTCGAACGGCGATACATATATACCACCGACCTTGAGCATATCATCGGTGCGCCCGGAGTAGGTATAGTACCCCGCCTCGTCCACGGTGTACTTGTCGCCACTGCGGGTCCAGTCGCCCATGAACGTGGCGCGGCTCTTGGCGCGGTTGTTCCAGTAGCACGAAGCGCTGGTAGGACCGTTGATCTGCAGCTCGCCTATTTCGCCCAACTTTACCGGCGTGCCGGAATCGTCCACCACGCGCAAGGCATAACCGGGCACGGCCTTGCCGGTCGTGCCATAGCGCACCTCGCCCGGCCGGTTCGACACGAATATGTGCAACATCTCGGTCGAACCGATGCCATCCAGGATTTCGACGCCGAAGTGTTTGGTCCAGCGCTCGCCAATGTCGGCAGGCAGCGCTTCGCCGGCCGAAGTGCACACGCGCAGATTCAGCGCTTCCCGCTTGGGCATGTCGGGACTTGCAAGCAGCGCCGCGTACAGCGTGGGAACGCCGTAGAAAATCGTCGGCCGGTGCTGCTGCAGGCGCTTGAACACGCTTGCCGGCGTCGGGCGCTCGGCCATCAGAATGGCCGTGGCGCCGACGGACATGGTGAAGGTCAGTGAATTGCCCAGCCCGTAGGCGAAGAACAGCTTCGCCGCCGAGAACACCAGATCGTCCTCGCGTATGCCAAGGACCGGCCTCGCGTAAAGTTCCGCGGTCTGAATCAGGTGCGAATGCATGTGCACCGTGCCTTTGGGCTGGCCGGTCGAACCGGAGGAGTAAAGCCAGAAGCAGGCGTCGTCACAGGTGGTCGCAGCCGGTGCGCAGGACGCATCGGCTTTGCCCATGAGTTCGGTGAGCGACAGGTGCGCTTGTACATTCTTGCCCGACACGATCACATGCTTCAGGAAAGGCAGTTTTTCCGACGCCTTCTCCAGCAGCGGCGCGAAGGTCGGCAACAGTTGTTCCGACACCACCAGCGCCTGGGCGCGGCTGTCGTTGAGCATGAATTCGTAGTCTGCCGTGGTCAGCAGCGTATTGCCGGCGATGGGGACGATGCCCGCCTTGATTGCGCCGAGAAACACGCTGGGAAAATCGACCGTGTCCAGGAGTGCCAGCATGATCCGGTCTTCCAATCCCAAACCGAGACCCTTGAGCGCGCTGGCGGCGCGATTCGCGCGCTCGGCCAACTGACCGTAGGTGATGCTGCCAGCGTCGTCGATGAATGCAGTCTTGGCCGAGCGCCCGGCGCGAAGGTTGCGCTCGAGAAGGTCATACGCCGCATTGAAATCGCGCGGGATGGTTACTACAGGCGGGCTGACGCTATGATCGGCGGACGATAGTCCCGGCATTTTATTCTCCTGGCTCAATTCTCTTTAGTGCTACTGATCAGTCCAATCGATTCTGCCCTCGGGCAGCAGATACAGGATCAACGCGCGGCCGCCGGTCACCGTGGGGCGGTGACCCGACCCCGGCGGATAGACCAGCCATCCTGCGCCGACGTCATCGAACCTGGCCTCAGGCGCGACCGGCATGATCATGTCGATTTCGCCGGTCGGATGGCGGTGATGATTGCCGACCAGATCGGTGATATCGACCACGTCCACGCTGAAACCATGCGTCGCATCGCCTGCTTCGAAAATGCGGCCGTAGCGACGCTTTGCATCGCCCTGTGTGCAAAGCCATCCTCCCGCAATACCCACATGGCAGGCGTCGCGGATCAGGCGAAACTCTTCGCTGTCGGGCGGGTACTGACGATTGAGATCGGCTTGCAGCGCCGCATCAACGGCGCGCCCTTGAGCGAAGCGCGCCACCGGAGCGACGAGCTGCTGAAACTCAGTCGGCGTCGTCATTGCGTCAGCCCTCGCCTCAGGCGACGCCGATCAGCCAGCGGACCTGCAGATGGATCGATGCATTCCGTCGATGCCGCAGGTCACGTTGGTCAGTTCCACCGCCGCAGGTGTCAGTGCAGAATTTTCCAGGTGCCGTTCTCGATATGCACCAGCACCACGGCGCGGGCGTCCAGCCCTTTATGGTCAGTGGACGAAAAGCTGAAGACCCCGTGGTTCGCGGGCATTTCCTTCACGTTTTCCATCGTATCGCGCAGTGCTGCACGGAATTCAGGCGTACCGGGCTTGGCTTTCTTCAGCGCTTCGGGAATGGCATGCTGCAACAACAGTCCCGCGTCCCAGGCGTGCGCACCGAACGTATTGCGGCTGTCGGCGCCGAAGGCGGCCTCGTACACCTTGATGTAGTTCAGCGCGACCTTTTTGCTCGCATTGCTGTCGGGCAGCTGTTCGGCGACCAGTATCGGCCCGATCGGCAGCACCGTGCCTTCGAGCGTCTTGCCGCCCACGCGCAGGAAATCCTTGTTGGCCACGCCGTGCGTCTGGTAGATACGGCCCTTGTAGCCTCGCTCTACCAGCGTCGCCTGCGGCAGCACCGCCGGTGTTCCCGAGCCCACGACCAGGACGGCATCCGGATTCGTGCTCATGATTTTGAGAATTTGCCCGGTCACGCTGGTGTCGGTGCGGTTGTAGCGCTCTACCGAAACCATCTTGATGCCTTTGGCCGCGGTGATTCCGTTCATGACGCGCAGCCAGAGCTCGCCGTAACCGTCACTGTAGCCAATAAAAGCAACGGTCTTCACGCCATTGGCAATCATGTGTCCGATGATGGCGTTGGCCATGATGCTGAAATCCTGAGGCATCTGGAACACCCAGGCGGCCTTGTCGGCGGCGGGCGCGAACGGCGCCAGGGCAATTTGCGGCGTCTTGGTTTCCGCTGCTACTTCGAGAACCGCGGTCGAAGTCGGCGTAGTGCTGGCGCCGATAATCACATCGACTTTGTCTTCGGACACCAGTTTGCGCGCGTTCTTGGACGCCGCTGTCGGATCGGTAGCGTCATCCAATACGATGTAATTCACCTTCTGTCCGCCGATGCTCGCCGGCAACAACGTGACTGTGTTCTTCTCCGGAATGCCCAGGGACGCGGCCGGCCCGGTTGCGGAGACGATTACGCCGACATTTATGTCAGCCAGCGCAGACGTGGCGACGCCCGCGAGGAACAGCGCCAGCAGGCTACGTGAAAACTTGCTCATGAAAGACCCTCCTCTAGTGGTTGATATTTGATTCTACCCTCAGTGGCTTGTTTTTTCGTTGTTCTGCATTATAATGCCTTTAGTTATCATTACAAGAATTATAATGCAGTTTCTTAGGATGGATCAAATTCAATTCCCATGGGCGCGAGAGAAACTCCACACCGGACCAGATTGAGCGCGGCAGCGGACGCGGCCTTCCTGCACGCCCTTGGCGAACGCGTGCGCGACGCCCGCGCGCGCCGCGGCATGACGCGGCGCATACTTGCGCGCGACTCCGGCGTGTCCGAACGCTACCTCGCCCTGCTCGAATCCGGGCAAGGCAATGTGTCGGTGCTGTTGCTGCAGAGGATCGCCTCGGCACTGAGTCTGTCCCTGACCGAGTTCTGGCACCAGGGTGCTGAGCAGCAGGTGGAACTGACGCTGATTTCGCAGTTCCTGCAACGCCTCCCGGCGCAGAAACTGCCGCTGGTGCGCGCACAGCTTTCGCGCGAATACGGCACCGCGCATGCCGAGCGCATCAAACGCATCGCACTGATCGGACTGCGCGGCGCCGGAAAATCGACGCTCGGCGGCCGGCTGGCGAAGGAATTGCAGATTCCCTTCATCGAACTCGACCGTGAGGTCGAGCGCGATGCCGGCACCAGCCTGTCGGTAATCTTCCTGCTCTACGGCCAGGCAGGTTATCGCCGTTACGAGCGGCGCTGTTTGGAGCACGTGATCAGGACGAACCAGCGCGCGGTCATCGCCACCGGCGGCTCTATCGTATCCGAGCCCGGCACCTATGACCTGTTGCTTTCTACCTGCCTCAGCGTCTGGCTCAAGGCCGAGCCCGAAGAGCACATGGCGCGGGTGGTGGCACAGGGCGATACCCGGCCGATGACCGGCAACCTCGAAGCCATGG
>QYQC01000012.1 GCA_007280315.1 Betaproteobacteria bacterium | reverse complement strand
GTTCACTCAGATTCCTGCCAGTCAGTCTGCCCATCGTCACGCATGCCAGACGAGTTGACTTAATGGCAGTTAAAGCCAAAGCATTTGCAGGGAATTAACCATAGCAGTCCGATGACAGTAAGATTCTCATTACTATTTTAGTTACAACCACCCAGGAGATCTGCATGAAAAGACTTATTCGTTTAGCTGCATTGGTTGCGGTGATATTGCCGGCAATCAGCCATGGAGCAGAAGCTACCCTCTTGGACAGTGCAAAAAACATCACTTCTTGGAGCAGAGGTGAATCAAAGCAGTTGGCGGATTATCTTAGCCACAGCCCGCGAGACACAAATCGCATAAAAGATGACAACACAAGAAATACGCTGATTGCCAATTGTGCGCTGGGCTGCAGTACTCGTGGCGAGGGGGGTGTTGCAAAACTTGGAATGCCTGGGGTCGATGTGAAAGTATGGCGTGACGCCTGCATGGTGGTATGCCCGCTCGACCTGACCAAGAACTATCGCTCCTACCTGAAGACGAAGGGATACCAACCCCCGGCGCGCATTGCCTTCTGACATTCAGGTCAAGCTACCAAGTTGCCGGCTTGCTTGTCAAAAATACACATTACGTCAGGCTGTGTCATACGCAATCAACAATTTACACAACTACTCCCAAGGAGGAATCATGGATAAGTTGATCATTACCAGCACGCTACTCATTGTCAGCCAGATTGGCTTCATGCCGCAGGCAAGCGCCTGGGGTCCAAATGAAATAGTAATTAAAAGGGTGAAATGCAACAAGGAAGCCGGCAGCAGAACGGGACAAGAAAAGCTGGATTTTGTGAATAAGTGTTCAGGGTCGAATAAATCTTCCCAACCAGTGCCTGTCAACAGAACACCTCAGCATATACAGGATGCAAATAAGAGAGCTCTCCAGCAAAGCTTTAGAAATATCGAGCAAAAAAAGAAGAAACCGGGGAACAATTAGATCCTCGCGGCAGGTAAATTCACATTACATGTGATCGTCTTACTTCGGTGCGGCTTCTTACTTTCCGATGCAGAAACGTGAGAAGATTTCTCCGAGCAAATCATCGGCGGCGAATTCGCCGGTGATGCTGCTGAGCTGTACCTGCGCCAGACGCAACTCCTCGGCGAACAACTCCGGCCGGCCGAAATGTTCCCCCGCCTGCGCTGCGTGCTGAGCGGCGAGGCGCAACGCTATGAGGTGGCGCTCGCGCGCCATGAATAGATCCTCCGCCCCCTGCTGCCAACCGGCAACGGCAAGCAGCTCGGCGCGCAGAAGATCCATGCCGACGCCTGACTTGGCCGAGACATAAAGGCTAGTCGAGGCATCGTCAACGTGCCTGCGCGGCGCGCTGCCCGCAAGGTCAATTTTGTTGTGCACAAACACGCGTTTCACGCCCTGTGGAATGCGCTCCACCAGTTCCAGATCCTGCCCGCTCACGCCGGCGCGCGCATCGACCAGCAACAGCACCACATCCGCCTTGGAAATCTCGCTCCAGGTGCGCGCTATGCCCATGCGCTCGATTTCGTCCTGGGTATCGCGCAGGCCCGCCGTGTCGACGATGTTAAGTGGCACGCCCTCGATGTTGATTGCCTGACGCACACTGTCTCGGGTGGTGCCCGGGACGGCGGTGACGATGGCGAGCTCCTCGCCCGCCAGACGATTCAACAAGCTGGACTTGCCGACATTGGGCTGCCCCGCCAGCACCACTTGCAAACCCGTGCGCAGCAGACTTCCCTGCCGGCTTTTCGCGAGAGCGGTTTCGATCGCGCCGATCAGCCTAGCGTGACGGCGTTTGGCGTCAGCCCGATCCAGCGGATCGAGATCCTCTTCGGGAAAATCGAGAGTCGCCTCGACCAGCATGCGCAGCTCAATCAATTGCCGCAGCAATTCATCGATCGCGGCGGAGAACTCACCAAGCAGCGAGCGCAGCGCACAGCGCGCAGCGCTCTCGGTAGCGGACTCGATCAGGTCGGCCACACTCTCTGCCTGGGCCAGATCGAGCTTGTCGTTGAGAAACGCGCGCCGGGTGAATTCCCCCGGCTCGGCTAGGCGTGCGCCGAGTTCGAGGCAGCGCTTGAGCAGCATCTGCATCACCACCGGACCGCCATGGCCTTGCAGTTCGAGCACGTCCTCGCCGGTATAGGAACGCGGAGAAGGAAAATAAAGCGCAATGCCATCGTCGATTGCGGCCCCGTGCGCGTCGACAAAGACCCCCCTGACGGCGCGGCGCGGCGGGGGCACTTTGCCCAGTAGCGCCTGCGCCAGCGGCGCGAGGCTCTTTCCCGATACGCGCACCACCCCTATGCCGCCGCGTCCTGGGGCGGTGCCTATTGACGCGATCGGATCATCCGGCTGGGTCACGGATTAGGCGCTCCGGCTGGGGGTTCTGGAAACTGGGTCCGCCTCCAGCGGGGTCGAAGGCAGGCAGGTCGTCAGCGCCGTGCCGGGGCTTTTCCATCCCCGATCATGCGGGTAATCTGCCATTGCTGCGCGATAGAGAGAATATTGTTAACCAACCAATAGAGCACCAGGCCCGCGGGAAAGAAAAAGAACATCACGCCGAAGGCGAAAGGCATGATCATCATGACTTTGGCCTGCACCGGATCGGGCGGCACGGGATTGAGCTTGGTCTGGATCACCATCGAGCCCATCATCAGCAACGGCAACACGTAATACGGATCCTGTACCGAAAGATCGTGAATCCACATGTAGAACGGCGCGTGGCGCAGCTCGACGCTGGCGAGCAGCACCCAATAAAGCGAAATGAACACCGGGATCTGCACCAGGATTGGCAAGCAACCGCCCAGGGGATTTATTTTCTCGGTCTTGTATAACTCCATCATCGCCTGATTCAGGCGCGCGCGGTCACTGCCATACTGCTCGCGCAGTTTGGTCATGCGCGGCGTCACCAGCTTCATCTTGGCCATGGATTTATAGCTCGCCGCCGAAAGCGGAAAGAAGACTGCTTTGATCATCACCGTGAGCAGGATGATTGAAACACCCCAGTTTCCCACCCATTTGTGCAGGAACTGCAGCATCCAGAAAATCGGCGCAGCGATAACGGTAAGCCAGCCGTAATCGACGGTAAGGTCTAGCCCGGGCGCAATGTCCTTCAACGCAGCCTGTTCCTGCGGTCCGGCATACAGGGAAACAGAAACGCTGCCGCTCGCGTTTGGCGCAATCGCCGACACCGGCAGGATGACGCCAACCGAATACAGCTTGTCGGGCAATGGTTTGGCGTAATACTCGCGCGGGCTCCCTTCCTTCGGCAGCCAGGCACTGACGAAATAATGCTGCAGCATGGCGATCCAGCCGTTATTGGCGCTCTTGGGAAAACTCGCCTTACCCTTTTCCAGGTCGCCGAACGAAAGCTTTTCGAATTTCTCCTGCTCGGTAAAAATTGCAGCGCCGGTATAAGTGTTCACCATTTTCGGATCCCCGGCAGGCGGGGTGTCGTCGCGCAGGAACTGGAAATAGGCGTGCGCGGCCAACGGTGCGTCGCTGCCATTAAAGATTTCATGTCCGACGTCGATCACATAGCTCGCGCGATGAAACGTGAGTGTCTTTACCGTTTTCACCCCGTTGGGGCCGGGCGCTTCCAGCCGGACCTTTAGATTTTCCTCCCCAGGGGTGAGCACATACTCCCTTGCCTCTGCCTGGTATACGGTCTTATGTGTTGGCAGGCCGGGGCCGATCAAGCCGCTTTGTGCGGTATAGCGATGCGCTGGCGAAAATAGAACAAAATTCGCCTTATCGTCCAGCGTGTCCTTTTGTTTGAGCAACTCTAGTCGCACGATGTCTCCGCCGCGCAAATCGATGTCTGCCACGAAATCATCCGTCCTGACCGTCAGCTTCTCCTGCTTCGCGTTCCCCGCCGGAGTCGATGGTATGGCCTCGCCGGGCTTTGGCTGCACCACGGGCGCAGCCTGCGTCGGCACACTCGGGCTGGGCACCGTAGCCCCGGCCGTAGCGTGTTTAGCGCTTTGCGCGCTTGCAGACACTGGCGGACGCTGGTCTTTCTGCCAGGCATCCCACAGGAGCAACAGCGAAAACGAAAACACGAAAAACAGAATCAATCGTTGGGTGTCCATTGGTACTCAGGGAACGGGATCATAACCGCCGGGATGCCAGGGATGGCAGCGTGCAATGCGCTTGAGCGCCAGCCACCCTCCGTGCCCGGCACCGAATTTCTCGATCGCTTGCACCGCATAGTCAGAACAAGATGGGAAAAAGCGACAACTGGGTCCCAGCAGTGGGCTCATGCAGTAACGGTAGGCTTTGATCAGGGCGAGTAGAAATCGGCTCACGCTTGCCCCTCTCCATCATTCTTAAGCCATGCAACAAACAACTTCCCGAGCGCAGCTCCACTGGGTTTGATCCTTTGCGGGTTGCGCGCCCTGACAATATAGTCGCGCGCCTGCAAACGGTGCTGCAATAAACGAAAGGTTTCACGCGCCAAACGCCTGAAACGATTGCGATCCACCGCATGGGGCCAGGCGTGGCGACCGACGATAACGCCGAGGCGTGGTCCGTTCCCGCTCGGCACAGAATGCAGCTGCAGGTTACCGTCACCCGTGGACCGGCCACGCGCAAGCACCGACGTAATTTGCGTCTCGCGGTGCAGCCTTTGCTCCCTGGAAAAGCGGAAGCGGGTGCTCGACCTCAAACCGAAAGTCGGGCCCGGCCGCGGGCCCGACGTGCGCGTATGACCGCGCGACCGCCGCGCGTGCGCATGCGCACAAGAAAGCCATGGGTACGTTTTCTGCGGACTACGGAGGGCTGATAAGTACGCTTCATTTTGGGAATCTTTCTTGCTTACGACAGAACCCGCCATTTAACCTTAAAACGCTATTTTCTGTCAATGGCGACTTTGCTCCAAAACGCACAAATGCCTGTGGATAACTCAGCTGCGACAAGCTAAAATGTGTGCTTGCTTTCCTCCCCAATCCGAAGCATCTCCACCTACTGAAACAAGGATATGGAAAGATTCTGGCTTTCCTGCCTGAGCCGTTTGGAAAAAGAGCTCCCGGCGCAGCAGTTCAACACCTGGATCAAGCCCCTGCGACTCGATGGCAAAACGCCCTCCGGGCAGATTGCTCTCCTGGCGCCGAACCGCTTCGTCCTGGACTGGATCAAGAACCGCTACCTCGCCCGCATCGAGGCGATGGCGGCCGAATATTTTTCATCCCCGATACGCGTTAGCCTGTCGATGGCACAAGCGGAGGCGACGACAGCCAAACCTGCGACGGCCTCGATCACCCAACCTGCGCGCCGGCGATCGAGCGGCCACGAGAAAGCGGGCCTGATCCCGGAATTTACTTTTGACAATTTCGTAATCGGCAAGGCCAACCAACTTGCGCGCGCTGCCGGGCTGCAGGTTTCCGAGCACCCGGGCACCTCCTACAACCCACTATTTGTCTACGGCGGGGTCGGTCTGGGCAAGACGCACTTAATTCATGCGGTAGGCAACAATGTGCTGGCGCAGCATCCGACCGCCAAGGTGCGCTACCTTCACGCGGCACAGTATATTTCCGACGTAGTGCGGGCCTACCACCAAAAATCCTTCGACGAGTTCAAGCGCTATTACCATTCGCTCGATCTGCTGTTGATCGATGACATCCAGTTCTTCAGCGGCAAGGATCGGACTCAGGAAGAATTCTTCTACGCATTCAATGCATTGATAGAAGCACACAAACAGGTAATCATCACCTGCGACACCTACCCCAAGGATATCAGCGGCATCGAGGAACGGCTCAAGTCGCGCTTCTCCTGGGGACTTTCTGTCGGCATTGAGCCGCCAGAACAGGAGATGCGGGTAGCGATCGTCTTAAAAAAGGCTGAGGCTATTTCGGTACGGCTGGATGAAGACGTCGCGTTCTTCATCGCCAAACATATTCGCTCCAACGTACGCGAATTGGAAGGGGCGCTGAAAAGCGTGATTGCGTTTTCCCGGTTCAACGGAAAGGACATTTCGCTCGACCTGGCCAAGGAAGCGCTCAAGGATTTGCTATCGGTGCAAAACCGACAAATTTCGATCGACAATATTCAAAAGACCGTGGCGGAATTCTACAAAATAAAAATCTCCGACATGCATTCTAAGAAGCGTAGCCGCAATGTCGCCCGGCCGCGGCAGGTAGCTATGGCACTGGCGAAGGACCTTACACAGCACAGCCTGCCCGATATCGGCGACGCGTTTGGTAATCGCGATCACACTACTGTATTGCACGCCTGCCGCACGATCGCGTCGCTGCGTGAGAAGCAGACCGAACTCAACCACGATTACCACGTCCTGGAACAAGTACTGAAGGGGTGAGGGCCCTAGCTAACAACTTCGGCGCTTCCTGTGGACAAATCGCGTCTTTTTCCGGCGCGCAATTCAGTCCACAAATAGTAAATATCAGTCCACAGGCTTATACAAGCAAGAAACGGAGTTCATACAGTTGAATACAAAGAAAAATAGAGATATATCCACGTAAACGCGCTGCATTATCATCATTATCAGGAAGATATAATGAATACAATCAAGATAAACAGGGAGGCTATACTTGAACCCCTTTATGCTGTTTCCGGCATAATAGAACGACGCCACACCCTGCCGATACTTTCAAACGTTTTGTTAGAACGAGACGGTACGGACATTACGATCGTCGCAACTGACATTGAAATACAGATATCCGCGCGCGCTGTTTGCGACAACCCAGGGGAAGCTAAGTCCATCACTGTTGGTGCGAGAAAACTGCTGGACATTCTGCGTGCTCTGCCCGAACAATCCGAGATAACCCTGGCACTGCAGGAAAAGAAACTCCAAGTAAAAGCGGCTAAAAGCCGGTTTAACCTGCAAACCCTGCCGGCGGAGGACTTCCCTAAACTTTCCCTGGCCGAGGGCGCCAGCACTAAGATGACTTTGCCGCAGAAGGTGTTAAAGCAGCTGTTTCTGTCTGTGCAATACGCCATGGCGCAACAGGACATTCGCTACTACCTGAACGGGCTGCTGCTGGTTTCCGCCGACGACAAAATAACCGTTGTGGCCACTGACGGTCACCGCCTCGCGTTTTCCTGCGCGGCGCACGAGACTAGGGGCTCGCAGGAGGTCATTCTGCCGCGCAAAACCATTATCGAGTTATCCAAGCTCCTCGCCGATAGCGACGAAACGGTCGAAGTCGAACTGTCGCCGACCCAGGCGCGCTTCTCCTTCGGTGGCATCGTGCTGATCTCCAAACTGGTGGATGGCAAGTTTCCGGATTACACGCGTGTCATACCCACTACGCACAACAAGAAGCTGTTGCTCAATCGAGTCGTTCTGCTGCAGGCGTTGCAACGTGCCGCGATTCTTACCAATGAGAAGTTCAAAGGTGTGCGCTGGGTACTGGTAGATGGCAGTCTGAAGATCATCTGCAGCAACAACGAACAGGAAGAGGCGCAAGAGGAACTCGATGTGGCTTACAGCGGCGAGTCCCTGGACATCGGCTTCAACGTCAACTATTTGCAGGATGTACTCAATAATCTGGATTGCAGCGAGGTCGAATGTGCTCTGGGCGACGCGAACTCGAGCGCCCTGATTACCGTACCCGGAAATGACAATTTCAAATACGTTGTCATGCCAATGCGCATCTAACTGAATTGACCGGAACCAGGCGCCGGCTACATACGTCTACGCGTGTCCTTACAGCAGGCCAACAGAAGAACAGAAATGAACGATAAAACGAATCCACAGCATGTCGGTAACGGCGACTACGAGGAAAGCAGCATCAAGGTGCTCAAGGGCCTTGACGCAGTGCGCAAGCGCCCCGGCATGTATATCGGCGACACCTCCGACGGGACAGGTCTGCATCACATGGTGTTCGAGGTGGTGGACAACGCGATAGACGAAGCCCTCGCGGGCTATTGCGACGACATTACAGTAACCATACACTCCGACAACTCGATCAGCGTCACCGACAACGGCCGCGGAATCCCCACCGGGACGCATCCGGACGACGACGAGGGGCGCTCGACTGCAGAAATCGTGATGACCGAGCTGCATGCCGGCGGCAAGTTTGACAACAATTCGTACAAGATCGCGGGCGGCCTTCACGGCGTCGGTGTGTCGGTGGTAAACGCGTTGTCCGAATGGCTGCGGCTGACCATCCGGCGCGAAGGCAAAGCCTATAGCATGGAGTTTCGCGACGGCGTCCCCACCGCGCCGCTGCAGCTTATCGGGTCGACAGAGCGTCGCGGCACCGAGGTACATTTTCTGGCGAGCACGGGCACCTTCAGCGCCGTCGAATATCACTACGACATTCTGGCGAAACGGCTGCGCGAACTGTCATTCCTCAATAATGGCGTCAAAATACGATTGGTAGACCAACTCGCGGGCAAGGAAGAAAATTTCGCATTTTCCGGAGGCGTAAAGGGTTTCGTCGAATTCATCAACCGCAATAAATCGGTGCTGCACAACACCATATTCCATGCCGTCGGCGAAAAAGAGGGCATCATCGTCGAAGTCGCAATGCAATGGAACGACTCGTACCAGGAGCAGGTCCTCTGCTTCACCAACAACATCCCGCAGCGCGACGGCGGCACCCACCTGACCGGCTTGCGCGCGGCAATGACGCGTACGCTCAACCAGTACATCGAATCTCAGGAACTGGCCAAGCGGGCGAAAGTCGAGACCACTGGCGAGGACATGCGCGAGGGACTGAGCTGCGTTCTTTCAGTTAAGGTGCCGGAACCCAAGTTTTCGTCTCAAACCAAGGACAAATTGGTGAGTTCGGAAGTTCAGCCGGTGGTGCAGGAGGTAGTCGCAGCCAAGCTGGCGGAATTCCTGCTCGAGCGCCCCGTTGATGCCAAGACCATCACGGCAAAGATCGTCGACGCGGCGCGGGCGCGGGAGGCGGCGAGAAAAGCGCGCGAAATGACGCGGCGCAAGGGTGTGCTCGATGGCATGGGCTTGCCAGGCAAACTGGCCGACTGCCAGGAAAAAGATCCAGCATTATGTGAAATTTATCTGGTCGAGGGCGATTCTGCCGGCGGCTCTGCCAAGCAGGGCCGAGACCGCAAGTTCCAGGCGATTCTGCCGCTCAAGGGCAAGATCCTCAATGTGGAGAAGGCGCGCTTCGACAAGCTGATAGCTTTCGCCGAAATCGCGACCCTGATTACCGCTCTCGGAACGGGTATCAAGGACGACTACAACCTCGCAAAGCTTCGCTATCACCGCATTATCATCATGACCGACGCCGATGTCGACGGCGCACACATCCGCACACTGCTGCTGACTTTCTTCTATCGGCAGATGCCGGACTTGGTCGAGCGCGGTCATATCTACATCGCCCAGCCGCCGCTATTCAAGGCGAAAATAGGCAAGGAGGAGCGCTACCTCAAGGACGAGCACGAGCTGTCCCAATACATGCTTAAGCAGGCATTGGTCGGCGCGGCGCTGCTACCGCAGCAAGATGGCCAGCCGATCTCGGGCGAGGCGCTGCAGCAGCTCGCGAGCTCGTATTTGCTCTCGCGGGCCGTGATCGACCGCATCGCGAGGCTGATCGACCGCGACGTGCTTGTTGCTATCCTGCGTAACGGGCTTAAGCTGGATTTGCGCGATGCCGAAGCGGCGCGATCCAGTGCAGAGCGCCTGCAGCGCGCGCTCTCCGGCGATGAAATGCTCGTGACTGCACGCTTTGACGCCAAGCATGAACGGCACCGGCTTCTGATCGAGCGTAGTGTCCACGGTAATAGTCGAAAATGTGCCGTCGACGAAGATTTTGTACTCTCCGGCGATTATCAGCAGCTGCTCAGCACGGCGCAACTGCTGCAGGGACTGATCGGCCCCGGGGCGCTGGTCAGCCGAGGCGAAAAACGGCAGGCGGTGAAGGATTTCGGCGAGGCGATGGCCTGGCTGCTGCAGGAAGTCGAAAAGAACGCGGCGCTTCAACGCTACAAGGGGCTGGGAGAAATGAATCCGGAGCAGTTGTGGGATACAACCATGGACCCCACCAAGCGGCGTTTGTTGCGCGTGCAGATAGAAGACGGCATCGCCGCTGACGAGATCTTCTCCAAGCTCATGGGAGACGACGTCGAGCCGCGGCGGGCCTTCATCGAAAGCAACGCGCTGATCGCGCGGCTCGATATCTAGCCGCGCGATCGGTGTGAAGTCCGGATCCGGTCGGAAGCGCCTTTCCGCGTCAAACGATGTTCAGGTGCTCGATGCCCGCACTGATGTCGCGATTCTGTGATTCCTTGCCGTGCAGCTTTATGTTGAGCCGCAGATCGTTCACGGAGTCTGCGTTCCTCAGCCCGTCCTCGTAGCTGATCTTGCCTTCTTCGTAGAGGTCGAACAGGGCCTGATCAAAGGTCTGCATGCCGAGTTCGCGCGATTTCTTCATTATTTCCTTGATCTCGTGCACTTCGCCCTTGAATATCAGGTCGGCGATTAGCGGTGAATTGAGCAGAATCTCGATCGCGGCCGCACGGCCCTTGCCTTCTTTCAGGGGAATCAGCCGCTGCGACACCAGTGCTTTGAGATTGAGCGAAAGATCCATCAACAACTGTGCGCGGCGTTCCTCGGGGAAGAAGTTGATAATCCGGTCCAGCGCCTGATTGGCGCTGTTGGCGTGCAGCGTGCCCATGCACAGGTGGCCGGTTTCAGCAAAGGCGACGGCGTGCTCCATGGTTTCTTTCGAGCGGATCTCGCCGATCAGAATCACGTCGGGCGCCTGGCGCAGGGTGTTGTGCAGCGCCGCTTCCCATGAGGCCGTATCCACGCCGACTTCGCGCTGGGTGATCATGCAGTTGACGTGCGGATGCACATATTCGACCGGATCCTCGATGGTGATGATGTGGCCGTAGCTGTTATGGTTGCGGTAACCTATCATCGCGGCGAGCGTGGTCGACTTGCCCGAGCCGGTGCCCCCCACCATGATCACCAGGCCGCGCTTGTTCATCACCACGTCTTTGAGTACCGGAGGAAGGCCCAGATCCTCGAACTTGGGTATGGAAGTAGTGATCGTGCGCATCACCATCCCGATCTTGCCCTGCTGCACAAAACAGTTCACGCGAAAGCGCCCAATACCCGCGGGCGCGATGGCGAAATTGCATTCCTTGGTGGCCTCGAATTCGGCCGCCTGCTTGTCGTTCATCATTGCACGCACCAGATCAGCGGTATGTTGTCCGGTGAGCTTCTGATCCATTACCGGCGTCATCTTGCCGTCGAGCTTCATCGCCGGAGGAAAATCCGCGGTAATGAACAGATCGGAACCTTTCTTGCTCAGCATAAGCCGCAGCAGGTCGTACATGAATTTGGTTGACTGGCCGCTATCCATATTTCACCTCAATGACGGTTTGGTCCAAAATATACCCGGAAATCGCGTCGGCGGCCGGCTTGTTTGGCCGGATTGAGACTGCGGCTGTGCCGAAGTCTGCGTTCCGACGTTCGCTTCGCGGGCTAGGCACCGGGGAAGTTATCTTTATTGGCCGCTTTGCTGCGCGCTTCCGCGTTGCTGATCACGCCCTTCTTTATCAGGTCCTGCAGATCCTGGTCCAGCGTCTTCATGCCGAACTGCTGACCGGTCTGGATCGCCGAGTACATTTGCGCAATTTTGGCCTCGCGGATCAGATTGTTGATGGCGGGTGTGCCGATCATGATTTCGTGCGCCGCGACCCTGCCGGTCCCGTCCTTTGTTTTTAGCAGCGTCTGCGAAATGATTGCCTTGAGAGAGGTGGAGATCATCGCGCGTATCATGTCTTTCTCCGCAGCAGGAAACACGTCGACGATACGATCGATGGTCTTCGCCGCCGAACTGGTATGCAGCGTGCCGAAAACCAAGTGGCCGGTTTCCGCGCCGGACAGCGCCAGACGGATGGTTTCCAGATCGCGCATCTCCCCCACCAGGATTACGTCCGGGTCCTGGCGCAGCGCCGATCGCAGCGCATTGTTGAACGAGAGGGTGTGCGGACCGACCTCGCGTTGGTTGATCAGGCACTTCTTCGATTCGTGCACGAACTCGATCGGGTCTTCGATGGTGAGGATGTGGCCTTCTTCGGTTTCGTTCTTGTGATTTACCATCGCCGCCAGCGTGGTGGATTTGCCCGATCCGGTCGGTCCGGTCACCAGCACTACGCCGCGCGGCTGATCGGCGATCGTCTCGAAAATCTTCGGCGCCTTCAGATCGGCAAGCGACAGAATTTTTGACGGAATGGTCCGCATGACCGCGCCGGCGCCGCGATTTTGCACGAACGCGTTGACGCGAAAACGCGCCAGACCGGGGATGGCGAAGGAGAAATCGCACTCGAGGTTTTCCTCATAGAACTTGCGCTGGCCGTCGTTCATGATGTCATAAATCATGCCGTGGACGTCCTTGTGGTCCATGGCGGGCAGGTTAATTCGCTTGATGTCGCCGTGCACACGTATCATCGGTGGCAGACCAGAGGACAAATGCAGGTCCGATGCCTTGTTCTTGACCACGAAGGCAAGCAGTTCAGAT
>QYQC01000130.1 GCA_007280315.1 Betaproteobacteria bacterium | reverse complement strand
TTGGCGATTTTGCGGGCGACAAGCAGGCACATCCATCACTCCAAAAAGATAAACGGGCTGCAGACCTTGGTCTACAACCCGTTCTTCAATTTGGTCGGGGCGAGAGGATTTGAACCTCCGACCACCTGCACCCCATGCAGGTACGCTACCAGGCTGCGCTACGCCCCGAATTGTTCAATTTTATCACGCCGGTCAGAATGAAAACCCGCGGCGTCTGAAGTCACGCCGCTGCGGCGCGCCTGCCCAGCAACTCGATAACACTCTTGATCTCGTTCCTGATTCCGGCCAAATCGGCCTTGTCCGACTCTGCGCGCGCGGCCTGTGCGCGTCCGCTACCCGATGAACTTTCGTCCAGGCGGTTACGCGCGCCACTGATGGTGAAACCCTGCTCGTACAGCAGGTCGCGGATACGGCGGATCAGCAGCACTTCGTGATGCTGATAGTAGCGCCGGTTGCCGCGACGCTTGACCGGCTTCAGTTGGGTGAACTCCTGCTCCCAATAGCGCAGCACATGGGGTTTGACTCCGCACAGTTCGCTTACTTCACCGATAGTGAAATAGCGCTTCGCCGGAATCGGCGGCAGGCTACTGCTGCTGCTGCGGCTTTCCACGATTTGCCTTTTCCACCGACGCCTTCAGCTTCTGGCTCGCATGAAAGGTGACGACGCGCCGTGCGGTTATCGGTATCTCTTCGCCGGTCTTGGGGTTGCGCCCGGGACGCTGCGGTTTGTTGCGCAGTTGAAAGTTTCCGAATCCGGATAATTTGACGCTGTCGCCATTTTCCAGCGCCGCACGGATTTCTTCGAAAAATGTTTCGACCATATCCTTGGCTTCGCGCTTGTTAAGCCCGACTTTCTCGAACAAAAAGTCAGCCAGCTCGGCTTTGGTTAACGTCATTATTACTCCCTAGGTGCGCAATTTGGCGTCGAAGCGTTGAGCGATAAGCTGCAGTAATTGTGCCATCACTGCCTCCGTCTCCACGTCGGTCAACGTTTTCGAAGTATCTTGCATAACTACCCGAAATGCAAGGCTTTTCTTGCCTGCGTCTATCCCTTTTCCGCGATATAAGTCAAACATTGTCAGGTCCGTCACCAGCGCCGGACAGGCGCTTCGCATCGCTTCCAGCAGCGCTTCGGCCGGCACGGATTCATCCACCACCAGGGCCAGGTCGCGGATCACCGGCGGAAATTTCGATACTCCGCGAAATAGCGGCATCGGCGAGGCCAGCAACGCGTCCAGATCGAGTTCGAACAGGACCGGCGCCAGCGGCAGTTCGTATTTTTGCTGCCAGCGCGGGTGTAATTCGCCGAGCCAGCCGATGGGCTTGCCTTCGAGCAATACCGCGGCGCTGCGTCCCGGATGCAGCGCGGGATGCGTCGTACTTTCGAAGCGAATTGCCGCCGGTGCAAGCAGGCGTTCAATATCGCCCTTTACGTCGTAGAAATCGACATTGCGACCGGCACGCCCCCATTGTTCGGGATAGGCCGAACCGTAGGCAATGGCACCGATCCTGAGCGGCTGGTCGATGCCGGCCACCGTCAGCGGCCCGGCACCCACGCTGCTGTCGGCGCGGAACACCCGACCGAGTTCGAATACGCGCACCCTGAATTGCTTGCGGTTGAGGTTGTAGCGCACGTTGGACACGAGACTGCCGGCAAGGCCGGAGCGCATCACCGAGAGCTGACTCGAAATCGGATTCAGCAGCCTGATCGGTGCGTTGTTGCCGCAAAAATCGCGCTCCCATTCGGCTTCGACGAAGCTGAAATTTGCCACCTCCTGATAGTCGCGCGCGGCAATGGCTTCCTTCACCCGCATCGACGGCCGCACACCCTCGTGCTGCGGCAGCATCGCGGCACGCGCGCGCGGCTGATTCGCCGGAATGCGCTCGTAACCGTGGATGCGCGCAATCTCTTCGATCAGATCCTCCTCTATCGCGATATCGAAGCGGTAGGAGGGCGGCGTCACGTCGAAGCCATCGGCAGTGCGCGTGCAGGCAAGACCGAGGCGCGAGAAGATCGCGCCGATTTCCGCGTCGCTGACGTCGATACCGAGCACCCTCGCCGCGCGCGCGCTGCGCACGTGAACCGGCAGGCGCGAAGGCAGCTGCGCCACGTCATCGACGGTCGGCCCCGGCTCGCCGCCGCAAATCGAGAGTATCAGTTCGGTCGCTCGCTCTATGCCGGAGACATTATTGTCGAAATCGACGCCGCGCTCGAAGCGGTGCGCGGCATCGCTGGAAAAATTGTAGCGTCGCGTGCGGCCCGCAATCGCGTCGGGAAAGAAAAAAGCGGCCTCGAGGAAAATATCGCGGCTGTCGGTTTCGGCCTTGGTCGAATCACCGCCCATGATGCCGGCCAAACCTATCGGGCCCGAGCCATCGGTGATGCACAGCACTGTCTCGTCCACTTCCACCGTCTGCTCGTTCAGCAGTTTCACCCGCTCGCCCTTGCGTCCGAAGCGCACATCGATACCGCCGGAGAGCTTATTCAGGTCGTAGACGTGCAGCGGACGCCCGAGCTCGAGCATGACGTAGTTGGTCACGTCCACCAGCGCCGAAATAGAGCGCTGCCCGGCGCTTTTAAGGCGCCGTTTCATCCAATGCGGAACTGGCGCGGCGGCGTCGACGTTACGGATCACGCGGCCGGCGAATCGACCGCAACCGCCCGTCGCGGAAATCTTCACCGGATGGCGCACATCGCTTGTCGCCGCTACCGGCGCGATCACCGGCAGAACCAACGCTGCGCCGGTGATCGCCGCCACTTCGCGCGCAACCCCGAGCAGGCTCAGGCAGTCGGCGCGATTCGGCGTGAGACTGAGCGTGAGCGCAGTATCGTCGAGCTCCAGCACCTCGCGCACGTCGCGCCCGATCGGCGCATCGGAGGCGAGCGCCAGAATGCCTTCATGATCGTCGTCGATACCCAATTCCTTCGCCGAGCACAGCATGCCCTGGCTGTCGACGCCGCGCAGGCTCGAGCGCTTGATTTCGAACGCGTTCCCATCGGCGCCGGTGAGACGCGCGCCGATACGCGCGCAGGGCACGCGCATGCCGGCAACCACGTTGGGCGCGCCGCACACGATGGTGAGCGCCGCCGGCTCGCCTACATTGACTTTGCATAGCGACAAACGATCGGCGTTGGGATGGCGCGCCACTTCGAGTATTTCGGCCACCACCACACCTGTACATGGCGGCGCAGCCGACTCAAGCGACTCGACCTCCAGACCGGCCATGGTGAGGGCATGCGCCAGCTCCTCCGTTGACAGGGTCGGATCCACGAAACTGCGCAACCAGCTTTCGGAGAATTTCATCTGAACTGCTGCAGGAAACGCAGGTCGCCGTCGTAGAACAAGCGCAGGTCATGAATGCCATAGCGCAGCATCGCCAGGCGTTCGATGCCGGACCCAAAGGCGAAGCCGATATATTTCTCCGGGTCGAGGCCGAAATTGCGGATCACCGCCGGATGCACCTGGCCGGCGCCGGAAATCTCCAACCATTGGCCCTTGTTCGGACCTGCGCCGAACGCCATATCGATTTCGGCCGACGGTTCGGTAAACGGAAAATAGGAAGGCCGGAAGCGTACTTGCAGCTCGTCGGTTTCAAAGAAGCGGCGCAGGAAATCGGTGTAGACACCTTTCAGGTCGGCAAAGCTCACGTCTTCGTCGATCCACAGACCTTCAACCTGCTGGAACATGGGCGAATGCGTAGCATCGCTGTCGACGCGATAGGTGCGGCCTGGGGCGATCACTTTGAGCGGCGGTGCATGCATGCGCGCATAGCGCACCTGCATCGGGCTGGTGTGCGTCCGTAGCAGCAACGGCCTGCCCGCCTCGTCCTGCTTGTCGACGTAGAACGTGTCCTGCATCGAGCGCGCCGGATGATTCTCCGGATTGTTGAGCGCAGTGAAATTGTTCCAGTCTGTTTCGATCTCCGGACCGTCTGCGACTTCGAAGCCGATCGAGCGAAAAATGGCCTCGATGCGCTCCTGCGTACGGGTGAGCGGATGCAGGCGAGCGCACCCGGCGCCGCGCCCGGGAAGCGTCACATCGAGCGCCTCTCCCGCCAGCCGCGCATCCAGCTGCAGTTGCGCCAGTGCATCGCGCCGCTGGGCGAGCGCGGCCTCGAGCTGGTCTTTTGCCGCGTTGATGCGGCTGCCAGCCTCGCGCCGCGCTTCGGCGGGAAGCTTGCCCAGGCCCTTGAGCAGATCGGTAAGCGCACCTGTCCTGCCCAGAAAGCGCGCCTTTGCCTGCTCCAGTTCCGTGGCATCAACAATGCGGCCGAACTGCTCCAGGGCGTCGCTGACTATTTTTTCCAAATTATCCATTTTTACGATCACACAAAAGAAAAGAGGCTAATCAAGTTAGCCTCCTTTCAGTTTGACCCGCTTGTACGCTGCGCGGCCCGCCCTACTTGGTCGCCGCGTCGGCAGGCAGACTGGCCTTGGCCTGTTCCGCGAACTTGGCGAACGCGGTCATGTCGGTCACGGCGAGGTCGGCCAGCACCTTGCGGTCGACTTCGATCTCGGCCCGCTTCAAACCATTCATGAATACGCTGTAGGTCATGCCGCAGGCGCGTGCTGCAGCGTTGATGCGTGCAATCCACAGCGCGCGGAACACGCGCTTCTTGTTCCTGCGGTCGCGATAGGCGTACTGGCCTGCCTTCATCACCGCTTCTTTGGCGATGCGGAACACGCTGCCACGGCGGCCGCGGTATCCCTTGGCCAGGTCCATTACCTTCTTGTGACGCGCGCGTGCTTCTACCCCACGTTTAACTCTTGGCATGGCTGGTTCTCCTTAACCGTTAGGTAGCATCGCGCGCACGGAGCGCAGATTGCTCGCATCCACCATGGACGTACCGCGCATATTGCGCTTGCGTTTGGTGGTCTTCTTGGTAAGGATGTGGCGCAAAAACGCTTTGGTGCGTTTTATCCCGCCGCTGCCTTGGACGCGGAAACGCTTGGCAGCGCCCCGCTTGGTCTTCATCTTGGGCATGACTACTCCTGGTTTTGACATGGCGGCAGGTGTCTCCCGAGGGGAGAACTTGTTGACCTTGACACCACTTGTTTTACGTTTCGGGCAAACCCGGAACGGTGCTGCATGAATCGATCGGTTTCAGATCGCTTTTAACTAAGAGCCTATTACAAAATGAGGGGATATCTCCCGAGGATGTCCCTATTCACATCCTCTGAATCCGACTGCCGCAACGCTCATTTCGCGGCAGCTTCAGTCTTTAACGCAGGTTCAGGCTTCTTTTTCACTACCACTTTTTTCGGCCCCAGAACCATGACCAGCTGGCGCCCTTCCATTTTCGGGTACTGCTCAACAACGCCGTGCTCGATCAGATCATTCTTTACACGCTCGATCAGCCGGTGACCGAATTCCTGGTGCGCCATCTCGCGCCCGCGAAAACGCAACGTGACTTTCGTCTTGTCGCCTTCGTCCAAAAACTTAATCAAGTTGCGCAGCTTGATTTTGTAATCGCCTTCGTCGGTGCCGGGCCGGAATTTCACTTCCTTGACCTGGATCTGCTTCTGCTTCAGTTTCGCTTCGTGCGCTTTCTTGGCTTCGCGGTACTTGAATTTTCCGAAGTCCATCAGCTTGCACACCGGAGGAACCGCCGTCGGTGCAATTTCCACCAAATCTACTTCCAGTTCCTCTGCCCGCCGCATTGCGTCTGCGATTGGCACTACTCCTAGCTGTTCGCCCTCTGTACCTACCAGGCGAATTTCGGGTGCGGTTATCTCGGTGTTGAGGCGCTGCGCTTTTTCCTGAGCGATGTCGTTTCTCCAAAAAATTAATAATTAGGCCGCGCTGCCCGCACGCGCCTCTTGCTTGAGGCGTTGGATGAATTCAGCGAGCGTCATCTGCCCGAGATCTTCACCGCTGCGAGTTCGCACGGCCACTTTGGAAGCTGCCTTCTCCTGTTCCCCAACAATCAGTTGGTAGGGCAGCTTCTGCATGCTATGTTCCCGTATTTTATAGGTTATTTTCTCATTACGCAAATCAGCTTCGGCGCGGAAACCCGCACGCCGCAATTCGGCTGCGACCGCGGCGGTGTACTCGGCCTGGCCGCCGGAGATGTTCAGTGCTACCACTTGCACGGGCGAGAGCCATAGCGGCATCGCTCCTGCATAGTGTTCGATCAGAATGCCGATGAAGCGCTCCATCGATCCGACGATGGCCCGGTGCAGCATGACCGGCACCCTGCGTGCATTGTCCTCGGCTACATATTCGGCGCCGAGTCGCCCGGGCATGGAAAAGTCCACCTGCATCGTGCCGCATTGCCATGAGCGCCCGATATTGTCTTTCAGATGGTATTCGATCTTCGGACCGTAGAACGCTCCCTCACCCGGCAGCATGTCGTAGACGACACCGCTCGCGCGCAGCGATTCGGCCAGCGCGGTTTCCGCCTTGTCCCACAATTCGTCCGCGCCAACGCGTTTTTCCGGCCGCGTGGCGAGCTTGTACAGTATCTGCGTGAAGCCGAAATCCGCATAAACCTTCTGCAGCAGCGCGGTATACGCCACGCACTCTGGCAGGATCTGGTCCTCGGTACAGAAAATATGCCCATCGTCCTGGGTAAAGGCGCGGATGCGCATGATGCCGTGCAGTGCCCCGGACGCTTCGTTCCTGTGGCAGGCGCCGAACTCGCCGTAGCGCAGCGGCAGTTCACGATAGCTACGCAGGCCGGTATTGAATATCTGGATGTGACCGGGGCAGTTCATCGGTTTCACCGCATAGCTGCGCTTCTCCGATTCGGTGGTGAACATGTGCTCGCGGTAGTTTTCCCAGTGGCCGGACCGCTCCCACAGGCTGCGGTCCAGGATCTGCGGGCAGCGGACTTCCTGATAGCCGTTTTCCTGGTAGACGAGGCGCATGTACTGCTCCACCTGTTGCCACAGGGTCCAGCCCTTGGGGTGCCAGAACACCATGCCCGGCGCTTCGTCCTGCATGTGAAACAGATCGAGCTGCGTGGCGAGCTTGCGGTGGTCGCGCTTCTCCGCCTCCGCGAGCATGTGCAGATAGGCGTCCTGCTCGTCTTTTTTCGCCCAGGCGGTGCCGTAAATTCGCTGCAGCATCTCGTTTTTCGAATCGCCGCGCCAGTAGGCGCCGGCGACCTTCATCAGCTTGAATACCTTGAGTTTTCCGGTGGAGGGCACGTGCGGGCCGCGGCAAAGGTCGATGAAATCACCCTCGCGATACAGCCCGATTTGCTGATCCTCCGGAATCGACGCGATGATCTCGGCCTTGTAATGCTCGCCCATGGCCTTGAACAGCGCCACCGCCTGATCGCGCGGCAGCTCTTCGCGCGTTACCGGATAATCTTTCTTCGCCAGCTCGGACATCTTCTTTTCGATCGCGGCCAGATCTTCCGGCGTAAACGGCCGCTTGTAGGCAAAGTCATAGTAGAACCCGTTCTCGATCACCGGGCCGATGGTCACCTGCGCATCCGGGAACAGCGCTTTCACCGCGTACGCGAGCAGGTGCGCGGTGGAATGGCGAATGATGTCGAGACCGTCCTTGTCGCGCTCGGTGATGATGGCAAGTTCCGCATCGGCTTCGATGCGAAACGAAGTATCCACCAGCTTGCCGTTGACGCGGCCGGCCAACGCCGCCTTGGCCAGGCCAGGGCCGATGACGGCCGCCACCTCGGCAACGGTGATCGCCTGCGGAAACTGGCGGATGGAGCCGTCAGGTAATTTGATATCCGGCATAGATTCACTATTTTAGAATGAAAAAAGTGCGGTCGAGCCGCACTTTTTCGAAAAAACTCTTCGTGCGCGAGCGACGACCTACGGTTCGTTCCACCAGTTAGTTCGCGTTCGCATGATCAGATCGCTCCGTCCTTGTGTCGCGCGCCAGTCTATAGGCGAAGCAGCGCGTAGGCAACGATCACGGTCCCGACGAAGGCTCCGCCGTAAGTAATCAGTTTGACCAGCGCAACCGCATGCACGCCGAAATCGTGCAGCAAGATCGCGATGCGATGCGCCGCGTGCCACAGGAATAGCGCCACCACGGCGAAGATGAAAATTTTGCCGAGCCAATTGTGCGCGAATGCAAGCATATTGGCGTAGCTCATCGTATCGGGTGCATAAAACAGCCCGAACGGGACGGCGATGCCGGTGATGATCACCAGCGCCGGGCCGATCAGCGCCGCCAGCATCCCGCCGGCACCGAACATGGACCAGAAGATGGGTTCGTTGGAGCGCTTCATGGATGCATCCCCTTGACGATAAACAGGACCGCGAGGCTCGCCACCACCGCCGCCGCGATACCGGTGCTGGTGATCAATCCGGGCTGCACGCGCTTGCCGCCGACGAACATGAT
>QYQC01000004.1 GCA_007280315.1 Betaproteobacteria bacterium | reverse complement strand
GTCCAGCGCCGGCGCACCGCCGGAAAGCCCAGCAGTGCAAGACCCGCGAGGCCTGCGGCCGCCACCGGCCACAGCGCCGCCGGCAACAGATCGCGCCAGCTTTGCAGCGGAAAAGCCGCGTCGTTGGGAATCGTAAGGCCGTGCATTTCCAGCATCGGCCACAGCCAGCCGCCGAGCAGGCAGAACGCCAGCAGGTGCCCGCGTGCGAGCAGACCGATGGTGCGGCGAAACTGGCCGCCCTCGAACAGCAGGAACGCCGTGGAAAACCCCACCAGCAGCAGCGGGAAACCATGCGAGAAGCCGGTCGCCGCTTCGAGCAGGGCGGGAAGCAGCCAGCCGCGTCCGGACTGCACCGCACGCAACCAGGCGATCATGGTGAGTATCGCCAGCAGCAGTCCATAGCTGTAAGCGAATTCCCCCGCCAGCGTGGAGAGCAGATTGCCGCCCCAGATCGAATTCTGTTCATGCAGCAGAAACGCAAGTGCGCCGATGCCGGCAAACAGCGCCGCCGTCCGGGACATGCCCAGCCAGCGCCGGCTCGCGACGAAGACCGCACCGGGAAGCAGCATCGCCGCGAGGAACGAGCCCCACTTGAACGCCACAGCAACGCCTACCAGCTTGGACAGCAACGCGATGACAATGAACGGAAGCGGAAAGTAGTACGACAGAAACGGCAGTCCGCCGAATACTTCCGGCACCCAGGGGAGGAATTTTCCGGACAGAAGCAGACTATCGGCGTAAAGCCAGGCGTAAAGCAGATGCGAGGCGGCGTCCCCGCCGGTGGGCCAGTTGGGCGAATTGAGAAAAGCAATGCCCAGCGTGTTCGCCACCAGAGCGCCAGCGCCCATGACGAACAAGCCCTCGAGAAACCACGCCGGCAGACGAGCGCGCGGCATCATGCTTTGGCGCGGCCTTTCTTGAATGGGCCGCTGTTTGTGCTTGGATCCGGAGGAACGGTACCGCCGGGGCGGCGCAGAAACTGCAGCACCATCGCTGCCAGCGCGATCGCCAACGCAATCAGCGCGGCGCTATAGAATTTCGCCGAGGCGTCGAGCCAGGCCGCGCGCTGCTCCCTGCCCTGCAGTCCTCCGCCCGGTAGCAGCTGCATGGCGTAGCCCTGTTCGAGTTCGTGAATCAGGATCACTGCAGGCTGACCGGCGCCGGTGTCGAGCGTGAACGGGACTTTGCCCTGGCGCGGCCAGTCGATGCGCTGCGCCGGCGGCACGCGATGCTCGAAGCGCAGCGGCAGGCGAATCGGCTTGATGCCCTCCTCCTGCGGCCAAAGCACCCAGGTTGCGCGCAGGCTGGTCGCGAGTTCCGGCGGTTCGATCTGAAGCGCGCCACCGGCATAGTGCGCCTTCAGGGTGGTTTTCGCCGCGGGCGGCGCGCGAAAAAAGGAAATCTGTCCGAAACCGACGCCGGCCTGATCGAAAAAGCGCACCATCACCGGCTGCATGTGCTCGAGCGCGGTCAGCTGCGCCAGCGGGCGCAGGTCGGGCCAGATGAACTGCGCCTGCGCTCCCGCGGGCAGTTCCGCCAGTGCACCGCCCGTTTCAAGCCGCGCCCAGTCGCCATTGTTCCGCAATGTGAAAACCGCAGGATAGAACGCCGCACTGTCGCCCTGGTTGATCACCGTCAGCTGCGGCCCGGTCAGCGACATGCGGAAGGACACACTTCCCGCAACTGCCGGTAACGAACACAACAGCACGGCGACCGCGAGCAACCGCCTAAACGAAACTACGGTCATCACCATTGTCGATAGGATATGCCATTCAATCCGATGGATTCATTAAGGGAAAAAACGTCAAACACGTCGTCGCCCTCGCGCGGTTCGTCCGGCGCGCTGGCATAGCTGCGCTTTCCCCAGCTTTCGACCGCCGCCACTCCGGATGCGGCCATCGGGTCGCGTGGAATGCGGCGCAGAAAATAGATTTTGGATTTGTTCAGATTGGGATCGCGCTGATCCTCGACGCCCTTGACAAGGTCATCCAGCGTCTTGGGGTAGCCCGACTCGCCCATCTTTTTTGCAATCCGACCCTCATCGGCCGCCCGTTTGTACGCATCGATACCCTCGCGCAACTGCCTCAGGCTGTAGCGCAGTTCCTGCTCCTTGCCGTGTTGTGTCGTCACCCTGGCCAGCGGAAACGCGGCAGCCGCCAGAATCGCCAATATTGCCAGCACGGCCATCAGTTCAATCAGACTGAAACCCGCCGCAGTCGTGCGGGAAGGCGTACGCGCCCGCAGACGGTAACGGGTGCCAGGCAGCTTATGCCTATGAACTGGGTCGGGCTGCATGAAATCGAACGAAACGCTCCGGGCGGATTCTATCACCGCCGATTACGACGGCACGCACTGCCATGCTATCATCGAAAATGACTTTAACAGCGTCTGAATCCTGACGATGGTGTGGGAACGTCTTGAGATCCTGATGACGCCGCGCCTGCTTGTTCTACGGCGGGCATCGATGAACCGGTGGCGGCAAAGCAGCGCCCGCGCAAGTTCGGATTTGATCGAACCAGCGCAGGACAGCGCCGACTGGCATCCGGCGGTGACACTGCTGGGCAAGGTGCTATCGCGCGAGGCGCGCTTCGGTACGCGCGTGCACATCGCGCTTTCGGATCTTTGGGTGCGCGCCCACCTGCTTCCTGCAACCGCGACCAGCCTGAACGAGAACGAGATGCTGCTGCTCGCCCGCACCCATTTTGCACGTCAGTATCCGGAAACCGGGCAGGACGCCTGGAATTTCCGCCTCGCCTTGCAGGGAACGCGCCTGTTGGCGGTCGGAATGGAATCGGGGCTGGTGGAGGCGATCAGGGAAGTCAACGCCGGCGCCGGCGCGCGGCTGAGCCGGATGGAACCGTTGTTTGGCCATGTATTTGATCGGTCCGAAAAAGCGTTGGCCAACACCACCGGGTGGGTGCTGCTCGACGAACCCGGAATGCTCACGCTGGCATTTGTCGAACGAGGAATGCTGACGAGCCTGCACTGCCAGCGCTGCGAAAGTGACCGCGACGAAATCGCGGCACAGCTACTGGAGCGCCAGAGCGCCCTGCTCGCGCAGTCAACGGTGGAGGTGCGCGTATTCTCGGTCGCCGGCCGCGCGCTGCGCCTGCCGCCGCCGTGGCGCGTGGTGTTGCAGCAGAGCATTTTCAACGCCGATGATCGCGCGAATTTGACGACCGCGGCCACGCCGCTTTCACGCCAGCACTAGACCTATGTCGCAACTTTCGCTCGATTTCGTTTCCGCGCAGCGCACCCTCGCCAAACCAAAGCCGTATATCGGCCTCGGCCTGCTGTTGGCAGGGGCACTGGCACTTGCAATCGCCGCATGGAGCAACGAGCAGCAAGTCGAAACCAACAATGCCCTGCGCCTTAAGCGGGACCAGCTCGCCGCGCGCGCACAACGCCGGCAGCCGCAGGAAAAAGCGCCTCCGGAACTGACCGCCCAGTTGGATCAGGCTGGCGCCGCATACGCGCAAATCCTGATTGCATGGGATGAACTGTTTCACTCGCTGGAATCAAGCAGGAACGGCGATATTGCCCTGCTTTCGCTGAATGCCGACGCGGCCAAAAGGGAGTTTGTGTTAAGCGGAGAAGCGAAAGATTTTGGCGCGTTGAGCCATTTCTCGGACACCCTGTCCGCGAGCCCGCTGTTCGCGCGCGTCGCGCTGTCCAATCACAAGTTGAGCGAAGGGGCGCCGCCGATTGTAGTGAAGTTTGAATTGACGCTCGCCTGGCGCGAGTCCGCCGGCGCGCGCCGCTGATTCGTCATGAACGCCTATAGCCGACGTTTTGCTCTCCTGCCTTCTTCGATCGGATGGGCCGGCGGCATCGGCGTCGCTTTGCTAGTCGCCGCCGCCATCCTCGGCTTGACACTGCTGCTGCCGGCGCGCGAGGAAAGCACGGAGCTAAGCAATGAAACGCAGCAACTCGAGCGAAAACTCGCCACGGTTCGACCCGGCGCAAAACCATTGGCGAGCCTGCAACAGCAGATGGACGCATTCCTTTCGAGCTTGCCCGGGCAGGACCAGATCAACGCGCAACTTACGCTGTTGCACGAAATTGCCGCACGCAATCACCTGGTGCTGCGAAACGGCGAGTACCGAACGACGAGCGTCAAGGGCGGGAGCATCGGCCGTCTGCAGATTACCGTAAGGGCTCAAGGCAGCTACACCGATGTGCGCCGCCTGCTGCAGGACGTTCCCGCGGCCCTGCCGGCGCTTTCGGTCAGCCGCCTGTCGCTGAGCCGGCAAAAGCCGTCCGAAACCGCGTTGGAGACGAATATAGAATTCGCGTTGTTCTATAGGAGAGCGGAAACGTGAGCGTCGGCAGGCGCCTGCTATGGATAGTGTTGCTGCTGACGGTGGTCGCGGCGCTGTGGCCGGTGGCGGAGAACGACAGCGTAGAGGGCGTGGCGGACAGGCCGTCAATCGGGCGAAACCGCGGCGCCAGCCTCGACCGGTCTGCGGCGCCGCAACTGCGCGCGCTGCCTCCGCAGGGTGAGACGCGGGACGCAAAGATCGTCGATCTATTTCCGAGCCAGAGTTGGACCGCGCCGGCGGTGACCGCGGCGCCGGAGAAGCCTGCGGCGCCCGCGCTTCCCTTCGTCTATGGCGGCCGCTACACTGAGGGCAGCAAGGTTTTTGTATTTCTGAGCGAAGGCACGAAAATGCACACGGTGCGCCCGGGCGATACCGTCAACTCAACCTACCGGATCGAGACGATCGCGCCTGACGCGATCACGCTGACGTATTTGCCTCTCGGTCTGAAGCAAACCCTACAAACCGGAAGTACCACACCCCCATGACCCGGCACCTGCGCAATCTATTCCAAACTTTCCTGACCTTGCTCCTCATAGGCTGTGTAGCGCACGATCCGATTCGCGATGCCGAATCGCTGGTTGCGGCGGGCCGCTACGAAGAGGGGCTGGCGCAGCTCGAGTCGGCCGCCCAAACCGGAGAGCGGCAAAAGGAAGCACACGCCGCAGTGCTGCGCAATCGCGCCATCGCCACGCAACGGATCGAAGACGAAGCGCGCGCCGCGTTGGCGGCCGAACGCCGCGAACTGGCCGAGCAGCTCTACAAGCGCATGCTCGACATCGCCCCCGACAACGAGCAAGCAAAGTCGGGGCTGAGGCGGCTGGAGTCGATGCGCGAAAGCACCGAGCGCCTGGCCAAGGCGGAAGAGCTGATGCGCAGGAACGATCTGGATGGCGCCGAACGCAAGCTGCGCGAGGTTCTGCTGGAGGCTCCCGCAAACCGCAACGCCCTTGCCCTGCTGGCGCAGATTGCCGAGCGCCAGCGCCGCGTCATGCCGCTGAATCCCGAACTCGGCCCCGAATTCCGGAAAATCATTTCGCTCGAGTTCCGCGAGGCCAACCTGAAAGCCGTGTTCGAAGCGATCTGGAGCGCATCCGGCGTGAATTTCATTCTTGATCGCGACGTGCGCAACGACGCCAAGGTATCGATCTTCGTCCACGATGTCACCGTGGCGGAGGCGGTCGACGGGCTGCTGATCACGCAGCAACTGGCGAAGAAGGTGGTGAGCGCCAAGACCCTGTTCATCTATCCAAAAACGCCGCAGAAAGTGAGCGAGTACCAGGATCTGGTGGTGCGCAACTTCTATCTTGCCCACGCCGACGCGAAGCAGGTGCAACTGATGCTGAAGACCATCCTCAAAACCAAGGATGTGTTCATCGACGAAAAACGCAATCTCGTAGTCATTCGCGACAGCCAGGAGGGCGTCGATCTCGCCGACAAACTGATCCGCGCGCACGACCAGGCGGAGCCGGAGGTCATGCTCGCGCTCGATGTGATCGAAATCAAACGTTCAAAACTCAACGAACTGGGGCTTACCTTTGCCAATCAGATCGCGTTCGGCGCCATCGCCAATCCGCTCACGGTGCAGGCGCTGAAGGACCTGAACTCCACCGGCATAAGCGTCGGTTTTGGCGGAAGCGGAACCTCTTCCGGGACGATTGCCGGACTGAACCTGACCAAAACCGCAGGCGACACCAAATTACTTGCCAACCCGCGCATCCGGGTTCGCAACCGCGAAAAGGCGAAGATCCATATAGGCGACAGGCTGCCGGTCGTCACCACTGCCGTCAGCACCGTGAGCACCTTCAGCAGCCAGACCGTCAATTATCTGGACGTCGGCTTGAAGCTGGAGGTCGAACCTCAGGTGATGCTCGATGACGACGTCATCATCAAGCTGAATCTGGAAGTGAGCTCCGCCTCGCAAAGCAAGGTCAATCCGACTTTTTACGATGTCGGAACACGCAATACCGCCACTACGCTCACGATCAGAGACGGAGAAACGCAGATTCTTGCAGGCCTGATCCGTGACGACGAAAGCGAGTCCACCAGCAAGCTGCCGGGGCTGGGCGATATTCCCATCCTGGGCCGACTCTTCTCCAACGAAAAACGCACCCAGGACAAGACCGAGATCATTCTCGCGATCACGCCGCGGGTTATACGCAATCTGGTTCGGCCCAGTGCGGACCTGGCCGAGTATGGCGCCGGAACTGAATCCGGCAGATTCGGTTCCGGATCGGCGGCGGCGGGCGTTCAGCCACGACCCGCGACCCCCACGATCCCGCCCGCACCAGCGCGCCTGCCGTTCTCCCCCGCGCCGGGCGTGACCCCTGGCGTGACTCCAGGCGCACCCGGTTTTACACCTGGCGTCACTCCAGGCACACCGACGGCGCCACCCGCGCCCGGAACAGCGGCGCCTCAAACCCCGGGCGGCGTAATCCCGTTGATCGAGTTTGAAACACCGCCGGGTGTAGGCTCCACCCGGCGCACGCCCTAGCGAGCGTACTGCAGTTTCGCCCAGCAGCATGTTTCGGCACTCATGAGAGCGAACCGAACCGCGTATCCCGCGGACCGCGCGGACGGCTTTACGCTGATCGAATTGCTGACGGTAATGACGATCATCGCCATTCTTCTGACCATCGCGGTACCGCGCTACTTCAACAGCATTGACCGCTCCAAGGAAGTCACCCTGCGCCAGGACCTGAACGTCATGCGCGACGCGATCGATAAATTCCAGGGAGACACCGGCGCGTTGCCGCAGACCCTGGATGAACTGGTAAGCAAGAAATACCTGCGCGCCGTTCCCGTCGATCCCATGACCGAAAGCCCTGCGACCTGGCAGTTGGTTGCGCCACAGGATCCGAAGAAGACCGGCGTGCAAGACGTCAGAAGCGGTGCGCCGGGCAAGGCGCAGGACGGAACGAATTTTCAGGACTGGTGAGCATGGCGTCCTTCTCTCGCCAACGCGGTTTTACCTATCTGCTGGTGCTGTTCTTCCTCGCCGTCGTCACCGCGGGCCTCGCGGCTGTAGGCGAGTTATGGTCGACCAGCAGGCAGCAGGAGCGGGAACGCGAATTGCTCTTTGCCGGAAACGCCATCCGGCAGGCGATCGGCGCCTACTATCTGGCGACGCCGGGCCCGGTGAAGCAATACCCGGCGGGCCTGGAAAACCTGCTGAAGGATCCCCGATTTCCCGATACGCGGCGTTACCTGCGGCGCGTGTACCCGGACCCGGTGGCTGACAGTCCGGAATGGGCGCTGATCAAGGCGCCGCAGGGCGGGATCATGGGCATCGCCAGCGCCTCGGAACGCGCGCCGCTGAAGCGCGCCGGATTTCTGGCGCCGAACCAGGCGTTTGAAGAACAGGCCGTGCGTCTGAAAGACAAACTGCGCTATCGCGACTGGGAATTCATCTATGAACCGATAATGCGACGGACCAGCGATCAGGGAGCGGGCATCAGCGCACCGTAGGTGCCACCTGGATCCATGCGCAAGACTGTGATTCATCGCAGGCGTTCCAGTATCCCTCCGAAACGCCCGGGTCATTGCCGATACGCAAGGTGTTTTCCCGATTGACGGACACAATAATAATTTGCTAGCCTTATTTTCGGATTCGATCTAAGAAGAATAAGAAGAAAAAGGCGCGTCGGCATACAGGCGCGATAGCGACTAGCGATGGGAGGTAGCCGTGACGAGATTCTTGTCAGCGATGCCGGGGCTCCTGCTGGCGGCTTCCGCCGCAACGGCGGCGACACCCATGGTGGCCACGAGCGGTTCCAGCTTCAGCCCGCACGCGATCGCGGTGCGAAGCAACGGCATTCTGTGGGCCTGGGGCATGAACGACTACGGGCAGCTCGGCGACGGCACCACCGTTCGGAGGAACAGCCCGGTGCAGGTCGGCGGCGGTTACACATCGGCCGTAGCCGGCCGGATTCAGTCATTCGCGTTCAAGACCGACGGCAGCCTGTGGGCCTGGGGCTATAACGGCGACGGGCGCCTGGGCGACGGCGGCTACATTAACCGCTTTAGTCCGGTGCTGATCGGCAACGGCTTTAAGGCGGTTGCCGCCGATGACCATACCCTCGCAGTCAAGACGGACGGCAGCCTGTGGTCCTGGGGCGGCAACTATTATGGGCAGCTTGGAGACGGTACGAATACCGGACGCAACAGTCCGGCGCAGATCGGTTCGGGCTATGCCGCCGTGGCGGCCGGCGGAAATTTCAGCATCGCCCTCAAAACGGACGGCAGCCTGTGGGCCTGGGGCTATAACCAGAGCGGTCAGCTCGGCGACGGCACCACCGCTGTTCGGTCGAGTCCGGTTCAGATCGGTACGGGCTATGCCTCGATATCAGCCGGCTCCGGACACAGCCTCGCTTTCAAGACCGACGGCAGCTTGTGGGCCTGGGGATACAATCGCGACGGCGAACTCGGCGACGGCAGCATTAGTAATCGTTCCAGTCCGGTTCTGATCGGCTCGGACTTCGTCTCGGCGGTCGCGGGCGCGGATCACAGCCTTGCGTTAAAGGCCGACGGCAGCCTGTGGACCTGGGGCTACAACTATTACGGACAGCTCGGTGACGGCACTTCAACGGAGCGCCATGCACCGGTGCAGATCGGCTCGGGTTTCGCGTCCATCGCCGCAGGAGGCTATTATTCGATTGCAGTGAAAACCGACGGAACGATGTGGGCCTGGGGCGAGAACAATGTCGGCCAGCTCGGCGACGGCACCACGACCCGGCGCTACACCCCGGTACAGATTGGCGCAGCTCTGGACCGTGTCCCCGCTGACGTCAGCGCAACCGCCAGCGGCGGCGACGTCGTCGTGAGTTGGGGCCCGGTCGCGGGCGCCAGCAGCTACAACATCTACATGGCCAACGCGCCCGGCGTCACCGCGGCAGGCTACGCCGCACTTGCAGGCGGTCACGCGCACATAGGCGCAACCAGCCCCTTTATGCATCCGAATGCCGCAGTCGGCTCGACTTACTACGTCGTGGTTACAGCGGTCAGCGCCGCGGGCGAGAGTGTCGAGTCGTTGCAGGTCGCGGTTGCCGTACCCGCAACGCTGAGAGCGGTATCCGGCTGGAACCTGGCAGGCAATGGTTCTGCCGGCGCAATAAACGTTGCCACGGCTTTTTCCGATGCGACCAAGGTCATCACGGTCTGGAAATGGGTCCCGGCAAAAACCGCCTGGGCCTTTTACACACCGACTTTGAGCGACGGCGGGGCTGCCTTCGCCGCCAGCAAAGGCTACGAATTCCTGACTTCGGTCAGCGCCGGCGAAGGCTTCTGGGTCAATGCCAAAGCCGCGTTTGCGAGCGACCTGCCCTCGGCGACACCGGTTCCGCCGTCTGCAGTTTCAAGCATGTCCTCCGGTTGGAATCTGATCGCGATCGGTGACAACGCTACTCCGCGAGCATTCAACAATGCGCTCAGCAGCGCGACGGTTCAGCCCGGCGAAATTCTGCAAAACGTTACGACACTGTGGACGTGGGACGCGGCGCAGCTCAATTGGTACTTCTATGCGCCCAGCATGGACCTGAGCGGCGCGCTTGCAAGCTATATCGCATCGAAGTCGTATCTCGATTTCGGCAGCAGGACGCTCGCTGCGACCACCGGCTTCTGGGTCAACATGCCGCCCGCATATTGCAGCACGCATATCTGTCTGAACGCGAAGTAGGCTGCCGACCGGATCCGACTTAAGCCCGCGAAATGCGCGCCACAGTTTCGCGCACTGCGAATCCTGCGATAATCGCAGCACCGTCCGAAGTGCCTGACGCTGGAATCGCGATGAAAAAAACCCTGATCGCACTGCTCCTCCTGCTCATGATCCAGTTGCCGGTGCAAGCGCAAGCCGCAACCTTCGCCGACAAGAACCTGGCGCAGCTGGTCGTCGAGGCCGAGCAGGTATTCATCGGCACGGTGGTTTCCGCGCAATCGCGAAAACTCCCGAACGGCGCCATCGTCACCGATTTCCGCTTTTCCGATGTGCAATTGATCAAGGGCGACACCGCCGGCACGGACATCGTATTG
>QYQC01000117.1 GCA_007280315.1 Betaproteobacteria bacterium | reverse complement strand
TCGTTACGCTGCGCAAATTGCGCGGCGCTACGCAGCGCATTTCGAATGGGTCGCCTCGGTGCATCCATATCGCCGCGACAGCGTGGCGCAGTTGGAGGCCGCTGTCGCCGAGGGCGCGCGCGCAGTGAAGTGGCTGCCGGCTGCGATGGGCATGGACCCGGCATCCAAGCTGTGCGATCCGTTCTACGCAGCAATGGCGCGGCTCGACCTGCCGCTGATTACGCATGCGGGCCTGGAGCGTGCGCTGAAGGGGCCGGATGTGCAGGAACTGGGCAATCCCCTGCGTCTGCGGCGCGCCCTCGATCACGGCGTCCGTGTGGTGGTGGCGCACTGCGCATCCATGGGGCAGGACCGCGATATCGACCGCGGCGCGAACGGCGGCGCCATCGGCAGCTTCGAGCTGTTTGCACGGCTGATGGACGAACCGCGCTATGTCGGCAGGCTGTACGGCGATATTTCGGCAATGACACAGACTGCGCGCGCCGGGGCGGCTCTTTCCCAGATAATTCAGCGCGAGGACTGGCATGCGCGCCTGTTGAACGGTTCGGACTATCCGCTGCCCGGTGTGTTCCCGCTCTACTCGATCGACTACCTGTCAGAACTCGGTTACATCGACGCGAGTGCGGTGCCGCTGTTCAGGAGTTTGCGCGAGTACAACCCGTTGCTGTTCGACTTTGTGCTCAAGCGCAGCCTGCGCGCCGGCGGCAAGCGCCTGGCAGCGGGCGTGTTCGAGACGCGCGCTTTCTTCAACCGGATCTGATCGTCTGCGCTGCATTTCACCGGCGCAACCGCCGGCATGAGCCGGACCACCGCAGGCGATATGCTAAACTCGTTGCAGCAAATCTGAGAGCGAAATCGATGTCCGGCAACACCCTGGGAAAACTGTTCTGCGTCACGTCGTTCGGTGAGTCGCACGGAACCGCCTACGGCGGCGTAGTCGACGGTTGCCCGCCCGGAATGGAATTGTCGGAAGCCGATATCCAGCAGGAACTCGACCGCAGGAAGCCCGGAACGTCGCGCCATGTGACGCAGCGGCGCGAGGCCGATCGGGTGGAAATTCTCTCCGGCGTGTTCGAAGGGCGGACTACGGGCACGGCAATCGGGTTTCTGGTGCGCAACGAAGACCAGAAGAGCAAGGATTACGGCAACATCGCCGAGAGCTTCCGCCCGGGGCATGCCGACTACACCTATTGGCAGAAGTACGGCATACGCGATTATCGCGGCGGCGGCCGCGCCTCGGCGCGGGAAACGCTGGTGCGGGTCGCTGCAGGTGCGATTGCGAAAAAATGGCTCAAAGAAAGATATGGAGTAGCCATTCGCGGTTATCTGTCGCAACTGGGTTCGAACGAAATCGCACTCAAGGATTGGAGCGCGGTCGATCGCAATCCGTTCTTCGTGCCGGACATGGCCGCGGTGCCGGTGCTGGAAGCCTACATGGACGCGCTGCGCAAATCAGGTGATTCCTGCGGTGCGAAAATCACCGTCATTGCCGAAGGCGTGCCGGTGGGCTGGGGCGAGCCGGTGTACGACCGGCTCGACGCCGATATCGCCTACGCCATGATGGGCATCAACGCGGTGAAAGGCGTGGAAATCGGCGCGGGTTTTGCGTCGGTCAGGCAAATGGGCAGCGAGCATTCGGACGAACTCACGCCGGACGGGTTTCTGACCAACAACGCCGGTGGCATCCTCGGTGGCATATCCACCGGGCAGGACCTGCTGGTGCATCTGGCGATCAAGCCGACCTCCAGCATTCGCCTGCCGCGACGTTCGATCAACAAGAAGGGCGAAGCCGTGACCGTGGAGACCCACGGGCGGCATGACCCCTGCGTCGGCATTCGCGCCACGCCCATTGCCGAAGCGATGCTGGCGCTGGTGCTTGCCGACCATGCATTGCGGCAGCGTGCGCAGAACGCCGACGTATCCACGTCGACGCCGAAAATAGCGGCGCGCGCCGCCGATTCCGGAATCGCGAAAAAATACGCGGCGAAGTCCGTCGACAATCCGCAGGCGGACGAAGCGTAACTCTGAGTCGCGCTACGAGCGCAAAAAAGGGCCCCTGCAGAGCAGGGGCCTAAAGAGGAGAAACGAGCAAAACGCGGTGCGTTCGAGAACGTACCGCCCGATCCGAAGTGCGGGTTCCAAGCCGGCCAAGGGAGGAGATCCCGGCCGGCCAAAACCCGCGCCGGCCCGCTTCGGCGGAAATGCTCCGGAGCTCGCTCCTGGGCCGGTTGCGACGGATTCAAATCTTGTTTCTGTCGCCGTATCCTGCGGCGCGATTCTGCTTACAGCGTCGTCACGGTCGCTATTGCGGCCGCAACAACTTTCCCCCTCGTTCTTCACCCGTCAAAATTCGATATTCCAGAATCGAAGGTGTGAACGCATGTTGTCGCGACCATACTAGCGCTTCGATGCGATGACATGCATCATCCAAACGGATGATGTCGGAACTTGATTCCGAATATCCGTTAGGCCGAACGGTCTAGTATCCGCCGCGCCTCGGACCGTGGTGGCCCGTGGACGCGTAAAGCCTGTACGGAACTGAGTTATCCTGCGGTTGCCAGTCGAAATTCGAGAATTCCAATCCATATTCAATCGCCGATGACCGTACCGTACTGGCGCCTATCCGCCTTCTATTTCGCCTACTTCGCCTATGTGGGCGCAGCCGCCCCGTATTTCAGCCTGTATCTGGCGTCGCTCGATCTGGCCGCGGCGCAGATCGGGGTGCTGCTATCGCTCGGCTCGCTGATGCGCGTGATCGGTCCGAATTTCTGGGGCTGGGTCGCGGACCGCACGCAGCGGCGCGCGCGCATCATCGCGATCACGCTGGCACTGGGGGGCGCATGTTTCGCCGGCTTCTTCTTTGTCCACACGTTCTGGGGATTATTTGCCTTGCTGCTTGCTACTGGATTCTTCACCAGCGCCTGCATGCCGCTCGCGGAATCGATGACGCTGACGCACCTGCGCGGAGCGGTGAGTGGCTACGGTTCCATACGCCTGTGGGGGTCGGTCGGTTTTGTTATCACGGTGACCCTGGTCGGTTACGCGCTCGACGTGCTGCCGGTTGCGAGTCTGTTGTGGATGGTGCTCGCGACCTATGCGTTGAGCTGGGCTTGCGCGCTTGTCGTTCCCGACGCGCCCGCCGGCGTCAGCCACGCAGAGTCGGAGCCAGTCCGGGACATACTGCGGCGGCCCGAAGTGGCGGCGTTGCTCGGTGCGTGCTTTCTGATGAGCCTCGCGCACGGTCCGCAGTATGCGTTTTACTCGATATATCTGGTTGATCATCACTACAGCAAAGCGGCGGTGGGCTGGATGTGGAGCCTCGGCGTGATCGCGGAAATCATCGTGTTTCTGCTGATGCCGGCGTTGATGCGGCGCAATTCACTTTCGGCGATTCTGCGCGTGTGTTTCGCCGCAGCAGCGGTACGTTTTCTGATGATCGGCTGGGGCGTTGAATCCGCGCCGGTGCTGATCGCGGCCCAGTTGCTGCACGGGCTGACCTTCGGCGCCTACCACGCGGCCGCGGTTACCGCGATACACCGCTGGTTTCAAGGTGCGCATCAGGTGCGCGGACAGGCGATTTATCTGTCGGTCTCGTTTGGCGCAGGCGGCGTGCTCGGCAGCGCACTTTCCGGTCTTGGCTGGGACAGCATCGGTCCGGCATGGACGTTCAGCGCTGCGGCTTGCTCCGCCGTGGCTGGTTTTGCGCTGCTAATCTGGAAAGTGCGTCCAGCGCATATCTAAATCCCGCAGCAGAGATTGCGCGTCGCAGCATATCGGTTTTTCGCTTGGCGGGTCGCTCCAAACCACTGTTTTTTGTGGCATAATTCAACTTCGCTCAGTTCGATAACAGATCATGCCGCAGACCTTGTACGACAAACTTTGGGCAAGCCACGTAGTCCATTCGGAGGACGACGGCACGGCGCTGCTCTATATCGACCGCCATCTGGTGCATGAAGTCACCAGCCCGCAGGCGTTCGAAGGCCTGAGGCTGGCCGGACGCAAACCCTGGCGCGTCGATTCCATTGTGGCTACGGCGGATCACAACACGCCCACTACCGACTGGAACGAGGGCATCAAGGACCCGATATCGCGCCTACAGGTTGAAACCCTGGACGCGAACATGCGCGAGTATGGCGCCAAGGCGTATTTCCCGTTTCTCGACAAGCGCCAAGGCATCGTGCACGTGATCGGTCCGGAGCAGGGCGCGACGCTCCCCGGCATGACGGTGGTGTGCGGCGATTCCCACACCAGTACCCATGGGGCGTTTGCCTGCCTTGCGCACGGCATCGGCACATCGGAAGTCGAGCACGTTCTGGCGACACAGTGTCTGGTGCAGAAGAAAATGCACAACATGCTGGTTGCAGTGGAGGGCCCGATTGCACGTGGCGTCAGTGCCAAGGACCTCGCGCTCGCGGTCATAAGCCAGATCGGCACCGCCGGCGGAACCGGCTGCGCCGTCGAATTCGCAGGAAGCAGCATTCGCTCTCTGAGCATGGAAGGGCGCATGACCCTGTGCAATATGGCGATAGAGGCAGGTGCCCGTGCCGGCATGGTGGCCGTGGACGAAATCACGATTGCATATCTCAAGGGCCGGCCGTTTGCGCCGACCGGTGAAAGCTGGAACCGCGCAGTGGCCTATTGGCGCACGCTCGTGTCAGAGGCGGGCGCGCACTTCGATCGCGTGGTCAGGCTGGACGCGCGCGAACTCAAGCCGCAGGTCACCTGGGGTACTTCGCCCGAAATGGTGGTAGCGGTGGACGCGCGCGTACCCGATCCGGACAAGGAAAAAGATGCGGGCAGGCGTGAGGGCATGGAACGCGCGCTTGTCTACATGGGGCTGAAGCCGAACATGCGCATCGAGGATATTCGTCTGGACAAGGTGTTCATCGGCTCCTGCACCAACTCGCGCATCGAAGATCTGCGCGCGGCCGCGGCGGTAGTGCGCGGCAAGCGCGTCGCCCCCGGCATCCGGCTTGCGATGGTGGTACCGGGCTCCGGCCTCGTGAAAGCCCAGGCGGAAAAGGAAGGACTCGACCGCGTGTTCCGGGAATCCGGATTTGAGTGGCGCGAGCCGGGCTGCTCCATGTGCCTTGCCATGAATGCCGACCGCCTCGAGCCGGGCGAGCGCTGCGCGTCGACCTCGAATAGAAATTTCGAAGGCCGCCAGGGCGCCGGTGGCCGCACCCATCTGGTCAGTCCGGAAATGGCGGCTGGGGCCGCGATCGCCGGGCACTTTGTCGACGTGCGAACCTGGCGCTGACACCATGGAAAAATTTACCGTGCTCAACGGAATCGTGGCGCCGCTGGATAGAGCCAACGTCGATACGGACGCGATCATCCCCAAGCAATTCCTGAAATCGATCAAGCGCTCCGGATTCGGCCCGAACCTGTTTGACGCCTGGCGCTACCAGGGCGTGGGGGAACCGGGTATGGATAACACCAAGCGCGCACTCAACCCGGATTTCGTGCTGAACCAGCCGCGCTACAAGGGCGCGAGCATATTGCTCGCGCGCAAGAACTTCGGCTGCGGATCGAGCCGCGAGCACGCGCCCTGGGCGCTTGCGGATTATGGCTTTCGCGCGGTGATCGCCCCTTCCTTCGCCGACATTTTTTATAACAACTGTTTCAAGAACGGCTTTCTGCCGATCGTGATCAGCGAATTGCGCGTCGATCATTTATTCAATGAGGTGAATGCGTTTCCCGGCTACAAGCTGACCATCGATCTGGAACGGCAGTTGGTGATATCAGCTGATGGCTCAACACAGATCGCGTTCGAGGTCGATGCGCATCGGAAGCATTGCCTGCTGAATGGTTTCGACGACATCGGTCTGTCGCTGCAGCAGGCCGACAAGATCCGCGCGTTCGAGGCGCTCCGTCGCATCGAGCAGCCATGGTTATTCGGTTAAGAAAAATTCCTGAGCAAATCAATTGAAAATCGCAGTGCTCCCCGGTGATGGCATCGGTCCGGAAATCATCGCGCAGGCGGTAAAGCTGCTGCGCGCGCTCGCGAAAGATGGCCTCAAACTGGAAATGGAACAGGCGCCCGTGGGCGGTGCCGCTTACGACGCGACCGGCGAACCGCTGCCAGCGGCGACGCTGGAACTGGCGCGTAACGCCGACGCGATACTGTTCGGCGCCGTTGGCGGTTGGCAGTACGACCAATTGCCGCGGGCCAAACGTCCGGAGCAGGCGCTTCTGGGCTTGCGCAAGGAGTTGGGTCTGTTTGCCAATCTTCGACCGGCCAAGGTGTTTCCCGAACTGGTGAATGCTTCGAGCCTGCGTCCGGAGGTCGTGTCGGGCATGGATATTCTTATCCTGCGCGAACTCACCGGCGACGTGTATTTCGGCCAGCCGCGCGGGGTGCGCATGCTCGCGAACGGCGAGCGCGAGGGCTTCGATACGATGCGTTACAGTGAATCCGAGATCCGGCGCATTGCGCATGCCGGTTTCCGCGCGGCGATGAAGCGCACGAACAAACTGTGCTCGGTCGATAAATGCAATGTGCTCGAAACCTCGCAGTTGTGGCGCGAGGTAGTGACCGAGGTGGCGCGGGAATACCCGGAGGTGACGCTGTCGCACATGTATGTCGACAACGCGGCAATGCAGTTGCTGCGCGATCCCAGACAGTTCGATGTCATCGTTACCGGCAATTTATTCGGTGTCATCCTGTCCGACGAGGCGTCGATGCTCACTGGTTCGATCGGCATGCTGCCTTCGGCTTCGCTCGATGCCAACAATAAAGGGCTGTACGAGCCGATTCATGGTTCGGCGCCGGACATTGCCGGCAAGAATCTGGCAAACCCGCTGGCAACCATACTTTCGGCGGCGATGATGTTGCGTTACAGTTTCAATCTGGATCAGGCGGCCGGGCGCATCGAAGCTGCCGTGGCCAGGGTATTGGCGAGCGGGTTGCGGACGGCGGATATCCATCAGCCCGGGACCGAGCGGGTGGGCACGATGGAAATGGGCGACGCCGTGATGGCAGCGCTGTAAATTGTTTTTCTTGGGATGAGCGTTATGAAGAAAGTAGGCATTGTTGGCTGGCGCGGAATGGTCGGATCGGTGCTGCTGGCGCGCATGCGCGCCGAAGGTGATTTCGCGCATATCGATCCGGTGTTTTTCACCACTTCAAATGTGGGCGGCAAGGGACCCGGCGAGAGCAAAGAGCCGCTGAAAGACGCAAATTCCATCGCCGACCTGAAGCGCATGGAGGTGATTCTCACCTGCCAGGGTGGCGATTTCACTAACGATGTCTACCCGAAGCTGCGCGCTGCCGGCTGGAACGGCTACTGGATCGACGCCGCCTCCGCGCTGCGAATGAAAAGTGACGCAATCATTATTCTCGACCCGGTGAACCAGCAGGTAATCCGCGACGCGCTGGCGCGCGGCGTCAGGAACTACATCGGAGGCAACTGTACCGTCAGCCTGATGCTGATGGCGTTGCATGGCCTGTTCAAGGAGGGATTGGTCGAGTGGGTGAGCGCCATGACCTATCAGGCCGCTTCTGGCGCTGGCGCACAGAATATGCGCGAACTGCTTGCGCAGATGGGAACGGTACACGGCGCGGTGGCGGAACTGCTGGCCGATCCGGCATCAGCGATCCTGGAAATCGACTGCCGTGTGGCGGATACGTTGCGCAGCGATACGTTGCCAAAGGAACACTTTGGCGTAGCACTCGCCGGCAGCCTGATTCCATGGATCGACAAGGAAATGGAAAACGGCCAGAGCCGGGAAGAATGGAAGGGCCAGGCCGAGGGCAACAAAATCCTCGGCTGCGAGCATCAACCTATTCCCATCGACGGGCTTTGCGTGCGCATCGGCGCCATGCGCTGTCACAGCCAGGCGCTCACAATCAAGCTCACGCGTGACCTGCCGCTGGCCGAAGTCGAGGCGATTCTCGCCTGCGCCAACGACTGGGTAAGCGTGATTCCGAACACGCGCGCGGCCAGCATGCGCGACCTTACGCCCGCTGCGGTTACCGGCAGCCTGCGCGTGCCGGTGGGCCGGTTACGCAAGCTCAACATGGGCGGGGAGTACCTGTCCGCGTTCACAGTCGGTGACCAGCTGCTATGGGGCGCGGCCGAACCGTTGCGGCGCATGCTGCGGATCCTGCTGGCCGAAGATAGGATTGCTGCGACGCCAAACGTTTCTCCGGAGAATGCCAGAGTCGGGGCAGGCGCTTAGCAGAAGAAAGCGGTTTTTGGTTGAAAAATATCTGTCTTGAGGCGCTTTCATCACAAGAAAGATTAGCTTGCAAGGCTAAGACTATGATGTTAATTTAGTTAGTCCACAAACGTCTCCAGGGGTGGAAGGTGCGTAAATCCGTCATCAAAACAAGCGCGCTGGCGTTGGCGTTTCTGTTGCTGCCGTCGCTGGCCGCGGCAGCAGGGCTGGGTAAGCTGACTGTACTTTCCGGCTTGGGACAACCCCTAAAGGCCGAGATTGAGCTGCTCGCCTTGCAAAAGGGCGAGGCGGACAATCTCAGCGTACGCCTGCCTTCCGCAGATGCGTTTCGTAAAGCCAATATCGAGTACAGCGGCGCGCTGCTTTCCGTCAAGTTCAGCATCCAGCAGCACGGCGAGAATCGTTACGTCGTAGTCCTCAGTTCAACCCAGCCAATGAACGAACCGTTCCTTGACCTGTTGGTGGAACTCGACTGGACAACCGGTCGCCTGGTGCGTGAATACACGTTCCTGCTCGATCCGCCCGAATACAAGGGCCCGCCTTCCGCGCCCGCAATGACGGCGCCGGTGACCGGCAGCGCCGCAATCAAGTCGGTGGAATTGCCGAAGCAACCTCCGTCGGTCGCACCTGCGACTGGCGCAGGGCGGACCCCGGCTGCCGCAGCACCCGCTGCAGCAGCGCCGAGTCCGGCGCCGAAGGCGGCACCGAAGGCGGTCGCTAGTTATACGGTCAAGCGCGGCGATACGCTGACCAAGATTGCCACCGCCAACAAATCGGCGGGCATCAGCCTGCAGCAGATGTTGATAGCGTTGTACCGCAGCAACGCCGATGCGTTCGACGATAACAATATCAACCGCATGCGCGCCGGAAAGATCCTGAATATTCCTGACTCGGACGCGGCGGCGTCAATCGACCAGGATGAGGCAGTGCGCACGGTATTGGCACAGGGTACCGAATTCAACGAGTACCGGCGCAAGTTGGGCGCCGCTGTGGCCGGCGCGCCGGAGCGGGCCGACAAGCGCCGCCAAAGCGCAAGTGGAAAGATCACGGCCAGAGTCGAGGACAAGCCGGCAGCAGCCAAAGATACACCCGACCAGCTCAGGCTTTCGAAAACCCAGGAGCCGGGCAAGCCTGGCGCCAAGGGTGGCGCAACGGTCGCACAGGAAGATCTGTTGGCCAAGGAGAAGGCGCTCAGGGAAGCGAACGAGCGCATCGCCATGCTCGAAAAGAACGTGCAGGACATGCGCAAGCTGCTCGAGCTCAAGAGCCAGACTGGGGCGCAGATGCAGGGTCAGGCCGCCAAAGCCGTTGAAACGGCAAAAGCACCGGCACCCGTAAAAGCGCCGGAGCCGGCCAAGGGCGCCGAAGCGGTGAAAGCGCCAGACGCCGCTAAGACGCCTGCGCCGGCATCGGTCGAAGCTCCGCCCAAGGTTACGCCCCCGGCCGTAGCTCCAAAACCGGCGCCGAAACCGGCGCCCAAGGTGGTAGCGCCGCCACCTCCGCCTGAGACAAGCCTGATTGACGAAATCCTCGGGAACGAGTTGGCACTCTACGGCGGCGGTGGATTCCTCCTGCTTCTATTTGCCGGTTATGGCTATTACGCGTGGCGGCGCAAGAAGTCGCTGCAGAGCATGGAAAGCAGTGTAATGGCTACGCCCGACCTGGCGAGCGATTCCGTGTTCGGTGCAGCCGGAGGCGCCAAGGTCGACACCGGTCCGAGCGAGATTCAGGGCGAATTCGGCCAGGGTGGTGCGGTCGCCGCGATGGATACGGAGGAGGTCGACCCCATAGCCGAAGCTGACGTCTATATGGCTTATGGCAGGGACACACAGGCGGAGGAAATTCTCAAGGAAGCGCTGGCGAAGAACCCGTCGCGCCTGCCGATTCGCGCCAAATTGCTGGAAATCTACGCCAATCGAAAAGATACCAAGGCATTCGAGGCGCAGGCGGCTGAGATTCATGCCGCTACCAATGGCGATGGCATGGAGTGGAACAAGGCTGTCTCGCTAGGTGCACAGCTTGATCCTGGCAATCCGCTGTATAGCGGTAAGTCTGGTGATGGCACAGATCTGGCGGTTACCGATACCCAGGTGGTCTCCGGCGCGGAAGCAACGCCGGATATCGTGCTGGACATGGGCGGAGAAACGCAAGCTTCGCCGGAACTGGATTTTGATCTGGGGCTGAGCGAACCTGAACCAGGCGCCGCCGCGCCAGCGACTGACGTCACCGGCGATCTCGGGTTCGATCTTGACTTGGGCGAGGCGGAGAAGGCACCGGAGGGCCAGACCAATGCGGCAGCGGGTGACACACCAGCAGCGGCGGCCAGCGAAGTGGAGGCTCCGGCCGAAGCGGCTGCGTCCATAGATTTCGATTTCGAACTGCCGGCGTCTGGTGCTGCGGCAGAACCCGCGGCGGCAGCGCTGCAAGCACCGGTGGCTGCGGCCGACGGTGCGAGTATCGATTTCGATTTCAATCTGGATCTGCCGGCAGAAACGGAACAAGCGCCCGCGGCGCCGCTGGACCTGTCGGCGATCAGCCTCGACCTCGGCGCGCCGGGCGAGGCAGCGCCAGCGCCCGACGCGCACTGGCAGGAGGTAGCGACCAAACTCGACCTGGCCAAAGCCTACCAGGAGATGGGCGACAAGGACGGATCGCGCGAGTTGCTTAACGAGGTGCTAAAAGAAGGTGACGCGGCCCAGCAGCAGCAGGCACAGACCATGCTGGCCGCCCTGGGTTGAAGCTGCCGCAATTCGAACCAACCCCGGGCCTGTCCCGGGGTTTTGCTTTATGAAACCATGAAAATCGCTATCGGCATCGAGTACGACGGCAGCCATTTCCACGGTTGGCAGTCGCAGCCGTCAGGCGATACGGTCCAGGACCTAGTGGAACGGGCGCTCGGATCAAT
>QYQC01000050.1 GCA_007280315.1 Betaproteobacteria bacterium | reverse complement strand
GCGCCAGCCTACAAGCGCATCCTGCTCAAGCTCTCGGGCGAGGCACTGATGGGCGAGGACGCCTACGGCATCAATCGCACTACTATTGATCGTATTGTCGCCGAAATCGCGGTAGTGGCTGCGATGGGCCTGGAGATCGCCGTAGTAATCGGCGGCGGCAATATTTTTCGCGGCGTTGCCCCGGCCGCGGCCGGAATGGACCGGGCTACCGCCGACTACATGGGCATGCTGGCGACGGTTATGAATGCGCTTGCCCTTCAGGACGCAATGCGCCGCGGCGGCCTGAACGGCCGGGTGCAATCGGCGCTCAATATCGAGCAGGTGGTGGAGCCCTACATCCGCGGCAAGGCGATGCGCTACCTGGAAGAGGGCAAGATCGTAATTTTTGCCGCCGGCACCGGCAATCCGTTCTTTACCACCGATACTGCGGCGGCTCTGCGCGGCACCGAGATGGGCTGTGATATTGTGCTCAAGGCGACCAAGGTGGACGGCGTCTACAGCGCCGATCCCAAGACCGACCCGCAGGCACGGCGCTATGCCAGAGTGAGCTTCGACGAGGCAATAGGCCAGAATCTCAAAGTGATGGATGCGACCGCACTGACCTTATGCCGCGACCAGAAGCTGCCGATCAATGTATTCAGCATTTTCAAGCCTGGCGCACTGAAGCGGGTGGTGATGGGCGAGGACGAAGGAACATTGGTACATAGCTGAACGAGGGGGTGAGCATGATCGCTGATGTCAAGAAGACCGCCGAGCAAAAGATGCACAAGTCGCTCGAAGCACTCAAATCCGACCTTGGCAAGGTCCGCACCGGACGCGCACATACGGGTATCCTCGACCACATCAGCGTCGACTACTATGGCACGCCGATGCCGATCAATCAGGTCGCGAATCTGACCCTGATCGACGCGCGCACCATAGGTATTTCGCCTTGGGAAAAGAAGATGGGAGCGGTGATCGAAAAGGCGATTCGCGATTCCGATCTGGGTCTCAATCCTTCGGCGCAGGGGGATCTGATCCGGGTGCCGATGCCGGCGCTGACCGAGGAGCGGCGGCGGGAACTGATCAAAGTCGTCAGGGCTGAAGGCGAGACCGCCAAGGTTGCGGTTCGGAATCTGCGGCGCGACGCAAACCATCATCTCAAGGAAATGCTGAAGCAGAAGTCAGTTTCCGAGGACGATGAACGTCGCGCACAGGACGACATCCAGAAGCTGACCGACAAATTCATCGCCGAGATCGACAAGGCGCTCGCCACCAAGGAAGCGGACTTGATGGCGGTTTGACGCAGACAACACGCTGATCGAGACATTCATGCCTTCATTCCCTAGCTCTACGCTCGACATCCCGCAGGTGAAGGCGGTTCCGTGTCATATCGCGATCATCATGGACGGCAACGGACGCTGGGCCAAGCAACGCATGCTGCCGCGCGCGGCCGGCCACAAGCGCGGCGTGGAGATCGTGCGCGAAGCAGTCAAAGCCTGCGTTGCGCGCGGTGTCGAATATTTGACCTTGTTCGCGTTCAGTTCCGAGAACTGGCGCCGGCCGGCGGACGAAGTATCGATGCTGAAGCAACTGTTTATCATGGCGTTGGAGCGCGAAGCGGAAAAACTGCACCGCAATGGCGTGCGCCTGCGCGTAGTGGGCGACATCGCGCCTTTCGGCAACAAAATCACCGAACTGGTTGGCCGTGCCGAACGGCTGACTCGGGACAACAAGAGCATGACGCTCACGATTGCGGCGAATTACGGCGGGCGCTGGGATTTGTTGCAGGCGATGAAAAAGTTGATAGAGACAAAACCAGAACAAAAAGGCGCATTTACCGAGGAGCAGCTTGCGGACTGTCTTTCCATGGCCTACGCACCCGAACCCGATTTATTCATCCGCACCGGCGGTGAGCAGCGCATCAGCAACTTTCTTCTGTGGCAGCTCGCGTACAGCGAGTTCTACTTCACCGATACGCTTTGGCCCGACTTCAATGCGGCGGCGCTGGATCAGGCTATAGAGTCTTTTCAGCGGCGCGAGCGACGTTTCGGCCGCACCAGTGAGCAGCTCGAAATCGCTGGAGAGGCGCCTCCGGCAAAGACGGAGCTCGCCTGAGAGCCGGCCGGGTGCATTGAGCGATGCTCAAGACGCGCGTCCTTACGGCGCTGGTGCTATTGGTCCTGTTTCTGGCGGCGCTATTCTGGCTTCCACCTTCCGGCTGGGCCATTTTTTCTGGTGCGCTGATTCTCCCCGCAGCGTGGGAATGGGCGCAGCTGATCAAGTACAGGAAGGTAGCCTGCGGCCTCTATGTCCTGTTCGTCGCGGCTATTTGCGCGTCGCTGTTCGAATTTGGACAAGGGGGTAGGCCGGCCGGACCGGTGGGTGCGCCGCTCGTCATCTACCTTTGTGCCAGCCTGTTCTGGATGATTGTGGTGCCGCTATGGTTATGGCGCACCTGGTTGCCCCGGTCGCGCTGGCTGGCGGCGTTGACCGGCCTGGTGGTGCTGGTTCCTGCCTGGCTGGCACTGCTCGAGCTGCGCAATCTAGCCCCGGCGCTGCTGCTGCTGCTGCTGTCGGTCGCCTGGATTTCCGACACCGCGGCCTATTTTGCCGGTCACCGCTTCGGACGCCACAAACTCGCGCCCGCCATCAGTCCGGGCAAGACCTGGGAGGGCGCCGCTGGCGCGATGCTGGCCGTGAGTGCCTACGCTGTGCTCTGGAGCTATGCCTGGCCTTCCTATTTCCCGCCTGCGCTCAAGTCGATGCACTTCGGTTTAATCGGCATGCTGCCGTTCTTGTGGCTGCTCGCCGCAGTCGGCATTTACGGCGATTTGTTCGAGTCGGCGGTGAAACGGCGCGCGGGCGCCAAGGATAGCGGCGTATTGCTGCCGGGGCACGGAGGCGTGCTCGATCGGGTCGATGCCTTAACCTCGGTGCTGCCGGTTGCCGCTCTGGTATACCTGTTATGAGCATACCGCAGAATCTCACCATACTCGGTGCGACCGGTTCCATCGGTCTCAACACCCTGGATGTAGCCGCGCGCCACCCGCAGCGCTTTCGCGTCTTCGCGTTGAGCGCGAACCAGCGAATTGACGAACTTGCCGAGCTTTGCCTGCGCCACCGTCCGCGCTATGCCGTAGTGGCAAACGCCGTCCAGGCAGAGGTACTAGGCCGGCGCCTTGAGTCAGGCGCGACTGAGATTCTGCTCGGCCAGCCGGGACTGGAACGCATCGCAGCCCATGCGGAAACCGACTGCGTGATGGCCGCCATAGTCGGTGCCGCAGGCCTGGTGCCAACTCTCGCAGCGGCGCGTGCAGGCAAGAAATTGCTGCTGGCAAACAAAGAAGCGCTGGTCATGGCTGGGCCGATTTTCATGGAAGCGGTACGCACGCATCGAGCGACTCTGCTGCCAATAGACAGCGAGCACAATGCCGTTTTTCAAAGCCTGCCCGATTCGTTTCCGGGCGATCTTGGCGGCCACGGCATTAGGCGGATCCTGCTGACCGCATCAGGTGGACCATTTCGCGAAACGGCGCTGGAGCACCTGCAAAACGTGACTCCGGACGAAGCATGTGCCCATCCGAACTGGGCGATGGGACGAAAAATATCGGTGGATTCGGCCACAATGATGAACAAGGCGCTTGAAATCATCGAGGCACACTGGCTGTTTGGCGCGACGCCCGAACAAATCGAGGTGGTGATCCATCCACAGAGCGTGGTGCATTCCATGGTCGAATATGCGGATGGCTCAGTCATCGCGCAGCTCGGCAACCCGGATATGCGCACGCCGATCGCGCACGCCCTGGCTTATCCTGATCGGATGGAGGCCGGCGTGGGCTCGCTCGATCTGGCGCGGGTCGGACGACTCGATTTCGCTACGCCGGATCTGGTGCGCTTCCCGGCGCTGCGCCTGGGCTATCGTGCGTTGCGGGAAGGTGGGACTAGCCCGGCAACGCTGAACGCGGCGAACGAGGTTGCGGTGATCGCATTTCTCGAGCGCCGTCTGCCGTTTCTTGGCATCACCAGTCTAATCGAGGCGGTGATGAATGAATTGCCTCCGTCACCGCTGGCGAGCCTCGACGACGTGCTCCGCGCCGATGCCGCGGCGCGCGCGCACGCCAGGCGTTGGATTGATGCGATGACGGTCAGAAAATGAGCCTGCTGTTTACGCTGGCTGCCTTCGTTCTCGCGCTGGGCGCATTGGTCGTTGTACACGAGTTCGGCCACTATCTCATCGCACGACTTTGCGGCGTCAAAGTGCTGCGTTTTTCGATCGGTTTCGGCCTGCCATTGTGGAAGAAACGATTCGGGCCCGATCAGACCGAATGGGTGATCGCCGCGGTACCCCTGGGTGGCTATGTCAAGATGCTGGATGAGCGCGAGGGTGAGGTGCCGCAGCAGGAGCTCGGTCGCGCCTTCAACCGGCAGAGCGTATGGCGGCGCTATGCCGTGGTCAGCGCTGGACCTGTCGCCAATTTTCTGTTTGCAATAGCGCTGTACTGGCTGCTGTTCATGCACGGCGTTCAGGAAGCGCGGCCGATCGTGGACACGCCGCCGCCGAACACGCCGGCTGCAAGCGCCGGCTTCGCACCGGGCGAAACCATACGTGCCATCAACGGTGAGCCGGTGACGTCCTGGCAGGAAGTACGCTGGCGCATGCTGCAGCTTGCGCTGGAGCGTCAACTGGTGACGGTGGAGGTGCTCAACCGCAGCAACCAGCTAAGCTGGCGTACGCTCGATTTGACGCCTTTTGATGCCGAACAGCTCGATGGCGATACCCTGGCGCTGATCGGCCTGAAGCTCTACCGACCGGAGATCAAACCGGTGATCGGGCAGATTGTTGCCGGCGGCGTGGCCGAGCGCTCGGGCCTGCTACCGGGCGATCATGTACTCGCGGCCGGCGGCAAGCACGTCGCTTCCTGGAATGACCTTGTCCAGCTCGTGCGCAGCCACGCGGGGCGGGAGCTTCATCTGTCCTATCAGCGCGGCAACGAACGGCGCGAAGTGACGCTTGTTCCTGAAACCGTGACGCAGAAAGGCCAGGGAATCGGCCGCATCGGTGCTGCAGCGCGCCTGGACCAGCGCGCATTGGACGAACTCGTTACCGTGGTACGCTACGGCACTGCAACCGCCCTGACGAAGGCGGTGCAGAAAACCTGGGACATGTCCGTATTCAGCCTGAAGATGCTTGGCCGAATGCTGGTCGGTCAGGTATCGTGGAAGAATCTCAGCGGGCCGGTGACCATCGCCGATTACGCCGGGCAATCGGCGCAACTCGGGCTGGCCTCGTACCTGAGTTTTCTGGCGCTGATCAGCATCAGCCTCGGAGTACTCAATCTGCTGCCGATTCCCTTATTGGATGGGGGCCATTTGATGTATTATACGGTCGAAATTTTCAAAGGTAGCCCGGTGTCGGATCGGATAATGGAAATCGGCCAGAAACTCGGTCTAACTCTGTTGCTGGTTCTGATGGCGTTTGCGTTCTATAACGACATTAATCGCTTGATCGCCGGCTGATCGTCAACATGACCAGATACATCATTGCAGCATTGATCTGCCTGTGGGCCGGGCTGGCGCAGGCATTTGATCCCTTCGTGGTGCGCGACATCCGCGTTGAAGGCATCCAGCGCATCGAGGCCGGCACCGTGTTCAGCTACTTGCCGATCAAGGTCGGCGAAACCATGACCGACGAAAAAGCTGCCGCGGCGATCAAGGCACTTTTCGCCACCGGATTCTTCAAAGACGTGCGCCTGGAAGTCCAGCGCGACGTATTGCTGGTGATGGTGGAGGAACGTCCCGCGATATCGCAGATCGATTTCATCGGCAACAAGGAATTCGACCAAGACGCTCTGCGCAAAGGATTGCGCGAAATCGGACTGGCGGAAGGACGCTCGTTCGACAAGGCGCTGTTTGACCAGGCCGAGCAGGAGATCAAACGCCAGTACCTGGCGCGCGGGCGCTACGGCGCCAGCGTGGTCACCACGGTGACGCCGCTCGAGCGTAACCGGGTAGGTGTCAGTTTTTCCATCAACGAAGGTGATGTGACCAAGATCCACGAGATCAATATCATCGGTAACAGGGCATATACGGAAAAGGATCTGCTGCAGCTGCTGGTGCTGCAAACACCCGGCTGGCTGACCTGGTATACCAAGAACGATCAATATTCGAAGCAAAAGCTGTCCGGCGACCTGGAGTCATTGCGATCCCACTATTTGAACAACGGCTATCTGGAATTCAATATCGATTCGACGCAGGTGTCGATCACCCCGGACAAGAAGGACATCTACATTACGGTCAATATCACCGAGGGCGACAAATACACGGTGTCGGATGTCAAACTCGGCGGTGAATTGCTGCTTCCCGAGGCCGAGTTGCGCCGGCTGATCCAATTGAAGCCGGGGGAGACTTTTTCGCGCCAACGCCTCACCGAGAGTACCAAGAGAATCACCGATCGGCTCGGAAACGAGGGATACGCGTTCGCGAACGCCAATGCAGTTTCCGATCTGGACCGGAATGCAAAGCAGGTTGCATTGACCATCATGGTCGATCCGGGTCGGCGAGTCTACGTGAGGAGAATTAACATCGCCGGCAATACCCGCACGCGTGACGAAGTGGTCCGCCGCGAAATGCGCCAGCTTGAGGGTGCATACTACGACAGCGATAAGATTCAGAAATCGAAGCAACGCCTCGATCGACTGCAATATTTTTCAGAAGTCGAAGTCGAGACGCCTGCGGTGCCAGGCACTTCGGACCAGGTGGATGCAAATTTCAAGGTCAAGGAACGTGCGACAGGCGCGATCACCGTTGGCGCGGGATTCTCCTCCACGGAAAAACTGATTCTGAGCGGATCGATTTCGCAGCAGAACATTTTCGGCAGCGGCAAGCACGTCACTGCGCAGCTAAGTACAAGCCGAATCAACCGCAATATCGGCATGAGCTATACGGATCCTTACTATACCGTCGATGGCGTCAGCCGGGGTTTCGACGTCTACAACCGCCGCACGGATGCCTCGTTGCTGGGACTGGGTTATTACACCACCAACACGCTCAGCGGAGCGGTGCGCTTCGGCGTCCCGCTGACTGACGTGGACAACCTGGGCCTCAGTCTGGGCGTGGACAACACCAGGCTAGGCGTCAACGGAAGCAGTCCGTTCCGCTACCAGGACTTTGTGAAAATATTCGGCAACAACAACACCTCGCTTCCTGGAAGTATTGGCTGGATCCGCGATCAGCGAAATAACGCCCTGGTGCCTACCAGCGGCTTATTGATCCGGGCCAACCTCGAGGGCGGGCTGCCGGGCGGAACCGTCAAGTACTACAAGCTTACGGAACAAGTCCAGTGGTATTACCCGCTGTCGCGCACCTATACGCTGCTTCTCAATGGCGAGCTCGGAGTCGCCGACGGTATGGGTGGAAAGCCGCTGCCGTTTTACAAGAACCTGTATGCTGGTGGCGTCACATCGGTGCGCGGCTACGATTCCTATTCCCTCGGTCCGCGGGATGCCCTCAATTCAATCCTGGGCGGCAACAAGCGAATCGTCACGAACGCCGAAGTGCTGTTCCCGATGCCGGGAACAGGTGTTGACCGTTCGATGCGTCTGAGCGTTTTCCTTGATGCTGGGCAGGTGTATGGCGTTGATGAGAAAATGCGTTTATCGGAGTTGCGCTACTCGACCGGCATGTCGTTCGCGTGGAATTCACCGATGGGGCCGCTGCGCTTCAGTTATGGCAAACCGCTCAACGCCAAACCAGACGATAAGGTTCAGCACCTACAGTTCCAGCTAGGCCAGGTATTTTAGGGTTTGAGGAGATCAGGTTGAAAAACATAGTACTCGTCGCAATTGGTGTGCTGATTGGCGGAACTGCCGCCGCCGCTGATTTCAAGATCGGATTCGTAAACACCGAAAAAGTGTTTCGCGACGCCGCCCCCGCCGTGCGCGCGCAAAAAAAAATAGAACTGGAATTCGCCAAGCGCGATCAGGAAATGCAGAAAATGGCGGAGCAGATTCGAAAGCTTCAGGAAACCCTGGAAAAGAACTCGGTCACGATGAGTGAAACCGAGCGGCGCAACAAGGAACGCGAATTCGGTGAACTGAACAAGGATTTTCAGCGCAAGCAGCGTGAATTCCGCGAGGACCTCAATCAGCGGCGTAACGAAGAACTCGCCGCGGTGCTGGAGCGCGCCAATCGCACCATCAAGGGTATCGCTGAGGCAGAGAAATACGACATCATCTTCCAGGAGGCGGTATACGCCAGTCCGCGCATCGACATCACGGACAAGGTGATCAAGGCACTTGAAGACAAGCCGGCTGGGAAGTAATCAGCTGCGATGGCAAAGGCCAAGATTTTCCGCCTGGCCCAGATCGTCGAACGCTTTGGTGGGGAGATAATCGGCAACCCGCAGACGCCGATCAGCCAGGTTGCTACGCTCGAAAATGCCAGTTCGCAGCACGTCGGCTTTCTCAGTAACAAAAAATACCGCAAGCAGCTTGCCGAGACCCGCGCCGGTGCGGTGATTCTCCACGCCGCCGACGGCGGCCTCACCCGGCTTCCGCGCATCCTGTGCAACGATCCCTACCTGTATTTTGCGAAGGTCTCGGCGCTGTTCAATCCCCCCATAGTCGGAGCAGCCGGGGTGCACAAAACGGCGGTCATAGAGCGTGGGACCAAGGTTCCGGCGAGTGCAAGCATCGGCGCCGGGGTCTACATCGGACGTGCGGTGAAGCTGGGCAAGGGCGTGGTAATCGGCGCGGGCTGCTGCCTGGGTGACAAGGTAGAGATTGGCGCGGGGAGCCGGCTGCATGCGCGCGTTACCGTCTACCCCGGTTGTCGCCTAGGCCAGCGTACGCTGGTGCATTCGGGCGCAGTAATTGGCGCCGACGGATTCGGCATTGCGCTGGACGAGGACGGCTGGCGCAAGATTCCACAAACCGGAGGCGTGCTGATCGGCGACGACGTCGAGATCGGCGCCAACACCTGCATCGACCGTGGCGCGTTGGACGACACAGTGATAGAAAACGGAGTCAAACTGGATAATCTGATTCAGATCGGTCACAACGTGCGCGTCGGCGCGCATACGGCGATTGCGGGCTGCACCGGCATCGCCGGCAGCACACGCATCGGCAAGCACTGCATGATAGGTGGCGCCGCGAACATTGTCGGACACCTTGATATCGCCGATCGCGTTATCATCCATGCCGCCGCCGTGGTCACGAAGTCGATTCGCAAGGCCGGCAGCTACGGTGGTCATCCGGCCGAAGACAGCCGCAACTGGTCGCGTCACGTGGCATCGCTGCGCCAGCTGGATTTACTGCGCGAACGCGTGCGTGATTTGGAACAGCGCCTGTCAGCGCGGGAGAACAAAAATTGAACATCCAGGAAATTCTCGACTACCTGCCGCACCGCTATCCGTTCCTGCTGATTGATCGGGTGATCGAGTGCGAATTGGGCAAACGCATTCGGGCGCTGAAAAACGTCAGCGTCAACGAACCGTACTTCAACGGCCACTTTCCGTATTACAAAGTCATGCCCGGCGTTCTGATCGTGGAAGCCATGGCACAGGCTGCAGCGATCCTGTCATTTCGCAGCATGGGCATCAAGCCGGACGACAAATCAGTGTATTACTTTGCCGGTATCGACCGGGCGCGCTTCAAAAAGCCGGTGATGCCAGGGGACCAGCTGGTGCTCGAGGTAAGCATAGAGCGCACCGTACGCAACGTTGTCAAATACGCCGGCAAGGCTTACGTCGGGGAGTCACTTGTGGCTGAAGCCGAGCTGCTCTGCACCCTGCGCCCGATATAATGATCCACCCGAGCGCGATCGTTCATCCGGCCGCCAGGATCGGCGAAAACGTCAGCGTCGGTGCCTACAGCCTGGTGGGCGAACACGTAGAAATCGGCAGCGACACCAGCATCGGTCCGCATGTGGTGATAGAGGGACATACCAGGATCGGCCGGAACAATCGAATTTTTCAGTTCTCTTCGCTCGGCGCGGTGCCGCAGGACAAGAAATACGCGGACGAACCGACGCTGCTGGAAATCGGCGACGGAAATACCATACGCGAATTCTGCACCCTGAATCGCGGCACGGCACAGGACGCAGGCGTGACGCGCCTGGGCAATGACAACTGGATTATGGCGTATGTGCATCTCGCGCACGACTGTCAAGTCGGCGACCATACCATTTTTGCCAACAATACCCAGCTTGCCGGCCATGTTCATGTTGGCGACCATGCCATACTCGGCGGCTTCACCGGCGTGCACCAGTTCGTGCGCGTGGGCGCCCACAGCTTCACGGCGATCGCGACAGTGTTGGTGCACGACCTGCCGCCTTATGTGATGGCGGCAGGCGATACAGCCAAACCCTATGGCATCAATACCGAGGGACTGCGCCGGCGCGGCTTCTCCGCCGATGCTTTGGCCGCGATCAAACGTGCCTATAAGACACTCTACAAATCCGGTCTGACGCTGGATCAGGCCAAGATCCAGCTGGCGGAGCAAGCCCGGACTTGCGTTGAGATCGGGCTGCTTACCGACTTTCTGCAAAGCTCGACCCGCGGCATCGTGCGCTGAAGTGAATTCCGCACAGCCCACCATCGGCATGGTCGCCGGCGAGGCCTCGGGTGACTTGTTGGGCGCACATCTGATCGAGGCGCTACGCGCCCACCTGCCGCACGCTAAATTTATCGGCATCGGCGGTCCGAAAATGCAGGCACAGGGGCTGGCAAGCCTGTTTCCGATGGAACGCCTCGCAGTGCGAGGCTACGCCGAGGTGCTGCGACATCTGCCGCGTTTGCTGCGGATGCGACGCAAGCTGAAATTGGCTTTGCTCGAAGCGCGGCCGCAGCTGTTCATCGGTGTCGATGCTCCGGATTTCAATCTGAATCTGGAAGCCGGACTAAAACGCGCCGGCGTGCCCGTGGTGCACTATGTCAGTCCATCGATCTGGGCCTGGCGCGGCGACCGGATCGCCGCGATCGGGCGCGCCGCCGACCAGGTGCTGACGCTGTTTCCGTTCGAGCAGGCGATTTACCGCAAGGCAGGGATTGGCGCCACCTATGTCGGACATCCGCTCGCCGACCTGATTCCGGAGCAGGATCAGACCGCCAGCACACGCGCGCAGCTCAAGATCGCGCCGGAGCGCAAAGTGATCGCGCTGCTGCCCGGCAGTCGCCAGTCGGAATTGCGCTATATGGCGGACACTTTCATCGAAACGGCGAAGCTGCTGCTGCAGAAAATCGAACAACCGCTGTTTCTGGTACCGCTTGTCAGCCGCGAAACACGCGAGATTTTCGAAGCTGCGCTGTATCGCGCGAACGCGACGGATCTGCCCCTGACCATACTGTTTGGCCACGCGCGCGATGCCCTTGCCGCCGCCGATGTCGCCCTGGTGGCCAGCGGCACCGCGACACTGGAGGCGGCGTTGCTGAAGAAACCCATGGTCATCACCTATAAGATGGCCGGGCCCAGCTGGCTCCTGATGCGGCGCATGGGCTACCTGCCTTACGTCGGATTGCCCAACATCCTGGCCGGGGAATTCGTGGTGCCAGAATTATTGCAGCACGACGCCACTCCGGAGAATCTGGCGCAGGCGCTGCGCAATGCGCTCAACGACAGCGTCGTCCGTGCGCGCCTGTCGCGGCGCTTTTCTGCGCTCCATAGCGAGCTAAAGTGCAACAACGCGGAACGGGCTGCCAGCGCGGTCCTGCCGTTGCTTGCGCGGGCAGGTGCGTAAGTATGGATGCGTGAATCCCGTCCCATGAGACTCATCTGCGGCGTCGACGAAGCGGGTCGGGGCCCGCTTGCCGGGCCGGTCTACGCAGCTGCGGTGATACTCGACCCGGCATCGCGCATCTCGGGCCTCGCCGATTCCAAAGCACTGTCGGCATCGCGTCGGCTGGAACTGGCAGAGCAGATACGCCGGCACGCGCTCGACTGGGCGATCGCTTGGGCCTCGGTGGCCGAGATCGACGCCATCAATATTTTGCAGGCGAGCCTGCTTGCCATGCGTCGCGCCGTAGAGCAATTGCGTATCGCGCCGAGCGAAGTGCTGGTCGACGGCAATCAGTGTCCGGCGATCGCATATCCGGCAAAAGCCATCGTCAGAGGCGACAGCAAAATAGCGGCGATTTCCGCGGCTTCAATACTGGCCAAGACGGCGCGCGACGCGGAGATGCTGCGGCTGCACCAACTCTATCCGGGTTACGGGCTGGACCGGCACAAAGGCTACCCGACAGTGGCGCATCTCGCCGCCCTCGAACAGCACGGCGCGAGTGACATTCACCGGCGGAGCTACGCACCGATACGTAGAATCCTTCAGGGTGGAACATAATCATTTCCGGCTGCTGCGCATGCACGATCGCACTTTGAAAATCATCCGTTCGCGCGAAAATCCGCGCTTCAAACTGTTGCGCCAGCTTGCCACGTCGACGCGCGAACGGCGCAAAGCGGGCCTGGCGCTGCTGGACGGAACCCATTTGATCTCGGCCTATCGCGCCAGTGGCGGCATCCCCGAGCAGCTCATTTTGAGCGAAAGCGGCGCCGCCGATGCAGAAGCCGCGCAGCTCGCGGCGGGCGCTGCCGGCCAGGGTCTGCTGCTGCTTGCCGATGCCTTGTTCAACGACGTTGCTCAGGTGGCAACGCCGACTGGCATCGTCGCACTGATACACACTCCTGACCCAGGCCCGCTGCCGCAGACCATCGAGCGCTGCGTGATGCTGGAAAACATTCAGGACGCCGGCAATTTAGGGTCGATTTTGCGCAGTGCGGCAGCGGCAGGTATCACCGCCGCGCTGCTTTCGCCCGGATGTGCATTTGCCTGGTCACCCAAGGTTCTGCGTGCCGGAATGGGCGCCCATTTCAGCCTCAAGTTGTATGACAACGTCGATCTGCTTGCGGCTGTTCCCAGGCTGTCGGGGCGATTGATGTGCACCAGCAGTCACGCCGAAAAGTCGCTGTATCGCGCTGACCTGCGCGGCCCGTTGGCGTGGGCGTTTGGCAACGAAGGCGCGGGGCTGAGCGAAGCGTTGAGCGCCGCTGCGACCGAGCAGCTGCACATCCCCATGCCCGGCGGCGCCGAGTCGCTTAACGTGGCGGCAGCTGCCGCGATCTGCCTGTTCGAGCAAGTGCGCCAGCGCGGATGACTATTCCTTGCTTCTAGAGCGCATCAGGCGCTGTTTTTCCCGATCCCAGTCGCGTTTCTTTTCGGTCTCGCGTTTATCGTGCTGCTTCTTGCCGCGGGCGAGGCCGATGTCTATCTTGATTCTGCCGTTCTTGTAGTGCATGTCGAGCGGCACCAGCGTATAGCCGGCGCGCTCGACCTTGCCGATCAGGTGCTGGATTTCTTCGCCGTGCAGCAGCAGCTTGCGCGTGCGCATCGGGTCGGGATTGATATGCGTAGAGGCAGTGGCGAGGGCGCTGATATGGCCGCCGACCATATAGATTTCCCCACCGCGGATGAGCACATAGGCGTCCTTGAGCTGAACCCGGCCGGCGCGGATGGCTTTTGCTTCCCAGCCTTCCAGTACCAGACCTGCTTCGTAGCGCTCCTCGATGAAGTAATCGTGGAAGACTTTCTTGTTCTGGGCGATTTTCATGGGAGCAGTGTTGGTACAATTGATGATCGATTTTAGCAGCTGTGCTGTGAGCCCATGGCTAACGTGGAAAAATCAGTCCTGATCGGCCATAGCGCATCCAGGATGTACGCTCTGGTCGCGGACGTAAAAGCGTATCCGCAGTTCCTGCCCTGGTGCAGCGGCACTGAGGTGCGGCAGCTCGACGCGCACACAGCCGCGGCCACGCTGCATGTCAATTATCATGGTCTGCGCCTGCACTTCACCACCGAGAATCAGATGGAAGAGGGTGCACTGATCGATATGAAACTGGTCAACGGTCCGTTCAAGCACCTGGATGGCTACTGGCGCTTCCTGCCGCTATCCGAGCAGGCGTGCAAAATCGAATTCCGATTGGGCTACGAGCTATCGGGGAAACTGGTGGAGAAGATCGCCGGGCCGGTATTCAATCATATTGCCGATACCCTGGTCGAAGTCTTCGTCAAGCGGGCGGCAAGTTTGTACGGGAACGGCTAGGCATGCGCATTGATGTGGTCTACGCGCTGTCGCTGAAGCAAGAACAGGTGATGCTCGACCTGGCGCAAGGCAGCACTGTTCAGGACGCGATTCAGGCGAGCGGCTTCTTGCGTAGCCTGCCTGATATCGACGTTAGCTGCGCCGGCGTCTGGGGCCGGCCCGTCGGCATGGAGACCGGTCTGCGCGACGGTGACCGTGTGGAGATTTATCGGCCCTTGGTTGCTGATCCAAAGGAAATAAGGCGCGTGCGCGCCGCAAAATCACGCAACTAGACTTCAATTACAAGCCGTGGCGACTTCCTGCCGAGCCTTGGCCGTTTCCTGAGCGATCTGCTGTTCATTGAGAAAGACGCGCTCGCCTTTTTCGTCGATGCGCGCCTGACGACCGCCCAGTTCCAGAACGGCCAATGCCGCCTTGGCGCGCCTGCAGTCCTCCGCCCGGTTCTTTAGCTCCGTCTCTTTTTGGGCCTGTTTCTCCTGCTCCTTGGCCGCGTCAGCCTGGCGCTTGCGGAACGCCTGCTCCTGTTCCGCCGCAGTCTTGGGTTCCGACTTTTTGGGGCCCGTTTTGGACGCATCCTTATCGGTGCCGCTCTTGACCTCGCTCGCCTGAGGCAGGACGGCCGCGCGGGCGGGTTCGCGCAGCTTTTCCACCTTGACGTTGCTCGGCGGAGGTTTGTCCGAATACTGCACTTTGCCGTTGGCATCCACCCACTTGTACATCTGGGCAGATGCGGGCACAGCCAGACACAGCGCCAGCCCGATGGCGATCGAAAGTCGATTCATGCCGGCCCACCTTTCATTTGGTCGAATTAGCCAAAAAGTAGCGGCTTTCCGCCGCCGCGTCAAATAGCCCTAACGCGCCAACCCGGGTTCGGTTTCAGACACGACGTATTTGCCCGCCGCGGACAGGCGCGTATAATGCGCCTTTGCGGCCAGGAGTTTTGCTATGCGCGCCATCCAGAAAGCGCTCACATTCGACGATGTCCTGCTCGTCCCCGCCCATTCGACCGTCCTACCGCGCGACGTATCCCTCAAGACCCGACTGACGCGCAAGATCAAGCTGAGCATCCCGCTGGTGTCGGCTGCCATGGACACGGTTACGGAATCCCGACTGGCAATCGCCCTGGCCCAGGAGGGCGGCGTCGGCATTATCCACGAGAATCTGCATCCCAAGGCGCAGGCCGCCGAGGTGCTGAAGGTAAAGCGCTTCGAGTCGGGCGTGTTGCGCGACCCGATGACCGTGTCGCCGGAGATCACCGTGCGCGAACTGCTGGAACTGACGCAGCAGTACCGGGTTTCGGGGTTTCCGGTGGTTGATCAGGGCAAGGTGGTCGGCATGGTCACCAACCGCGACTATCGATTCGAGACCAATCTCGATGCCCCTGTGCGCGCGATCATGACCCCGCGCGAGCGCCTAATCTACGTCAATGAAGGCGCCAGCCCGGAGGAAGCGCGGGCTTTGCTGCACAAGCACCGCCTTGAGCGGGTTCTGGTGGTGAATGACAATTTCGCGCTACGCGGACTGGTCACGGTGAAGGACATTCTGAAAGCGACCGAGCATCCGCTGGCGAGCAAGGATGAACAGGGCAAGCTGTGGGTCGGCGCCGCCGTCGGGGTGGGGGAGGGGACGGAGGAGCGCGTCGAGTATCTGGTCGAGGCCGGTGTCGACG
>QYQC01000229.1 GCA_007280315.1 Betaproteobacteria bacterium | reverse complement strand
GGTCGCAACTACGGTGAATGTGTAGGAAGTTCCGTTGGCCAATCCAGTAACAACGAGCGGCGAACCCTGCCCGGCAGCGCTGAACGCGCCCGGAGTGGAGGTCACAATGTAACCGGTGATCGCACTACCGCCGTTCGAGGTCGGCGGCGTGAAGCTCACCGTCGCCTGCGCGTTGCCCGCAACGGCGCTCACCGCCGTCGGTGCACCTGGGGCCGTAGCGGTCGTCGGCGTCACGCCTATCGTGACTGGATTGAACGCCAGCGTATTGAATGTGCCTTGCGCATTGCGTGCAGTGACCCAACAGGCGTAGGCAGTGCCGTTGGTAAGCCCGGAGACCGTTAGCGGTGACGTCAGACCGGTTACCGGCCCTGTGGTCGTTCCTCCGGTCTTGCAGCTTGCGCTGTAATCGAGAACTGCCGATCCGCCGTCAAATGCAGGCGGACCAAAGGCGATGATTGCCTGCCCATTTCCCGGTGTCACCTTGATCGACGTGGGCACGCCGGGACGACCTGGAGCGCTGGGGATAAATTGCGCGTTGAAATCTGAAGCGAAAGACGGAGTCCTGCTGGTGCCGACCGCGTTGGTCGCGGTTAGTCCGCACTTGTAGGTAGTGCCGTTGTTCAGACCGGATAACGTGATGGTGGGGGCGGGACTGGTAACCGTGAAGCTGAGCGGTATGCCAGCGCCTGACTGATAGGTGCAGATGGCAGCGTAACCGGTGATCGGCGAGCCGCCGTCGGATGGCGGACTGAAAGCGAGGATTGCCATTTGGTCACCAGAATCGACGAACGAACAGCAATTCGGGCTGGAGGGCGCGGTCGCCAGACTGGCCAATGGTGTCACTGCATTGGAAGCCACCGACGGCAGCCCTGAATTCGTTACTTCGACGGTGAAGGTGTAGCTCACGTCATTGGAGAGCCCCTGGACCAAAATCGGCGAGCCAAATCCCTTGGCGGTAATGCCGCCGGGGCTGGATGTGACGGTGTAGCCCATGAGCGTGCCGTTGATGACGCTGCCGTTGGTCGGTTCGACGAAACTGACTGTTGCCTGCGTCCCGCCCGCCTTGGCGCTCACCAGGGTCGGGGTGGTGGCCGATCCTGCCGGCGTCACATTACTCGAGGCGGTCGAGACGGCTGCCGCTCCGAACCCGTTAGTGGCGCTGACGGTGAACGTGTAGGCCGTACCATTCGTCAGCCCGGTTACCAAAATGGGCGAGGACATCCCCTTGGCCGTGTTGCCGCCGGGACTGGCTGTCACTGTGAACAGTGTCGCGCCGGCACCACCGCTTGCGCCAGGGCTAAAGCTCACTATCGCCTGCGTACTACCGCCGGTCGCGCTCACGCCCGTCGGGGCACCCGCTGCGGTAAAGGCAGGACGATCGTTCGGGTCGCCCGGTCGCTTGCCGGCCAGTATTTCGGCCCAGTTCGCGTACCCGTCATTGTCCGAATCCAGCGATTCGATATCGAGATATGCCTGGTCGACCACGCCCGGCGGCAGGCCACCGTAACCGTTCTGGGAAAGACTCTGTTTCAAAGTCGTGTCCGCCCTGGCGAATACTGCCGCTTTCCAACTACCGTAGTAGTCAGCCGAAGAACCCTCGTAGCTATGGCAGGAGGAATAACAATTTCCGCCCTGCGATGCCGCGAAAGTGGGATAGCGTGCCGTAAAGACAGGCCAGTAACTTCCGCTGGCAACGGCCGTGCCGGATGCCATGGCGACTATCAGCCCCGCGATAATCCAGCGAACGTTCCGCAAGAATAAAAGAAAAGAAACGGCACGTACGGTGTGGTCGCGCTCAATAGACATCATCCCTTCCTCCCGTGTTTGTTCTAGCCCGCCGGACGTCGCAGGCTGATTCTCATTCGCAGAATACGCTTCGCACCAGAAAGCGCAATACCTGCGGTGGCTGAGGGAGGACTTAAATATTTCACGCGCCCGCGTGTCAAAATTACTTGACACCGACGCGCAGGAACCAATCAGAACATCCAGGAAGCCCCAGCGGTCAGGCCGTAGGCGCGGGCTTCGTCCAGATTCCGCTGGCTTGCGCGCAGGGCGAGGAAGGCCCGGCTGCCCGCAAGCCGGAAACCGTAGGTGTTGAAGCGCAGATCGTAGTCGGCCTGGATCCGCCAGCCTTCGGCGAATTTCCATCCCAGTGCCAGCAGCGGAAACGTGGCGTGCTGCTGATGGCTTAAGGATCCAAGGACATAGAAATCGCGCCACGGCATTTCGGCGCCCACGCCCCAGCGCGGCGGCAGCTTTTGCGTGAAATCGCGCCGCGCGTTGCGTCCGGAGAGTGCCGGCGCGTAGACGATGTAGCCGTTTGCATCGGTACTGGTAACGCCGGTTCCGGCATTCGCGACTGTCCCGGGTACGTCCCGCCAGCGCATGCGCCCGAGCAGATCATTTGCGACCGCTTCCACACGCGCGCCCTGCGGCGTTTTCCATTCCATACCAAGATCGACGCTCCCGCCCTTTCCTTCCGGCGTGCCCGGGGTCTGGAACGGATAGGCCTTACCGCTATAGGCATCGTCCATCCGGACGGCGTAACCGTAATTGCCTCCGCCCAGACTGGCGAAACTCCCCTGCGCCGTTCCCGCCCGAACACGATTGCCTTCAAGCAGCGAGTAGCCGGCGCCAACACTGAAGTCATGACCACCCGCCGTTTTCCAGTTCCACGCCTTGTCGAGGCGCCAGCCCTTGGCCTCAAACCCGGCGTAGTTCAGATCGACGTCGTACCTCTGGCCCGCAGCGAATGCTTCCCGCGTCTTGTACAGGCGCATCAGGTCGGTCATATCCCGGTTGCTTTCGATAAGCAGCTCGGTGCGCCGCAGCGCGCTCAGCCGCCAGCCGGCAGTCTGCAGGCCCGCCTCCGCCCGCGCCGAAAGCAGGCCTAGGTTCAGCCCCTTGCGCGGGTGATAGTCGCCTCGCCAATCGTCCTGGTACTGCCGCGCCGAGAGGGGATCGTTGCCGATGAAGTAATGCAAGGTTGCAGACACGCCGGTCCCGCCGGACGCTGCTTCGGCCGGATTGCCGAAAGCAAGTACGGATTCAAGCGCGCGGGCCGGCGCGTGCGCCGTCGACAGCCCGAGTCCAAGCAGCAGCGACGAAAACCGGCGAAGCGCGCGCCGGGGCGCGCCGCGGCCGACGTCGCTGGAGACCGGCCGCCGCTGGCGCATCCGTTTAGTTCAGCGACTCGAACGAACCGTCGGTGTAATTGACCATGCCGTTGCTGATCTGGCCAAGTGTCGTGCCGCTCTTGCTGATCGCGCCGTTGCCGCCTTGCGGAAGCGTCAGCACGATGCCGTCCTGATTGGTGAAGCTAAACGTTCTACCTGCGGTATTGCTGGTGTCGCGCGTTCCGGCGATGGTGATGACCAGTCCGTTGTCATAGGTGTATTGGCCGGACAGTGCTTCCGTCGTGGGTCCGGTGGCCGTGCCGCTGAGCGTCAACGCCATAACCGGACGCGAGGGCATCTGTACCGTTCCATTCAGCGTCAGGTTGCTATGGACGTAATTCGTACCGGCCGTGGGCTGGCTGGAACGGTAGGCCGAATAGTTGCTGACCGCGCCCGTCAACGTTACGTTGAAAATCGCGCCGGAGCCGCCCGCACTGATGTCGCTGATGCTGCCGGTGAACGACACATCGGTGGGAATATAGGACTGCCCATCCGCATCGGCGGTGAACGCCTTGGCATTCACCGTGCCGTTGAATCGCGTGCCCCGCGTTTGCATGACCCCCACAAGATTCAGCGCCTGGACGCCGTTTGCCTTGGCGTTGGTGAGGCTATCCTCGAGATTGTCGTAGTAGGAACCGGTCTCCAGGCCATAGCTGAACAGGCTCGCACCTGCCGCGTCGAGTCCGGCGATCGACCCGGTTGCGGTGTAACGGTAGGTTGAATAGGGCGTGCCAGCGGTCTGCAGGCTACGCGCCAGGTTCAGGCTTACCCTGACCGTGGCGACACCCTGGCTGAGCGCGGGAAAATTGCCCGCGAGCACGATGGCCTGCGGATTGCCGTTCGCGTCGATGGTTTTGCTCAATGTCCCGCTGTAAAGTGCGCCGATACTGGCGGTAGTCGGGGTTCCGTTCACGGTCGTCGTTTCCTTCCCCTGCGCCGTGAACGCATACTGGTCCGCGGCGGTTTCGGTAATCGTGACAACGATAAATTGGTCGCTTGTAGTGTTGCCGTTGATGAAGACCGGATACCTCGGCGAATAGACGCTGCAGGTCACGGATGTCACTGCGGTACTTGCCGAGCTGGCCAGCGCGTTTGTGGCGCAAGTAACGAAGCCTGCGCCGGGAAAGCGCGTATTCGCATTCGAGAATTGGTACTCGTTTTCCCACGCAGTGTATTTGAGGGTTGTCGCGTTGAAGGTAAACCCGGAGGTCTCGCCGCGCTTCACCTTGCGGAAGATGTCGGTCCCCCAGGCGAGCGCATGCGTGCGGCGCAGCACTTCATGCGTCCCCGGCATGACCACGCCGTTCAGGTCGCTTCCCATGCGCCTTGCCTGATCGTCCAGGGACCCGGTCCCCGTGGTGTTGCTGAACGCGTGGAAGGTGGTGCGCAGTTCGGAAACCATTTGCTTCGCCTGATCGAGCGCCGCCAGTCCCGCCGTAGGACTGCCGGTCACCGCGGCGCGATTGACCCAGAAGCCGGTTGCATCACCGAGAACGCGGCCGCCAAAGTTGAGATAGTTCTTTTGCGCGATGTAGCTCGCGAGTTGGGTGCTGTCCATCGAGGGCGTGTAGAAATACCAGTTCAAATTGGCGCTGTCCCAGGCCCAGACGGTGGTGGCGGTGAACGGCGCGATTGAAGTGCTGTACTGGGGTGCTGTCATGTTCGCTCCGCTCGCGACCATGTTCCAGCCGCCAGTCAGTCGCCATGGCCCGGGGACGAACGCCGGCGCCAAACTGTCGGCAATGGCGGTGGATTTCGACGCGTTGACCCAGTAGCCCTCACCCGGGAAAATCGTCTTCAACACCGAATAGCCCTTCGAAGCGGCATAGGTAGCCACCTGATCCAGATCCATGGTCGGCGTGAAAAACGCCCATTTTAGATTGATCGCATCCCATTTCCAGATCGTGGTCACGGCGTCCGATACGTTTGCAACCGGGGCACTCTTGCTGCCGAACACCAGCGGGACATCGATCACCGCGTTGCGGCCGTTTCCGGCCAGGGTCCAGCCGGGCTGGAACTGCGCTGCCAGTGCGGAACCTTGCAACACGCACAGCGCAAGAACAGAATTCAGAAAACACCGAGTCAATCCGAAGCGCACGCTTTCCATTTAGCCTCCTAGGAGTTCGCAATAGAAATGTTCAAAAAGTGAGCTGTTGATTATCGCACTCTATCAATCTCAGTCGGCCCGGTATCGGCCCGCCGGCGCAGACAGAATCATTCTCAGTGCCGAAGATCCATACGCCCTATAGGCAGCATAGCAATGCTTCCTGCCCCTGCATATCATCCGAACGGATGATCCGGCCCTGCCCTGCGGAACAGGCCACGGCGCAAATTCAACCGACGAAGGTAACGCGGTTGATTTCCTGCAGCGTGGTGTCGCCTGCGCGCAGCGCCGCAAGCGCCGACTGGCGCAGAGAAAGCGTACCCGCGCGCGCCGCCGCCTGCTTGATCTCGCGGATCGAAGTGCGCGCGATAATCAGTTCGCGCAGTTCGTCGTTGAGCACCATGTATTCGGCAATCGCCTTGCGCCCCTTGTAGCCGGTTCCCCGGCAGT
>QYQC01000151.1 GCA_007280315.1 Betaproteobacteria bacterium | reverse complement strand
TTTCCATGTTGAACAGCGGCAGGATGGTCACGTTGGCGGAAACCTTCTCGCCCTCGACCACCAGTTCCGCGTCCATCAGCATGTCGACAGTGCCGCTCTCGTTCACCTGCTTCATTCGTTCCAGTATCCAGGCGTTGTCGCCGGCGAAGAATTCCGCCGCCGGCCGCTGCACGATGCCCTCCAGCGTCACCTTGAGAATCTTCAGTCCCGCAGCGTTGCAGGTGGCGATCTTGCCGCTGTCGTCCAGGGTGAGGACAGCGTTCGACATCGACTCCAGCATCGCCTCGTTGTAGTTCTTCATGTTGTGCACGTCGGCGAACAACTTTGCGTTCTCCAGCGCGATCGAAATCTGCGCGGTGAAGGCGCGCAGGCGCGACTCGTCCTCATGCGTAAACGGTCCGCCGTGCTTGTTCAGCACCTGGGTGACTCCGATGGTCTTGCCGTGCTTGTTGACGATAGGCACGCACAGGATCGAGCGCGTGAAAAAGCCGGTTTTCTTGTCGAACGCCGGATTGAAGCGCAGATCGGCGTAGGCGTAAGGAATGTTGATCGCCTTGCTGCTCGTAAACACGGTGCCGGCGATGCCCAGATGATTGGGCAGCCGGATCTGCACCGATTCCAGCCCCTGCCCTACCTCGGACCACAACTCATGGGTCTTGTCGTCGTTCAGGAACAGGGTCGAGCGCTCGGCGTTGAGCATGCGCGTCGCTTCGCCCATGACCTTTTGCAGCAACGAGCCCAGCTTGATGTCCGCCGTGACCTCGGACACCACGTCGACAAACTCCATTTCCTGCTTGCGCACCGCCTTCATGCGCTCGATGAATACCGCGCCCTGCAGCGCCAGCGTGCCCTGGGTGGTCATTGCCTCGAGCACGGCGAGATCACGCTTGGTGAATTCGCCCTTCCTCTTGTTCAGCGTCTGCGCCACACCGATGATGTCGCCCTTCACCGTGCGGATCGGCGTACACAGGATATTGCGCGTGACGAACCCGGTCTGCTCGTCGACGGAGCGGTTGAAGCGCGGGTCCGAATAGGCGTCCTGGATCAGGACCGACTCCCCGGAGGTGAATACGAATCCGGCGATGCCGCTTGAATTGAGCAGGCGAATCTCGCGCTTGATGTTGCCCTGGGCCACGCGCGAATACAGCTCGTTGGTCTCCGCGTCGTTGAGGAACAGGGTGCCGCGCTCGGCGTCCAGTTCCGCCGTGGTCATTTCGACCAGGGTGCGCAGCACGTCGTCCAGCGTATCGTGCGCCGCCATCCGCCGCGATACTTCGAGCAGGAGTTCCACCAGCTTCAGACGTCCGCGCACCGCCGGGCTGGCATTCTTCTTGGCCGGCTTGCGCGCCGCCGGCAGGCGTGTAATTTCGGCAGTCGGTTTGACTTGTTCCATGGCTCCCACTTTACCTTAGAGCGATAACAAAAGTCATTCTGTTACGGCCTGACTTGAGCGAGCACGAGGGGAGTTATCCTCTCGTATCGTTACCGATTCTTGGTGCCCGCCGCGGGCTGCATCTGCTCGCGCAGCGCGCGCAGTGTAGCCTGCAATTGCACCAACTCGGCGTGATCCTGCGCGCGCGCGGCTGCAATTTCGCCCTGCTTGGAGAAGTTGGCCTTTTCCAGCGCATTGCGCAGCGACGCTACGGTCGAACGCAACTGCGCTACTTCGTCCTGCGCCGCGATGACCGCCTGGCGCACGGCGGCATCCAGTTCGGACTTTGCCTGTTCCAGCGTGTCACGCAGCGCCGCAATGATTGCCTTGTGCTGTTTGATTTCGTCCAGATTGGCGGCTTGCGCCAGCCGCGCTGCGTCGTCGCGCCTGAGCGGCCATTCCTGCAATTCGTCGCGCAGCGCGCTGATGGTGGCCTTCAGCTGCGCGATTTCGGCGTTCGCGCCGGATAGACCCTGCCGTACCGCCTCGGCGGTGGCGCTACGTGCGTGCTCCAGTTCCTCGCGCAGCGCGAGCACGGTCCTTTTCAGGTCGCGAATCTCGGCCAGTCCGGTTGTGCCGGTATCGGTGTCGACAGTCATGGAATGATTGTAATCCCTGGGCGCGATTCGAGGAATCCGGATTGTGCAGCCGCCCGACCCGGGATCGCCCCGCTAAAGCGTCGCGTCGGACGCAATTCCGCGGTCTACTCCGGCTGCACGCCGCCGCCGTATTTGAGCCGCGGCATTTCGAACCGGTCGGTAATGCGGGTGTAGCCGCCCCTGCCGGCCAGCCGGCCGATCGGATTGATCCTGCCGACGTCGACGTGAAAGCGCTCGTCGACAATGCCCTCGTGGTAGTGGAAGTACACCACTTCGCCGACCACCAGGTGATAGGGCGATCGGCCGAGTTCCAGCCGGTGGAGCAGACGGCACTCGAACGCGACCGGCGCTTCGGCAATGCGCGGCGGGCGCACTTTCTTCGACGCAAGCGCGGTAAATCCCGCCTCCGCCATTTCGTCCACGCCGCGCGGGTAGTCGATCGCGCACACGTTCATTTTCTCCTTGATCGCGTCGCTCACGATGTGCACCACGAACTCGGGAATCTCGAGGATATTCGCGATAGTGTCCTTGGCGCCACCGTCCTTGCTGCCGACCGAGAACATGACCATCGCCGGATCGGAGGCGACGCCGTTGAAAAAGCTGAATGGCGCGGCGTTGGGCCCCTGGCTGCCCAGCGTAGTCACCAGCGCGATCGGCCGCGGGGTAATGCTGCCGATAATCAGCTTGTACAGCGCCTGTGCATCCAGATCGGTTGGGTCGAATTCGGTCATGGCCTTCCTTTGCGTGTGCGTAACCCGGGATTGCGAGCATTCTAGCCTTCGCGTCGAAGCGAGGCGACAGGTACCTTCGCTCCTACCGCGGCTTGTCGCGCTGCGGCGCAGGCCGGCGACGGCGCGCAATTGCTTTGCCGGCTTTGCTCGCTGCTCCTATAATTGGATTCTGCCCCCCCGGACAATGGTGCACACATGAACCAGCCGCGCGAACTCAACGCCACCTTAGTCAACGAACTCCAGGCCCTGCTGGGAGAACGCGCCACCACGGCGCGCGGCATCCGCGACCAGCACGGCAAGGACGAATCCTACTTTCCCTACGCGGCGCCCGACGCCGTGGTGTTTCCGAAAACCACGGAGGAAGTGCGCGACGTAGTCAACATCTGCCGCCGCCACCGGGTGCCGATGATCCCCTACGGCGTCGGCACGTCGCTCGAGGGCCATATACTCGCGGTGAACGGCGGCGTGTGCATCGACCTGAGCCAGATGAACCAGGTGCTCGCGGTGCATGAATCCGACCTCGATGCGGTGGTGCAGGCGGGGGTGACGCGCAAGCAGTTGAACGAGCATATCCGCCACACCGGACTGTTCTTTCCGATCGACCCGGGCGCCGACGCGACCATCGGCGGCATGACCGCAACGCGCGCCTCCGGCACCAATGCGGTGCGCTACGGCACCATGCGCGAAAACGTGATTTCGCTGACCGTGGTGCTCGCCGACGGGCGCATCATCAAGACCGCGCGGCGGGCAAAGAAATCCGCGGCGGGCTACGACCTGACACGGCTCTTTATCGGCTCCGAGGGTACGCTGGGCGTAATCACCGAAATTACGGTGAAACTGTATGCGGCGCAGGAAGCGATGTCGGCGGCAGTGTGCGCCTTCGAATCAGTCGAAGGCTGCACCCGGACCGTGATCCAGACGATACAGATGGGTGTGCCGGTGGCGCGCTGCGAGATCGTCGATGCGACCGCGATCGGCTGCATCAACAATTACAGCAAGACCAACTACCGCGTTGCCCCGACCCTGTTTTTTGAATTTCACGGTACGCAGGCGAGCGTCGTGGAGCAGGCCGAAGCGGTGCAGGAGATTGCGCGCGAGAACGGCGGCATGGATTTCCAGTGGGCGACCAAGGCCGAGGATCGCACCGCGCTGTGGGAAGCGCGTCACAACGCCTACTTTGCCTGCCTGCAACTGCGCCCGGGAAGCCGGGGAATTTCAACCGACGTGTGCGTGCCTATTTCCCGTCTGGCCGAATGCGTTTCCGAAACCATGAAAGACGTGGCGGACTATCTGTGTCCGGTACCCCTGCTCGGGCACGTCGGCGACGGCAATTTTCATCTGGTCTTTCTAATCGATCCGGACAAGCCTGAAGAGCTGGAGTTGGCGAAGTCGTTCAACAAGCGGCTGGTCAAGCGCGCGCTTGCGATGGAAGGCACCTGCACCGGAGAACACGGCATCGGATTGGGAAAACAGGCCTGGCTGCGGGAGGAACTGGGGGAAGCCGTAGATGTGATGCAGGACATCAAGCGCCTGTTCGATCCGGACAACCTGATGAATCCGGGCAAGGTGGTGCCGCTGTAGGCTAGGCCTGTCTCCGGCGCCGCCATTGCAGTCGGATACGAAGTGCAGGCATTGCGCGCTCCGCGCGCCAACCTTGTTTCCTGAACGGATAAACTCCATCCGTCCAGGAAACAAGGTTTTGGATAGAAGCGACAACAGCTTAGGTGTTTTATCCAAGATCCACGATAGAGCGCGGATGTGCTTTTCATCCGCGCTCTATCGTGGATCCGCGCGGACGGGACGCCGTCCGCGCAAGAGGCGCCACAGCAGTTCGGACCAGCGCAGGACATATCCAGGAGATATTCGAAGTGCAGGCATTGCGCGCGCCGCGCGCCAACCGTGTTTTCTGCACGGATGAAAAGCCCATCCGTACAGAAAACACGGTTATTGTTAACCCATAATAGACCGTGTGGGTTCCACCAAAGATCCTCGATTGCGTGCGGATGTGCTTTTCATCCGCGCTCTATCGTGGATCCGCGCGGACGGGACGCCGTCCGCGCAAGTGCCAACAACGAAATTCGAACCGATTTATCCTCAGACTTTGAGGAAATGCTCGCGGTAATACTTGAGTTCCTCGATCGATTCGTAGATATCGGCCAGCGCTTCATGCTTGCCGTGCTTGCTCAGCCCCTTGGCCAGCTCCGGTTTCCAGCGCTTCACCAGTTCCTTCAGCGTGCTCACATCGAGATTGCGGTAATGGAAATAGGCCTCGAGCCGCGGCATGTGTCGCGCCAGAAAGCGGCGATCCTGGCAGATTGAATTACCGCAGATCGGCGAGATCCCCGATCCCAGGTGCTGCGCGAGAGAGTCCAGGTATTGCTGTTCGACTTCCGCCTCGCCCAGCGTCGAGGCCTTGACCTTGGCGATAAGCCCGGAACGCGCGTGGGTGGATTTGTTCCAGTCGTCCATCGCGTCGAGCACGCTGTCGGCCTGATGCACTACCAGCACGGGCAACTCGGCCACGGTATTGAGTTGCGAATCGGTGATGACGAAGGCGATCTCGATAATTTTGTCGCGATCGGGATCAAGACCGGTCATTTCCATGTCTAACCAGGCGAGATTGTTTTGATCTTGAGGCATGATGCCGGTGAAATCCGCGTTGATTGATTGAAGGGCTTTATTGTGTCATATTTCAGCCAGATGCAGACTTTCACTGCCGTTTTTCTTGCAGCGCTCGCGCTCACCCTGGGCCTGCGCCTTTGGCTCGCCCGGCGCCACCTGCGGCATATCGCGCGCTACCGCGACCAGGTGCCTCGCGAATTTTCCGAGCACATCGGGCTGGCTGAACACCGTAAAGCAGCCGATTACAGCAGCGACAAAACGCGTCTGGGCATGATCGACCTCGGCGTGGGCGCACTGTTTCTGCTGGCGCTGACGCTCGGAGGCGCGCTGCAGTCGTTGCACGACGCCTGGCTGCGCGTATTCGACGCCGGCAGCCATGCGCAGGGCATCGCCCTCATTGTCAGCGTCGCCCTGGTATCCGGGGCAATCGACCTGCCGCTGTCGCTGTATCGCACCTTCGTCATTGAAGCGCGCTATGGTTTCAACAAGATGACGCTGCGGCTGTTTCTCGTGGACCTGGCGAAGCAGACGCTGCTCGGCGCCGTGCTCGGGTTGCCGCTGCTTTTGTGCGTGCTGTGGTTGATGCAGCGCATGGGCGACGCATGGTGGCTGTACGCCTGGATCACCTGGATCGGGTTCAACCTGCTGATACTCACCGTCTACCCCGCGCTGATCGCGCCGCTGTTCAACAAGTTCACGCCGCTCACAGATGTTAGTCTGAAATCCCGCATCGAAGCGCTTCTCGCCAAGTGCGGATTCAAGGCACAGGGCCTTTATGTGATGGACAGCTCGCGCCGTTCCAGCCACGGCAACGCCTATTTCACCGGATTCGGTGCGGCCAAACGCATCGTGTTGTTCGACACACTGATCGCGCGCCTGGCACCGGCGGAAATCGAGGCCGTGCTGGCGCATGAACTGGGGCATTTCAAGCACCATCACGTATGGAAACGCATGGCAGCGCTGTTCGCCATGAGCCTTGGATTTCTGTGGCTGCTAGGGTACGCAATGAAGCAGGATTGGTTCTATGCAGGTCTCAACGTGCAGACGCAGACCACCGCACTCGCGTTGCTCCTTTTCTTCCTGGTGGTGCCGGTGTTCACCTTCCTGCTGCATCCGCTCACCAGCCTGTATTCGCGCAAGCACGAATACGAAGCCGATGCCTACGCCGCGCGCCAGGCACTGCCCGCCGATCTGATCCACGCACTGGTGAAACTGTATCAGGACAACGCCGCCACGCTCACGCCTGATCCGCTTTACTCGGCGTTCTACGATTCGCATCCCCCGGCGTTGCTGCGCATTGCCCGGCTGCAAGGTGCCGGAACGCAGCCTGAACCGCAGCCTGCGTAGCGATGGACGATCTCGAACAACGTAAATGCCGCGACCTGCCCGCGGGCACCCGGCCGCTGGCGCAGGCGCAGGTAGATGCGTTTCTGGCGCTGCTCCCAGGCTGGGCACACCGGGATGGCACGATCGACAAGGTATTCTCGTTTGGAAGTTATACCGAGACCATGGCCTTCGTGAACGCTGTTGCAGCGATCGCCGAGCGCGAGAATCATCATCCGGACATGCTGGTGACCTTCGGCACCTGCCGCGTCAGCTACAGCACCCACTCCGTCGGCGGAATCTCGGAAAACGATTTTATTTGCGCAGCGAAAATCGAGGCGCTTTGCCGGCTCTGACACTTTCCGGCCAGGTAATCGCAGCCCACGGCCGGCACTATCTGGTTGAGACCGGCGATGGTCGCCACTACGCCTGCTTTCCGCGCGGCAAGCAAAGCAGCGTCGCCTGCGGCGACCGCGTGATGTTCGCACCCACGGCGGACGCGCAAGGCGTGATCGAAGCGGTGGATCCGCGTTCCAGCTTGTTTTCCCGCTCCGCCGCACACCGGCAAAAGCTGATCGCCGCCAACGTCACCCAGCTTGCCATCGTGGTCGCCGCCGAGCCAAGCTTCAGCGAGGAGTTGATCAACCGCTGCCTGATCGCGGCCGAATACCAGGACATGCGCACCCTGATACTGCTGAACAAGTGCGACCTCGCGGATGCGGCCAGGGCGGCATTGTCGCGGCTCGAGCCTTACCTCCAGGCCGGCTACCGCGTAATCGAACTCTCGGCACTCGAGGACGCCGAAGCGCTGCGCCCGCTGCTCGCGCGGCAGGCGACGGTGCTGGTGGGGCAGTCGGGCATGGGCAAGTCCACCATCATCAATGCACTGTTTCCAGACGCACACGTTTCCACGCGGGAGATCTCCCTCTTTCTCGCCTCAGGCCGCCATACGACGACCGAGGCCCGACTTTACCGCCTGGACGCAGACAGCACCCTCATCGACTGTCCCGGACTGCAGGAGTTCGGCCTGCATCATCTGTCGCCGCAGGATATCGAGACGGGCTTTGTCGAATTTCGCAATTTGCACGGACAATGCCGCTTTCAAAACTGCCGCCACATGAGCGAGCCGGGTTGCGCTTTGACCCAGGCAGCGGCAAGCGGCGCAATACACCCGCGCCGGCTGGATATGTTTCGCCGCATCAGTCGCGCCGAATCGGGTTAATCATGTATTTGTTGTACAGCTCGCTGAAACTGTTCGAAGTCCATCACCTGAAAAACCTGCTCGAGGCCGAAGGCATCCGCTGCCAGATCCGGAACGAACTGCTCAGCCGGCTTGCCGGAGAAATCCCGTTTACCGAATGCGCGCCTGAATTGTGGCTGCTGGACGAGCGCGACCTGGAGCAGGCGCGGCGCATCGTGACCGATTTTGGAAGCACGCCCGTCGCCAGGCCGCCGTGGGAATGCACTAACTGCGGCGAGGCGCTGGAAGGCCAGTTCAGCGCCTGCTGGCATTGCGGCACCCCGCGAGCGCAAAGCTAGCGTGATTGCGGTCGGCGCGCCTGTGCCGCGCCGAAGCAGCTAACTCATCGCCCGCGCGATCGCGAGCAGCAGCAACAAACAGAGAATTACGACCAGCGCGCGCCATACCAGCCCGATGGTGCTGTCGAGAAAGCCCACGTCGGCGTCGTCCCCGAGCCCCAGTTCCGGCCGATCCACCGGACTTTGTTCCGCCTGAAACGGCATGCCCAGGCGCACGCCCATGGCGCCGGCGCCGCTGGCGAGCACGACGCCGAGCGCGGCATCGGGCCATTTCGCCGCCTGCGTGCGCCAGCAATAGGCCGCATCCTCGAAATCACCGACGATGGCAAAGGCAATCGCGGTCAGCCGCGCCGGTATCCAGTCGAGCAGCCGCACGATTTGGCTGGCGAAGTCGCCGAATGCAGCCAGCTCTGTATCGCCACGATTCGCCCAGCGCTGATTCAGGAACGCGGACAACCGGTAGAGAATCGCCCCAATGGGACCGGGCAGGAGCACGAACCAGAACACCACCGCGAACACGTGCCGGTAGGACGCCGCCAGCGCGTCTTCGATGGTAAGCCGGGCCACCTCCTCCGCGTTCAGGCGCTCGCAGCTGCTGCCGCGCCACTCGCCCAGAATGGCCCGGGCCCGTTCCAGATCTCCGCTCTTGAGCGCCCAATGGATGTCGGTGAAGTAATGGCCGACGTGGCGAAAGCCCATGGTCACGTAAAGAATGAGCACATTGAACGCCAGCGCCAGAAAGGGTGACAGCCGATAGAGCAGGTAGTAGGCAAGGATTGCCAGCAGCATCGCCGGCACCACACCCAGCAGCCAGGCGATGATGCCGTGCGTGCGCTCGCCCGCGTTGAAGTGCCGCTGCAGGAAGTCGGCAAAACGCACTGCCTGGGACACCAGGCCCTTGCGGTCGGCCAGCGGCCGCCATTGCTCCAGCAGTAGTGCGATGATCAGCGAGATGAGGCTCATAGGGTAGGTGGGACTCTCAGAATGGCGCGGTCGAAAAGCGGCCGGGGATGGTGATGAAGATACCATACGCACTTCGCCGGCTCAAACCCTTCGGCGATTGCGCCATCGCCGCAAGGACATCCATTTTCTTGGTCGATGCCGAAGCATCGGTCCGCACTTATGCGGTTAGATACGCGTAGAGATTCATCAGCATTCCGGCAGTCGCGCCCCATATATAGCGCTGTTCATAGGGAATGGCGTAGTAGTGCCGGGTGCGCCCCTGGTATTGAAGGGTGTTGCGCTGATGATTGTCGGGGTCAAGAAGGAAGCGCAACGGTACCTCGAACGCCTCGGCCACTTCGAATGCATCCAGCTTGAGCGCTGGCGGCGGACTGACCAGACCGACCACCGGCGTGACGCAGTAGCCGGTAACCGTCGTGTACTCGGGCAGCGCACCCAGCACTTCGACCAGCGAATGCGCTAGTCCGATCTCCTCAAAGGTTTCGCGCAATGCCGTAGCCGCGGGCGATGCGTCCTCTGCTTCGCAGCGCCCGCCGGGAAAGCTGATCTGGCCGGCATGATCGTACAGATGGTCCGTGCGCCGGGTAAACAGCACGGTCAGCCCGGTTGCGCGCCTCACCACCGGCACCAGCACAGCCGCAGGGCGCAATTCCTCGTTCTGGCGCCACAAATGACCATCCCCAGTGGCTATCGGTGCCACGCTTCGGCCGCCGGAAAAGCGCTGGCGCAGCCAGGCTTCGTTGTCCGGACTTTTCGTATCCTGCTGGTCGGCTGAGGGTCGCGGCATGCGCCGATTGTAGCCGCAAATTTGCATGGGCCCGAAATGCGCTGCCGGCTCGGACCGCTTATATTAGAATTCCGGGCGCCGGGGAATAATTGCCGACGCTTGCTGTTTACCCGGTGGGTTTGCCGATAACTTTTATAACAGGAGGATCACATGACCATTCGTGCCACTACCTTGTTTGTCGGGTTGATGCTGGCAAGCGCCAGCGCGTTCGCGTTTCATTGCCCGGCCGACATGAAGAAAATCGACGCAGCGATCAGCGCCGATCCCAAACTGAGCGAAGCCCAGATGTCGGAGGTGAAGAAGCTGCGCGCCGAGGGCGAAACCCTGCACAAAGCCGGCAAGCATCAGGATTCGGTCGATACCCTGGCCAAGGCGATGAAGATACTCGGCATCTGACAGCGTTCCCACCAAGAAAAAACGCCGCGGCCTGCGCCGCGGCGTTTTTTTTCCTGGACCGGCGTCGGACCTGGTAAACCCCGTCTTACGCGCGCGTCACTTGATCGCCTGCAACTTGTCGTAGACGTCTTTTGGCCAGGGCAGCGGGCTGCCGTCGGGCAGCTTGCCTTCCTTGTAGTACTTCTGCACCGCAGCGATAAACGGCTTGCGATCGACCTTGACCACGGTCTTGCCGCGCTTGGTGAACTCGACCGCGAGCTTCTTCTCTGACTCGATGATTTCGCCGGTCGCGCGCGCCGCCGCCTCGCGGTACACCTCGGTAAAGGTCTTCTTGTCGGCGTCGGACAGCCTGGCCCACAGCGGCGCGCCGATGATGGTCAGCAGTGCATCGGTGATATGCCCGGTGAGGTTGATGTGGGTCTGCACTTCGTAGAATTTCTTGGCGTCGATGGTCGGCAGCGGATTTTCCTGCGCATCCACCGTTTTGTTCTGCAGCGCCAGGTACACCTCGGCGAAGGCGATCGGCGTCGGATTGGCGCCGACCGCGCGCGGGAACAGGGTATACAGCGGCGCGTCAGGAACGCGGATTTTCAGGTTCTTCATGTCCTCGGGCACGTTAATCGCCTTGTTGGCGGTGACGTGTCGCTCGCCGTAATAGGTGATCGCCACCACCTTGTTGCCGCCCGTGGCCTTGGCGTAGCCGTCCGAGAGTTCGTCGAACAGCGTCGAAGTGGAGAAATGCTTCCAGTGGTCGAAGTCGCGGAAGATGAACGGCGCACCGCCGATGTTGATAGGACCGTAGTTGCGACCGGCGAACAGCTGGCCGGTGTAAATCATGTCCACCGTACCCAGGGTAAGGCCCTGGTTGATGTCGCTCTCCTTGCCAAGCTGCGATGCCGGAAATACTTCGACGCTATAGCGGTTGCCGGTGCGCTTGCCGATTTCCCCGGCGGCCCATACCGCAGCCGTGTGGTAGGGCTCGGATACCTCGTAGACGTGCGCGAACTTAAGTTTGGTCTGCGCGATTGCGCCGCCACTGACACCTATGGCCACGGCAAACGCCGCGGCCAGATATTTGAGCTTCATCGAATCTCTCCCTGTTGGTATTACGCGCAACTAAAAATTCAGCCGTCCGGCACGCCGGTTGCCGAGCGTGACGGGCGGGTCGAAAGAATCCCACGGCGTCCTGATAAAGTCAATCCGGGCACGTGCGTCCGCCGGTCACTGAATCGCCGATTTCGGCGTCGCCAGCAGGCGCGTGACCTGGATTTTCTCGCGGATGATCATGCTGTCGTTGACCGGTTTGATCTCGTTCAGCCAGGTCGGACTCTCGTACATCTCCGTATACAGGCGCAACCGCTCCTGTTCGCTCGCGAAACGGCGGATCCAGACATAGACGTCCGGGTCTTCCTCGGCGACGAAACTACCGAGCACCGCCACCCCCAGCGATTCCTGATAGGGAATGATCTTTTCTTCCATCCATTTGACCCAGCGCTCGCGCTGGCCGGGTTTCAGCCGGTACTGACGCAGTTCAAATATCATCGGCTTTGCCGCCAGGTGCGGCTAGGGCATCAGAATCGTCGAACCGGTGGTCTTGCGCGCTTCCAGATCGCGATGCGCCTGAACCGCGTCCTTGAGTGCATAGCGCTGCCGCACCTCGATCTTCACCTTGCCCGACAATACGATGTCGAACAGGTCCTTGGCCGATGCCACCAGGTCGTCGCGCTTGGCGGTGTAATGCATCAGACTTGGCCTGGTAAAGAACAGCGAACCGCGCGAGGCGAGCATGCTCGAATCGAACGCCGGGATCGGTCCGGATGCGTTGCCGAAGCTCACCATCATGCCCATCGGCCGCACGCAATCGAGCGATCCGACAAAGGTATCCTTGCCGATCGAGTCGTACACCACCGGCAGCAGCGCGCCTGCGGTTATGGCTTTCACCCTTTCGGTGAAATTCTCCCGTGTATAGACGATGGTGTGGTCGCAGCCGTGCGCCTTCGCCAGGGCGGCCTTATCGTCCGAGCCGACGGTGCCGATCACCGTCGCGCCCAGCGCCTTCGCCCACTGGCAGGCGATCAGGCCGACGCCGCCCGCAGCCGCGTGGATCAGAATGGTGTCGCCGGGCTGGACTTTGTAGGTGCGCTTGAGCAGGTACTGCGCGGTCATGCCCTGCAGCATCATCGCAGCGCCCTGCTCAAAGGAAAGCCCGTCGGGCAGATTCACCAGGCGGTCAGCGGTCGTCAGGCGCACTTCGGCATAGGCGCCCACAGGCGGCGCTGCATAGGCCACCCGGTCGCCCTTCTTTACGTTGCTCACGCCCTCGCCCACCGCCTCGACCACGCCGGCGGCTTCCAGGCCGATGCCGCTGGGCATTTGCAACGGATACAGACCGGAGCGGTGATAGACGTCGATGTAATTCAGGCCGCAGGCATGGTGTCGCACGCGCGCCTGGCCCGGACCGGGCTCGCCTACCTCGACTTCCTCCCACTGCATGACTTCGGGGCCGCCTTGTTTTTGAATTCGGATCGCTTTTGACATGATTTATTCCCAACAAAAAGTTTGAAATACGAAAGTTCACTGCCAGATTGCACAACGACCAATCCGGCGAAAACCGGAAGCATGTTCAGTTTACAACACAATGAATGCGCCGCGATCCGGGAAGGCCGGGCCCGGGACCTTCGTTCCTCGCGCTTACTTCGGCTTGGTCCTGGACGACTTTGCTTCAGCCGGTTTCGTTTCGTCCGGGGTGGCGATACCGCGCGCGGCTGCCGCCTGCATCAGATTCAGCCAGGCGGCGGGATCCGGAAAGGGATTGTTGTCCGTCGGCGCAGCGGCGCCCGCAGAAGCCGGCTGCATCGCTTTCATGGCTGCCAGCGTGTTCCTCTGCATCTCCAGTCCCTGGATCGACAGGCGCAGCATATTAAGATTGAGATTGAGCCAGTTTTCCACGGATTTCAGATCGGCGATCTTTTTCTCCACCGCGTCTATATCCAGCGTAGGCGCCACCATCCCCGGCATGGGCAAGCCCATTGGGTTCCACAGTTTCTTCATGAACTCAAACGGATCCGGCAATGGTTCGGACATGGTGGCACCTCGATACGCAGCGGGAGACGCAAGTCTAAACCAATTTCACCGGCCTACGCCCAGAAACTCCAGCATTGCCTCGCTTTGCGCCATGGTGTCCTTGTACCCCAAATCGACCAGGGCGCGACAATAGGTCTCTTCGAACAGCAGGTAGCTCGCCAGATTGGAGCCGTTGCGATTCATTGCACCGATGCCGCCGAGCACGAACTTCAGCGTCCAGGGCAATTTCTGCACGTGCTTACCGGCGATACGCTCGATCGATTCACTCGGGGAAATTACCAATACTTTCACCGGCCGCAGATGTACGCCGGCTTCGACTCGCCTATCCTCGGGTATCAGGCTGACCGTGCGGTTGATGCGCTTGAGGCGCTCCAGATCCACCGCCAGTCCGTCGAGAAAAATGCTGTTGAGCGCATGGCCGGCGATCTGCGCAATGGACGGATAGATGCTGGAGCGCACACGTGCCGCCTCCGTCATCGCCCGACCGGTGCCGATCACCAGCACGCGCTCGGCGCCCAGGTGCAGCGCCGGACTGATCGGCGCGATTTGGCGGATGGAGCCGTCGCCGAAGTATTCCCGGTTGAGCTTTACCGCCGGAAACAGGAAAGGCAGAGCCGAGGACGCCATGAGGTAATCGACGTTGAGCGTAGTGGCCGCGCCCACGCGCTGGGTGCGTTCCCACGCTTCCAGTCCGGGGCCGCCCTGGTAGAACGAAACGTTCTCTCCAGAGGAGTAACCCGACGCAGTAACCGACACTGCATACAGTTCACCCTTGTCGATATTTTCCTGGATTCGCGTGAAGTCCAGTGTTTTTTCCAGCATCTCGCGTATCGGCGTGTTGTCGAACAGCGACGCCGGGCTGTTGCGCTTGATCCAGAGCATCGAGGCGAACCAGCGCGCACTCGTCTTCAGCATCGACCAGGGGTCGGCGCGGTAGACACGTCCCACATGAAAATTTTCCCATACCTCGAGCAGGTGGCCCACGCCGCGTCGGAAATCGTTGGCATAGATCGCCAGCACCGCGGCGTTGATGGCGCCGGCCGAGGTGCCGCATACGACAGGAAACGGATTCTTCGTCCCCTCGGGCAGCAGGTCACGGACCGCCTTGAGCACGCCCACCTGGTACGCCGCGCGCGCACCACCGCCGGTGAGAATCAGGCCGGCCCTGGATAGGCTCCGTTCCATGCAGACGCTAGAGCGAGAGCTGCAGCTGGCTGCGCGACGCGTTCGCGTCCACCACCGTCAGAGCCGTCATGTTGACAATGCGCCGTACCGTAGCCGAGGGCGTGAGAATGTGTACCGGCTTGGCCGCGCCCAGCAGTATCGGGCCGAGCGCAATGCCGTCGCCCGCAGCGGTCTTGAGCAAATTGAAAGCGATATTGGCGGCGTCCACCGTGGGCATGAGCAGCAGATTTGCCTCCCCCTTGAGGCGTGAATACGGAAACGCGGCGCGGCGTACTTCGTCCGAGAGCGCCGCATCGCCATGCATCTCACCGTCGATTTCGAGGTCCGGCGCGCGCGCCTGGATCAGCGCCAGCGCGTCGCGCATTTTCACCGCGGTAGGCTGGTTGCTGGTTCCGAAGCTCGAATGCGACAGCAGCGCCGCCTTGGGTTCGATGCCGAAGCGCCGTATCTCTTCCGCTGCCAGCACCGCCATTTCGGCCACCTGTTCCGCGCTCGGATCGAAATTTACGTAGGTGTCGCAGATGAACACGGTGCGCTTGGGCAGCAGCAGGACGTTCATGGCGTAATTATGTTTCACGCCTGGACGCAGGCCGATCACCTGATTGATGTACTCGAGATGCAGCGCATGCGTGCCAAAGGTCCCGCAGAGCATTCCGTCGGCCGCACCACGGTGCAGCATCATCGCGCCGATGAGCGTAAGCCGGCGGCGCATCTCGATCTGGGCGTAGTGCTGCGACACGCCGCGGCGTGCGGAAAGCCGGTGATATTCCTCCCAGTAGTCGCGGTAGCGCGGGTCGTTCTCCGGGTTGACCAGTTCGAAGTCCGCGCCAGGCTTGATGCGCAGGCCGAAGCGCTCGAGGCGCCGCTCGATCACGGCCGGCCTGCCGACCAGAATGGGTCGGGCCAGCCTCTCATCCACGATCACCTGGGTGGCGCGCAGGATGCGCTCGTCTTCGCCCTCGGCGAGCACGATGCGGTTCTTTGTCTGTGCCGCCTTGGCCGCGGAAAACACCGGCTTCATCAGCAAACCGGAGTGATAGACGAATTCGCTTAATTGCTGCGCATACAGGTCCAGATCGGTGATCGGTCGCGTGGCGACGCCCGATTCCATCGCCGCCTTCGCAACCGCCGGCGCAATCTTGATGATCAGCCGCGGATCGAACGGCTTGGGAATGAGGTATTCGGGCCCGAAGGCGACGTTCTGCTCGCCGTAGGCGGCGGCGACGATGTCGGACTGCTCGGCCATGGCAAGGTCTGCAATGGCGTGCACGCAGGCGTGTTTCATCGCCTCGTTGATGGTTGTGGCGCCGACGTCGAGGGCACCGCGAAAAATAAACGGAAAACAGAGTACGTTATTCACTTGGTTGGGGAAGTCCGAGCGGCCGGTGGCGATGACGGCGTCGGGCCGGGCGGCCTTTGCCAGCTCAGGCTGGATTTCGGGTTCCGGATTGGCCAGCGCAAGTATGAGCGGCCTCGCCGCCATCTTCTTCACCATCTCCGGCTTGAGTACCTTTCCCGCGGACAAACCGAGGAACACATCGGCGCCGGCGATGATCTCGCCCAGCGTGCGCGCCTCGGTCTGTTTTGCGTAGCGCGCCTTGTTCGGGTCCATCTCTTCCTTGCGCCCGGTGTAGACCACGCCCTGGATATCCGAGACCCAGATGTTGTCCATGCTCATGCCAAGGCTAACCAGCAGATCCAGGCAGGCAAGCGCCGCGGCGCCCGCTCCGGACACCACCAGCTTGACCTTGGCGATGTCCTTGCCGACCACACGCAGGCCGTTGAGAACCGCGGCACCGACGATAATCGAAGTGCCATGCTGGTCGTCGTGGAACACCGGTATCTTCATGCGCTCGCGCAGCATTTTCTCGACGTAGAAGCACTCCGGCGCCTTGATGTCCTCCAGATTGATGCCGCCGAAAGTGGGCTCCAGCGCCGCGATTACCTCCACCAGCTTGACCGGGTCGAGTTCGTTGATTTCGATATCGAAGCAATCGATGCCGGCGAATTTCTTGAACAGCACCGCCTTGCCTTCCATCACCGGTTTGGACGCGAGCGGCCCGATCGCCCCCAGTCCCAGCACTGCCGTGCCGTTGGTAACGACGCCAACCAGATTGCCACGTGCGGTCAGGTTGCGCGCCTCGGCCGGGTCGCGCACGATTTCCTCGCATGCAGCCGCCACGCCCGGCGTATAGGCCAGCGCAAGGTCGCGCTGGTTGATCAACCCCTTAGTTGCGGTTACCGAAATCTTCCCGGGCGTGGGCAGTCGGTGATAATCCAGGGCGGCCTTGCGCAACTGATCTTCCATGATTTTCCCGCGACGGGCACTGGCTAATGAAGGGGAAGATTATAGTCCTGCGATCGGTGGAACGCTAACGCTGACGGGCAGCTCGGCAGTGGAGACCGCTTGTTCCATGATCGGCTGGAATCGCAAAGACCGTCCGTGCTCCGGTCCCGACCGATGTCATAATGCAAGCATGTCGATCGCGCGAAGAATGGCCGAAATCCAGCCCTTCCATGTGATGGAAATATGGAACCGCGCGAAGGAACTCGAGGCGCAGGGCAGGCAAATCGTGAAAATGCACATCGGCGAGCCCGATTTCACCGCGCCCGCGCCGGTGATCACCGCCTGCATCGGCGCTTTGCAGGAGAATCCGATCCACTACACCTCGGCGCTGGGCATGCCGCTGCTGCGCCAGGCGATCTCGCGGCATTACCGCGATCGTTATCGCCTTGACGTGCCGGCTTCGCGCATCGCGGTCACCTCTGGCGCCTCGGGCGCGCTAATGATCGCCACCGGTGTGCTGGTCAATCCCGGCGATGAATTCTTGATGCCCGACCCGGCCTATCCGTGCAATCGCCACTTTGTGCGCTTTTTCGAAGGCAGCGTAAAAAGCATTCCAGTCGGCGCGCAGACGCAATACCAGCTGACGCGCGAGTTGATCGAAGCCAACTGGTCGGAAAAAACGCGCGGCGTACTCGTTGCGTCACCGTCCAACCCAACCGGGACCATGATCGCGCCGGCGGAAATGCGCGCCATCATCGACGCGGTGCACGCGCGCGGGGGCGTGGTCGTCGTGGACGAGATCTATCAGGGACTTACTTATGCGAGCGAGTTCGCGAGCGCGCTTGCGCATTCGGACCGAATTTTCGTAGTGAACAGTTTTTCCAAATATTTCAGCATGACCGGCTGGCGCCTGGGATGGCTGGTGGTCCCCGAGGGCTGCATGCGCGAAGTCGAAACCTTCGCCCAGAACGCCTTCATCTGCCCGTCGGCACCGGCTCAATACGCCGGCATTGCTGCGTTTTCGGCAGAAACAACGGAAATCCTGGAGGAACGCCGCGCCGAGTTCCGCAGGCGGCGCGATTATCTCCTGCCAGAGCTGCGCGAGCTGGGATTCTCCATTCCGGTTACGCCGCAAGGGGCATTCTATATTTACGCCGGGATCGAAGATTTTTCACAGGACAGCGGGAAGTTCGCCCTGGAATTGCTCGATGAGGCAGGCGTGGCGATAACGCCAGGCAAGGACTTCGGCGCGAATCAGTCCGATCGCTATGTTCGCTTCGCTTATACCTGCTCGATAGGTGATTTGCAGGAAGGCGTACGCCGGATTCGCAATTTCTTGGCGGGCCGCTGAACCTAGCGTCCTGAGCCCGCTTCAAACTCGCGCGCTGTGCGCGCCGACGTGAAGCAAGCGGACGATGCGTCTAGGCGCGCGTCTGCGGCCGGAAGCGCTTGAGCATCTGCTGCATCCGCTCTTTTTCCGCCATTACTTTCTGCGCGTACTGTTGGCTATCGTCGGCGAACGCGCCCGCATAGAGCTGCAAACCGGGCATGACCCCGCCGCCGCGGCGCACTGTTTCCTTTAGGATGCGCGCGCCAACCAGTATATTGGTCATCGGATCGAACACGGACTCTTCACCACCGAGCGCGTCCAGTTTGTCCAGATGGAACCTTGGAATCACCTGCATCAGACCCTTTGCCCCCATGACGCTTTCGGCGATGGGGTTAAATCGCGATTCAACCGCCATCACCGCCAGAATTAGCAGCGGGTCCACGCCCGTGCGGCTGCCAGCCTCGTGCGCTGCGCCAACCAACTGTTCCGTCGCCTCCTGCGCCACCTTATACCTGCGCGAGAGATACACCGCGATGGCGCGGTATTCCGGGTTTTCGCTATCTGCAGCCGGCGTGAGCAGGGAAATACCCTCGTGGCGAATTGTGCCGAAGACAGTTGACGCCGAACCAGGCTGGACGCTCTGATCCACAACCGGGCGGGCTCCCATCATCAGCGCGACGGCCGCAACGGCCCCCAATACCGCCAGGCTGTTATGCAGGAATGCGGTCGCTAAAGTGTAGGTCTGCACGGCTAACTGTTTAAGGTTGTCCATGTGCTGCCTCCTTACCAAATGAATACGCCAAACGCA
>QYQC01000252.1 GCA_007280315.1 Betaproteobacteria bacterium | reverse complement strand
GTAATGGACGTGCTCGATAAAAGTCCATCGCGCCCGCCGCCGCGATCAGGCGCCTCGACCACCGCGCGGCCGATTCCAGATGCAGCCGCAATGAATGCTCCTGGCTGGGCGCTCTAACCGTCAAGCGAACCCGACGCTTCGAGGAAACGCAGCACCTGCGCGCTTAACTCCGGCGCGAAACAATCGAATACTTTCGGCTCGGACAACGCGCGCAGCCAGGTAAGCTGGCGCTTGGCCAGTTGGCGCGTGGCATAGATGCCGCGGTCGCGCAGCATTGCCCGATCGTAGGCGCCTTCAAGATGTTCCCACGCATGGCGATAGCCGACACAACGCATTGCCGGCAGGCCGGGGGAGAGCGCATACTTTGCGCGCAGGGCAGAGAGTTCCGCCACCAGGCCCGCTGCCAGCATGGTTTCGAATCGCAGCTCGATGCGCCGGTGCAACAATGCACGCTCTGCCGGAACCAGCGCCAGAGACACGAAGCGGTATTGCGCTTTCGCCACCACGCGCGCGCCCTGCAGTGCGGACAGCGGCGTCCCGGAAATGCGAAACACCTCAAGCGCGCGCTGGATGCGTTGCGCATCGCCGGGTCTAAGCCGCGCAGCCGTGGGCGGGTCGATACACGCCAGTTCGGCATGCAATGCGGGCCAGCCTCGTTCGCCTGCCTCGCGTTCGATCACGGCCCGCACTGCGGCGTCGGCCTGCGGCAGATTCGACAGTCCTTCACGCAGCGCCTTGAAATAGAGCATGGTGCCGCCGGTCAGCAGCGGTACGCGGCCACGGCTGGCAATTTCCTGCATCAGGCGCGTCGCGTCGGAGCGAAATTGCGCGGCCGAATAGCTTTGGTCAGGATCAATGACGTCGATCAGATGATGCGGCACTGCGGCGCGCTCGGCCAACGACGGTTTGGCCGTGCCCAGGTCCATGCCGCGGTATACCTGGGCCGAGTCGACACTGATGATTTCCACTGGAAATCGCCGCGCGATTTCGAGCGCGAGCACAGTCTTGCCGCTCGCAGTCGGCCCCATCAGCAATATGGCCGGCGGCAACCCCGCCGCTGAATTGGCGCTCATGCGTGCAATGAGCGATGCAGCAATATCAGGCTGCCGCGCCGCGCAGGCGCCGCGCCTCGTAGGCCTGTAGATGCCCGTACGCCGTAGCCAGCAGGCGTGCATCCACACCGGCGGCGCGCGCACGCCGCAGCATGTCGCCAACGATGTGATCGGCTTCGACGCGCCCGCCGGCTTCGATGTCGCGCAGCATCGACGCGGTGAAAGCGGAGCCACGCGCGAACAGCATGCTTTGCGTGCGCTTGAGCGATTCAGCACTCGGCGCATGACCGGCCGCAACCGCCACCGCAACGCAGATCGACAGTGCTTCGCGCATCAGCGCTTCCCCGTCCGCGGCGGCGAGTATTTCGCCCACGCTGGCGCGCATCAGGCAGGTCATCGACGCGAGGCTCGCCAGCAACACGAACTTCTCCCACATGTCCTGCTCGATGTCCTCGCTTATCTTGCACTCCACCGAAGCGCGCGCATAGGCCTGCGCCAGTTCCTGCAGTAATCCCCCGGCGTGCGCGTGGTTGCCTGCGCGCGGACCGCAACTGGTACCTTGAAACTGGCTCAGATGTCGGATTACGCCGTCCGCATCCAGGGTCGAGGCGATGTAGCAGGTGCCGCCGAGCACGCGCACCTTGCCGTAAGCCTGCTCCAGCCGCGCCAGTTGCGCCATGCCGTTGAGCAGCGGCAGAACCAGGGTATCCGGCCCCATGGCGCCGTCGATGGCAGATATGGACGCGTCCAGGTCGTAGGCCTTGCACGACAGCATCACCAGGTCGTAATCGGGCCGCACCGCCTCCTGCAACACCGTGCGTACCTGAAGCTGCGCATCGCCCAGCGGACTCCTGATCACCAGGCCAGCCTGCGCCAGCTTTTTCGCGCGTGTTGGCCGAACCAGAAATGTCACGTCGGCGCCGCCCTGCACCAGCCGGCCGCCGAAATAACCGCCGACCGCGCCGGCGCCGAGTATCAATATTTTCATTCCCACCCTCCAATAACTGCGCTCATCGTCCGCGAAGGAAAAGTTTATCCAGATCCGCCATGCTCATCTGATACCAGGTCGGCCGGCCATGGTTGCACTGCCCCGAGCGTTCCGTAACTTCCATCTGGCGCAGCAGCGCATTCATTTCAGTCACCGTCAGCGGCCGATGCGCGCGCACCGCGCCGTGGCAGGCCATGGTCGAGAGCAGCTCGTGCTGGTGCTCGGTGAGCACGCGGCTGCCGCCGAACTCGCGCACGTCGCGCAGCAGCGCGTGCGCCAGGCCGGCGATATCGGCCGAAACGAGCATGGCAGGCACCGAGCGCACCGCCAGCGCTGTCGGCGACAGTGGCGCGATATCGAATCCGAGCTGTTGCAGTACACCGGCGTGCTCTTCCACCGCCGCCACTTCAAGCCGGTCGGCATTGAAAGTAACCGGTATCAGCAACGTCTGCATGCTCATGCCCTGGGCCTCCAGCGCGCCTTTCAGCTTCTCGTACAGGATGCGTTCATGCGCCGCGTGCATATCTACCAGCACCAGTCCCTGTCGGTTTTGCGCCAGGATGTAAATGCCGTGCAGTTGCGCCACCGCAAATCCCAGGGGCGCGTCCGAATCAGTCTCGGCGGGCGCTGCGGCGCGTATGCTCTCGAACGCGGTTCGCGCCGCGCCCCCCCCGGGCATGGCGGCCGGTCCGGGTGGTGCCGCGAACATGGCTTGATAGGCAGCTGCCGGCTGCGCCACGCCCAGACTGGATTGCCAGGGCATGCGCCGGAATTCCATGCCGCCGGCTGCGGGCAGGGGCTGTATCGCCGGCGCGTCGGCCTGCGTCGCGCTGCCCGAGAGTGCTTTGCTCACCGCGTGGAACACGAACTGATGGATGGCGCGCGCATCGCGAAATCGCACCTCGGTCTTGGCCGGATGTACATTGACGTCGACGCCGCCTGGATCGAGTTCGAGAAACAGCACGTACGCCGCGTGGCGGTCGCCGTGCAGCATGTCCTGGTAGGCCTGGCGCAGCGCATGCGCGAGCAGCTTGTCGCGCACGAAGCGGCCGTTGACAAAGGCGAACTGGGCGTCGCGCGAACTGCGCGAAAACGCTGGCGATCCGGCGAAGCCCGACAGCCGCAATCCGGAGGAATGTTCGTCGAGCGCGCGCGCGGCGCCGGAAAACTCCGCGCCTGCCACTGCGGCGATGCGCCGCGCAGCATCGCCCGCCTGCAGATGCGAAATCACCCGGCCGTTGTGCTTGAGGCTGAACGCGACGTCGGGCCGAGACAGCGCGATGCGCTTATACACGTCCTCACAGTGACCGAACTCGGTCGCTTCGGTGCGCAGGAATTTACGCCGCGCCGGCGTATTGAAATACACGTCGCTGACTTCAATGCTGGTACCACCCGGATGCGCAGCGGGCTGCGCCGTGCCCAGCGCTCCGCCCTCGGCGCCGATACTCCATGCGTGCGGCGCCTGCCCGGTTCGCGTGGTGAGCAGAACTCGCGCCACCGATGCGATTGACGCCAGCGCCTCGCCGCGAAAGCCGAGCGAGCGCACCTGTTCCAGTTCATCCAGGCTGGCAATCTTGCTGGTAGCGTGACGCGCGAATGCCAGGGGCAGATCCCCGGCGTCCATGCCGCCGCCGGTGTCGGTGACCTTGACCTGCTTGATGCCTCCCTGCATCAGTCCGACGCTGATTTCGGTGGCGCCGGCATCGAGACTGTTCTCCAGCAGCTCCTTCAGCACCGATGCCGGCCGCTCCACCACTTCGCCGGCGGCGATCTGGCTGATCAGGGTGTCGGGAAGTAGGCGGATGGAGGGCATACATTTGCGTTTTTCTACAGCCAAGTATACCGGGAACGCGGCGCGCTTGCGGTAAGATACCGCCTGCTTTCGCGCTGCAGAAACTCCGCTAAAAAGGACTTGATGGAACTGCTGCTGTTTTTCTGGGATTTGATGGTAAATCTGGACAAACACCTCGCCAGCCTGCTCGCGCAGTACGGCGCCTGGGTATATCTGGTTCTGTTTCTGATCGTGTTTTGCGAGACCGGCCTGGTGGTGACACCCTTCCTGCCCGGCGATTCTCTGCTGTTCATCGCCGGCGCGCTGACCGCCGCCGGTAGCGGCGCCGGCCGGCTTGACCTGATGCTGCTGAACCTCCTCCTGATCGCAGCGGCGGTGCTGGGCAACACCACCAACTACTGGATCGGCCGCTACTTCGGACCCAGGGTATTCGGCTGGGAGGATTCGCGTTTCTTCAACCGCGCCGCTTTCGACAAGGCACATGCGTTCTACGAGCGCCATGGCGGCAAGACCATTGTCATCACCCGCTTCCTGCCGATATTGCGCACGTTCGCGCCCTTCGTCGCCGGCGTGGCCCAGATGACGCATGGGAAGTTCCAGACTTACAACATAGCCGGCGGCGTGTTCTGGGTTGTTTCGCTGACCATCGCCGGTTACCTGTTCGGCAACATCGCGTGGGTGAAGAACAACCTCACCTTGATCATTTTCGCGTTGATCATCATTCCCGGCCTGCCAGCATTGGTGGTGGCGGTGCGCACCTGGTTCGAGCAGCGCCGCGCCCGGCTGGCTCAAAGGCACTAGCGGGGTAACAAACCGGTGGGAGTCAGTCTGTAATCTGGTTGGCGGCGAGAGTGGATTTCGCCAGCGGCGGATTCTTGGTGAAGTAGCGTCTGATGCCGTTGAAAATGGCCTGCGCCATTTTCTCCTGGTAGTCGTCGTCGTTCAGCCGGCGTTCCTCCTCCGGGTTGCTGATGAAAGCAGTTTCGACCAGGATCGACGGAATGTCCGGCGCCTTCAGCACGGCGAAGCCGGCCTGCTCGACACCGCTCTTGTGCAGCGCGTTGATTCCGCCCAGTTCTGACAATACCGCCTTCGCCAACTTCAGACTGTCATTGATCTGCGCCGTCAGGCTCAGGTCGGCGAGCGTCATTGCCAGATAACGGTCTTTCACGTCAAGGTTGACCCCGCCTATCAGGTCGGCGTCGTTCTCTCGCTTGGCCAGCCATTTTGCCGCGGTACTGGTGGCGCCGCGCTCGGACAGCGCGAACACCGAAGAGCCGCGCGCATGCGGCTTGACGAAGGCGTCGGCGTGCACCGATACGAACAGGTCGGCCTGCACCCTGCGCGCTTTTTGCACGCGCACCTGAAGCGGAATGAAATAATCGCCGTCGCGAGTAAGCACAGCGCGCATATTGGGCTCGGCGTCGATAATCGCCTTGAGTTTTTTCGCGATGGTAAGGGTCACATTCTTCTCGCGGCTTCCGCCCCGGCCCCTCGCGCCCGGATCCTCGCCGCCGTGCCCTGCGTCGACGACAATGGTCACCAGGCGCGTCACCACCGGCTTGTCCCTCTTCTCCTGCTCTGACTTGGGCGCAGTTCCAGGCTTCGCTTCGATCCCGGCTGGCTGCAGTGTGGCAGATGACGCAGGTTCGGCGCCCTGCGCGCCCGCGCCGGTCTTCGTCTGGGATTTTTGCAGTAAGGCCATCAGCGGATCTACCGGCACCAGCGGATAGACATCCAGCACCAGGCGGTGGCCGTATTCACCCACCGGCTTGAGCATGAAAATCTGTGGCTGAACCTCGGTCTTGAGATCGAGCACCAGGCGCACCACCCCGGGTTTGTAGCGGCCGGCGCGCATTTGTCCGATATAGGGATCATCGGGCAGGACTTTTTCGGCGATCTGCTGCTGCACGCTGGCGAAGTCCACATCGTCCAGGTCGAGCACCAGGCGATCCGGATTTTTCACCAGCAGCAATTCATGCCGCAGCGGCCGATCCGCCTCTATGGTTATGCGGGTGTAATCCTGCGCCGGCCAGACCCGCACTGCGCTGACGCGGTCGGCGGCAACGGCGTTGCCGCCGATGGAAGCAAACGCGATCAGCAGGAGTTGGCGGAAAAAATGTGCGAAAGCGGTTTCGACACCGGTTACGGCAATTCTCAGGTCGGCAGTTGCAGGAGTTGGTTTAAACACGCTCTGCCATTTTCGGTTCCAGCGCAAACGCTCAGGTCACGTCCGTCGCCGGCGAACTCGAGCGCGATATCGAGGTCCGCGACAGGCAGTAATCCGCCCGCCTTTTCCGGCCACTCGACCAGGCATACCGAGTCACTGTTGAAGTATTCGCCAAAGCCTGCATCACGCCATTCTTTAGGATCGCGGAAACGATAAAAATCAAAGTGGTACAAGTTTAACCTAGAAATGGGATAAAGTTCAACCAGGGCGTAGGTCGGGCTCTTTACGCGCCCGGCATAGCCCAGACCGCGCAACAGGCCGCGCACCAGGGTGGTCTTGCCGCTGCCGAGATCGCCGTGCAGATAAATGCGCAGGCCGCGCACGAGCACGCGCGCCAGGCGCGCACCCATTGCGCGAGTCGCCGTTTCATCGGTCAAATGCAATTCGAGCTTGCTGTGGTTATGATTGGACATGTCAGAAGTTGCTGCGAATCATGATTACGCCCGGCTCGCCGATGCAATCAAGGCCTGGGGACGCGAACTCGGCTTCCAGGCCGTGGGCATCGCCGGCATCGATCACGCCGCCGCCGAAGTCGGTCTCAGAGAGTGGCTCGCCGCCGGTTTCCACGGCGAGATGGATTATATGGCAAGGCACGGTCTGAAACGCGCGCGCCCGGCAGAACTCAGGCCTGGCACGTTGCGGGTGATCAGCGCGCGCATGAATTACCTGCCGCAGGCGGCCGCAGGCTGGCCGGTGATCGGCGCGCCGGACAAAGCCTATATCGCGCGCTACGCCACCGGCCGCGACTATCACAAGGTGTTGCGCAGCCGGCTGGTGAAACTCGCGCAGCGCGTCGAGGCTGAAACCGGTACGCAAGGCCATCGCGTGTATACCGACACGGCACCGGTATTGGAAGCGGAGCTTGCGGCCAGGAGCGGCCTGGGCTGGCGCGGCAAGCACACGCTGCTGTTGTCCCGCGACGCCGGGTCGTATTTCTTCTTGGGCGAAATCTACACCGACCTGCCGCTGCCGGCCGACGCCCCGGTAACGGATCATTGCGGCAGTTGCAGCAAGTGCCTGGATATCTGCCCGACGGGCGCCATCGTCGCACCATACCGGGTTGACGCCAGGCGCTGCATCTCCTATCTCACCATCGAACTGAAAGGTTCGATTCCACTGGAGTTACGGCCGTTGATCGGCAATCGGGTTTACGGCTGCGACGACTGTCAGCTGGTCTGCCCCTGGAATCGCTACGCCAGCGTCAGCACCGAGCCGGATTTCCGTGTGCGCCACGGCCTGGACGATGTGGCACTGGTGGAACTGTTCTACTGGAACAAGGGTCTGTTTCGCGAGCGCATGGCCGGAAGTGCGATCCTGCGCATCGGTTTCGAGCGC
>QYQC01000191.1 GCA_007280315.1 Betaproteobacteria bacterium | reverse complement strand
GCGGCGCTCGAGGTCGTCGCCGTTGGTCATGATCGCGGCCAGTTCGTGGCTGCCCTCGACGATCAGCGCCGCGTGCTGGTTGAACAGATCGAAAAACTTGCCTTCGCGTGGCATGAAGCGACGGAACATGGCAGCCTCTGCGGGAAAATGAATTAGTTGTCTGTAAGGGAGCGGGAGCGGATCCAACCAAGCCGCCGATTGAGGCTGGATTGTAACAACAGGCACGGCCGCCGTGCGAAAAAAACCTGGTCGGGCTGCTGTTGCGCATGCGCCGGGCAGTCGCGCGGGAAATCACTCGCGCGCGAATTCTCCCAGCAGGCCGAGCTGCGCCGAGCGCGGCAGGGTGCCGCGCGGATTCTTGCGTTTGTATTGCCCGTCCGCGTTCATGTCCCAGGCTTGACGGTTGTCCTTGAGGTAGGGCTTGAGCCCTTCCTTGATGACGCGCTGCTTGAGTTTCTTGTCGAGCACCGGAAAACACACTTCGACGCGGCGGAAGAAGTTTCGGTTCATCCAGTCGGCGCTGGACAGGTAGACGTTTTCCTCCCCGTCGTTATGGAAATAGAAGACGCGGGTATGTTCGAGAAAGCGGCCGACGATCGAGCGCACGCGGATGCGCTCGGACAGCCCGGGCACGCCGGGGCGCAGGGCGCATACGCCGCGCACCACCAGGTCGACGCGCACTCCCGCCTGCGAGGCTGCGTACAGCGCGTTGATGACGCTCGGTTCGAGCAGCGCATTCATTTTGGCGATGATGCGCGCAGGCTTACCCGCTTTGGCGAGGCGCGTTTCGTTCTTGATCGCGGCGATCACGTTCAGATGCAGCGTGAACGGCGCCTGCCATAGGTGGTGCAGTTTTTCCGCCTTGCCCAGGCCGGTGAGCTGCTTGAACACCTCGTTCACATCGGCGCATATATCCTGATTGCAGGTGAGCAGGCCGAAATCGGTGTACAGGCGCGCGGTGCGTGAATGGTAATTGCCGGTGCCCAGGTGCGCGTAGCGGCGCAATTTGCCGTCCTCGCGCCGCACTACCAGCGCCATCTTGGCATGGGTCTTGTGCGCGACCACGCCGTACACTACGTGCGCGCCGACTTCCTCCAGGCGCCCGGCCCAGTTGATGTTGGCTTCCTCCTCGAAGCGCGCCATCAATTCGACCACCACGGTTACCTCTTTGCCGCTCCTGGCCGCTTCGATCAATGCTTCCATGATGGCGGAGTCGGTGCCGATGCGATAGACGGTCTGCTTGATCGCGACCACTTTGCAGTCTTTGGCGGCTGCCTGGATGAAATTGACCACCGGCGTGAACGACTGAAACGGGTGGTGCAGCAGCACGTCGCTCTTGCGCACTGCGGCGAAAACATCGGCGCGTTTCTCCAGCGCCGTGGGTCGTCCCGGCCGGAACGGCGGAAACTGCAGATCTGGCCGATTGATTAGGTCGGGGATCTGCATCAGCCGTACCAGGTTGACCGGACCGTTGACCTGGTACAGATCCTCCGCGCCGAGCTCGGTCTGCTGCAGCAGAAAATCGGCCATGGCCTGGGTGCAATTGTCTGCGACCTCGAGGCGCACTGCCGCGCCCAGGTTGCGCAACGGCAATTCGCCCTGCAGCGCAGTGCGCAGGTTCTTCACTTCCTCCTCGTCCACGAACAGGTCGCTGTTGCGGGTTACGCGAAATTGGAAGCAACCGAGCACGCTCATCCCGGCGAACAACTCGGACGCGTGTTCGTGTAGGACCGAGGAGAGGAAGACGAAGCTCTGCTCCTTGCCCGGCCGCAGCGAGCCGGGCAGCTTGATCATGCGCGGCAAAATGCGCGGCGCCTGCACGATGGCGGCGCGCGAGGCACGGCCGAACGCATCGCGACCTTCCAACTCGACCGCAAAATTCAGGCTCTTGTTGAACACGCGCGGAAACGGGTGCGCCGGATCCAGGCCGATCGGCGTGAGTACGGGCATCATTTCGTTGAAAAAATACTCGCGTATCCAGGTCCGCTGGGCTTCGTTCAGATCGTTGCGGCGCAGGAAACGCACCCCCGCCTTTTCCAGCTCCGGCAGGATATGCTCGTTCAGCAGCCGGTACTGGCGCTCCACCAGATCGTGCGCGATGCGGGTGACCGCGGCAAACACGTCGCGTGGATCCATGGCTTCGGGTCCGACGCTCGACAGATTGACGCTGATCGTTTCCTTCAGTTCGGCGACGCGGATCTCGAAGAATTCGTCCAGATTGCTGCTGACGATGCAAAGAAAACGCAGGCGCTCGAGCAATGGCGTGTCCGTGTCCTCGGCCTGGGCGAGCACGCGCCGATTGAATTCCAGGAAGCCTATTTCCCGGTTGAGGAGCGGATTCTGTTTCGCCGACATTGGACTTGGTTTTTTGGGAACATGGCCAGATGGCACAACGTAGCAGCATTATCGCGCGCCACAGAGATTCGTGCAGAGGGGTAGTGGATGGATCGACGATCGCGCCAAATTGACGCCAAATTCATTGCGCGTCCAAGTTCCAGGTGCTAAGGTAATTCGGTCATGCAATACGAAACTTTAGCCGCTGTGGACCTGGGCTCCAACAGCTTTCACCTGCAGATCGGCCGCGTCGTCGATAACCAGATCTATCTGCTCGACGGCCTGCGCGAACAGGTGCGCCTGGGCGCCGGGCTGACGCGCGACAAGCGCATCGACCGCGCCACGCAGGTGCGCGCGCTGGACGCGCTGCGGCGGTTCTCCGACCGGCTGCGCGGCTTTCCGGCGGAGGCGGTGCGCGTAGTTGGAACCAATACGCTGCGCGTGGCCAAGAATTCGCGCCAGTTCCTGGCCGAGGCCAAGGAGGCGCTGGGTTTCCCCATCGAAGTCATTGCCGGGCGCGAAGAGGCGCGGCTGATCTACCTCGGTGTGGCGCACAGCCTGCCGCTCAGCCGGGACAAGCGCCTGGTGATGGATATCGGCGGTGGCTCGACCGAATTCATCATTGGTACCGGCGTCGAGCCGGAGCTGATGGATAGTCTGTACATGGGTTGCGTCAGTTTCAGCATGAAATACTTTGCCGACGGCAGGATCGAGAAGTCCACGTTCAAACAGGCCGAACTCGCGGCGAGGAACGAGCTGCAGACCATCGTCAAGCAGTACACCCGGCTCGGCTGGTCCGAGGCGGTCGGCTCCTCGGGAACCGCCCGCTCGATCGCTTCCATTGTCGAAGCCAGCGGCTGGAGTGAGCATGGCATCTCGGCCTCCGGCCTGGACAAGCTGCGCAGCGCGTTTCTCAAGGCGGGCGAGGTCGAACGTCTGGACTTGCCCGGTCTGCGCGAGGACCGCGCGTTCATACTGCCGGGCGGCCTGGCCATCATGTGCGCGGCGTTCGCCGAGCTTGGCATCGAGCACATGAGCGTGTCGGACGCTGCGCTGCGCCAGGGCGTGCTCTACGATTTGCTCGGCCGCGTGCAGAAGCACGACATGCGCGAGGTCACGGTGCGCCAGTTCATGCGCCGCTACCACGTCGATACGGCACAGGCGCAGCGCGTGGCGGAACTGGCGGGCGGCCTGTATCGCAATTTGAGCGGCGCCGAGAACGACCCTCACGCGGATCAGACGCTCGCCTGGGCTGCCGCCCTGCACGAGATCGGCATCTCCATAGCCCACAACGGCTACCACAAACATTCGGCCTACATCATTGCCAACGCCGATATGCCCGGCTTCTCCCGCATGGAGCAGTCGCAGCTGGCGCAACTGGTGCTCGCCCACCGTGGCAAGCTGTCCAAACTGCTCGACCTGAGTCCGGTCCCGCGCGACTGGGAGTTGGTGTTCTGTCTGCGCCTGGCGAGCCTGTTTTGTCGCAGCCGCACCGAGCTTGATCCGCCGCCGTTTGCATGCGAACTGACCGACAGCGGCTTTCGTTTGTTGCTGCCGGATACGCTGCAGGAGCAACGTCCGCTGAGCGCAGCGGCGCTCGCTGACGAAGCCGACGAATGGAAGTCGATCGGGCTGCGCCTGGATATGAAACCGCTGCGCGAAGCCGCCGCGTAGCAGGCCGGGCGCTTATCGCTTTTCGCCGCTAGAGAAGGTCCGGGCTGATGACCGCGCGCAGAATTACCTGGGTGTCGCCGTAGCGTGCGCGACCGGCAAACCACCACAGCGCGCCCTTCTTGATGGTCCAGTCGGCCGGCTCGCCGCTAAGCAGGCACGCAGCGAGCTGCCCCAGGGTCGGCTGGTGGCCGACCACCAGGACCGTGCCGACGCGCTTCGGCCAAGCGGCTGCCGCGACGATGTCGGCACTCTCCGCCTGCAGGCCTACGCGTGGTTCGGTGGCGAACGGCAGATCGAGCGCAGCGGCGGTTTGCTGCGCGCGCTTGGCCGGACTCACCAGGATCAGGCAGTCCTGCGCCAGCCGCGGCCTGAGCCATTCGGCCACCTGCTTTGCCTGCTTCAGCCCTCTCCTGGTCAGCGCGCGCGCGGCGTCCGGGATTCCGTCCTCGGCGTCGGCGTGGCGCCACAGCAGCAGCTCAGCGGTGAAATCAGTTCTTTGCTCGGTCATGTCGGCCACCCCAAGAGAGTAAGCGCGCCGGTGAGGATGAACAGGCCGGCCGCAGTCAGGCGAATTGCTTTCAGCGGCAGGCGCCGCGCGAGCTTCTCACCGACCATGACCGCGGGCACGTTGGCCAGCATCATGCCCAGTGTCGTGCCCAGCACCACCGCAGTCAAGCTGTCGAAGCGCGCCGCCAACGCTACCGTAGCGAATTGCGTCTTGTCGCCCATTTCCGCGAGGAAAAAAGCGATCAGCGTAGTCACAAACGCGCCGGCACGATGGATTTTAGGATCGTCGTCGAGCGCATCCGGGTGCAGCGCCCAAAGGCCGAAGCCGATGAACAGCAGTCCGGTCACCCACAGCATCACGCCGGGCCCGGCAAGGTGCGCGAGCCAGGCCCCGGCCGATCCGGCGAGCGCATGATTGGCAAGCGTTGCAACCAGAATGCCGGCGATGATGGCCCAGGGCTGGCGCAGCCGTGCCGCAAGAACAAACGATAGTAGCTGCGTCTTGTCGCCGATTTCGGCGACGGCGACCAGAACGGTGGAGGTGAGGAATGCGTCCAACAGGCGCCGGCGCGTTTGCGGCTAGGTGAAATAAACGGGAACGGCGCGCTGCCTTATTTCGCGTCAGTTATGTTGTTGTCCGTTGTTGTCTTATGCGGGCAGTTGGATTTGATGCAATCGACGTACAAATGCAGCGAGTGCTCGGTGATCACGAAGCCGCGGTCCTTGGCGATCTTGTTCTGACGTTTTTCGATATCCGCGTCGTAGAACTCCTCCACCCGCCCGCACTGCATGCATACCAGGTGATCGTGATGGGTGCCGGCGTTGAGTTCGAACACCGCCCGGCCGGATTCGAAATGATGCCGCTGCAGCAGGCCGGCATGCTCGAACTGGGTCAGTACGCGATATACCGTGGCCAGGCCGGTATCCAATCCGTCTGCCACCAGAATCTTGTATACATCCTCGGCCGACAGGTGTCGTACCTTGCTTTTTTCGAACAGATTGAGAATCTTCAGCCGGGGCGCGGTAGCCTTGAGGCCTATGGTCTTGAGATCTTCTGGTTTGCTCATGATGGACTTTGGGCGCGGATCGATGTGGTTTATAAACTAGGTTATCATACAGCGCTTTACTCTTTTAGAGAGCGAATACTATCCATGTTTTTACGCGCATTGGCCGCAATGGCTGTTCTGTTCCTCGCCTCCTGCAGTTCCATCGGACTGCCGACAGTGGGATTCAAGCCATACCGGATGGAAATCCAGCAGGGAAATTTCGTGTCGCAGGAGGCGGTGTCGCAACTGAAGCTCGGCATGAGCAAAGACCAGGTGCGATTCGTTCTCGGAACGCCGCTGATTACCGACAGCTTTCATGCGGACCGCTGGGACTATATATTCCGGCGGCAACGGGTCAACTCGAACGCGCTGGAACAGCGCAAGATCGCGGTGCTGTTCGCAGATGGGAAGCTCAAGCGTATCGAGGGCGATGTGACGCCTGCCGCCAACGCGGACGCGGCTGCGATCAAAACCCCGGAAACAATACCGGCGGCGGCCGCCAGCGCGCCAACGCCGCCCGCAGTGGTTGCGCCGTCAGCGCCTGACGCCGCAAAGCCGGCTCCGGCCGCGGCTGCACCCCAGCCTGCGGCCGCGGCGGCAGCGAAGGCCGCGGAAAAAAGCTGGTGGGAACGGCTCAAGGAAAAGCTCAAGTTTTGACCGAATTGGACAAGAGCCGCATGAATATTGCTATCGCCGGCAGTGCCGGGCGCATGGGGCGCACCCTGATCGAGGCAGTGCTGACGAGCGCCGACCTGAAGTTGTCCGCGGCGCTGGAAGTGGCAGGCAGCCCGCACCTGGGCAGGGACGCCGGAGAATCGCTGGGCAACGCTTGTGGCATTGCGGTCAGCGCCGATTACGCCGCCGGCATCACCGCCTCCGATTGTCTGATCGACTTCACCCGGCCCGAGGGCACATTGCGCCACCTGGAGGCGTGCGTGAATTCGGGCGCGAACATGGTCATCGGTACCACCGGGTTCAGTGCTGAGGGCAGGCAGCGCATCGTCGATGCCGCGAAGAAGATCGCCATCGTGTTCGCGCCGAATATGGCGGTGGGCGTCAATGCCGCATTCAAGCTGGCCGAGGTCGCAGCGACCATCCTGGGTAATGATTACGACGTCGAGATCGTCGAGGCGCATCACCGGCACAAGGTCGATGCGCCTTCCGGCACCGCACTGAAGCTGGGCGAAGTAGTCGCCGCTGCCCTGGGCCGTGACCTGAATCAATGCGCCGTGTACGGGCGCGAGGGCGACACCGGTGAGCGCGACGCGAACAGCATCGGTTTCCATTCGATCCGTGGCGGCGACATCGTGGGCGAACACAGCGTGATTTTCGCCGGCGGCGGCGAGCGCGTCGAAGTCACGGTACGCTCGCAGAGCCGTTCGACCTATGCCACCGGCGCGCTGCGCGCTGCGCGATTTCTGCAAGGCAAGGGCGCGGGGCTTTACGACATGCAGGACGTACTCGGCTTGAAATAGCGGTCGCACCAATGCTGCGGGTTCGCGCCAGGTGTCGCACTGTACGATTGCGGCGGGGCTGCATTCCGGGTTATAATCCACGGGTTAGCTAGACGGGACGGAACCTCGCTGTTCCAGTCCCGTTTCTGTATATAAATCCTGGAGTTAGCCGTGTCTTCGCCGTTCCCGCCCGCCATCCTCGCGCTCGCTGACGGAACGGTATTTAACGGAATTGGCGTCGGTGCCGCGGGCAGTTCGGCGGGCGAGGTCGTGTTCAACACGGCCATGACCGGATACCAGGAAATCCTTACCGATCCGTCCTACTGCCGCCAGATCGTCACCCTGACCTATCCACACATAGGCAATACCGGCGTCAACCGGGAAGATGAGGAATCGGCGCAGCCGCATGCGGCCGGACTGATCATTCGCGACCTGCCTCTGCGCGTATCGAATTTTCGCAGCGAGCAGACCCTGTCCGACTACCTGGTCGTGCACGGCATTGTCGCCATCGCCGGCATCGACACGCGCAAGCTGACGCGCATTCTGCGCACGGACGGGGCACAGGGGGGCTGCCTGCTCGCCGCCGCGCCAGGCGCCACGCTGGGCGAGGCCGACGTGGCCGGCGCCCTGGCCGCAGCGCGGGGGTTTCCCGGGCTCGCCGGCATGGATCTGGCGAAGGTGGTATCTGCGCGCGAGCCGTATGAATGGAATGAAGGTGTCTGGCGACTGGGCGAGGGGCATCGCAGAATCGACAGCCATCGCTTCCATGTCGCCGCCTATGACTACGGCATCAAGCGAAACATCCTGCGCTTGCTGTCCGAGCGCGGCTGCAAAGTGACGGTGTTCCCAGCCGAGACGCCGGCGAAGGCAGTGCTGGCAGCCAAGCCCGACGGGGTGTTTCTCTCCAACGGTCCGGGCGATCCCGAACCCTGCGATTACGCCATTGAGGCCATACGAGAAATCGTAACCACGGGCATGCCGACATTCGGCATCTGCCTTGGTCACCAGCTCCTCGGCCTGGCGTCCGGTGCGAAGACGCTGAAAATGAAGTTCGGGCACCACGGCGCCAATCATCCGGTGAAAGATCTCGACACCGGGCTGGTGGCGATCACCAGCCAGAATCACGGCTTCGCCGTCGACCCGGTGACGCTTCCCGCGAATCTGCGGCCGACACATGTTTCTCTGTTCGACGGCAGCCTGCAGGGCATGGCGCGCACTGATCGTCCCGCATTCTGCTTCCAGGGCCACCCGGAGGCGAGCCCGGGCCCGCAGGACATCGGCTATCTGTTCGATCGCTTCGTGAAATTTATGGAAGACAGGAAAGCATGAGCGTCCAGGAACGCACTGAACGTGACGCCAGGGTTTCGTTCCGCCTGCCACTGGCGTACTCCGTTTCAACGGGGGTCGGTCGCTGATGCCCAAGCGTACTGACATCCGCAGCGTTCTGATCATCGGCGCCGGCCCGATCATCATCGGCCAGGCGTGCGAATTCGATTACTCCGGCGCCCAGGCGTGCAAGGCGCTGCGCGAGGAAGGCTACCGGGTGATCCTGGTCAATTCCAATCCGGCGACGATCATGACCGATCCGGAAATGGCCGACGTCACCTATATCGAGCCGGTAACCTGGCAGATGGTCGAGTCCATCATCGCCAGGGAACGCCCCGACGCGTTGTTGCCGACCATGGGCGGGCAGACGGGGCTGAATTGCGCCCTCGACCTGGCCAAGCACGGCGTGCTGGAAAAATACGGCGTGGAAATGATCGGTGCTTCGCGCGATGCCATCGACAAGGCCGAGGACCGGGAGAAATTCAAGCAGGCGATGAAATCGATCGGTCTGGACTGTCCGCGCTCGATGCTGGCCCACAGCATGGAAGAGGCGCTGCAGGTGCAGGCGTCGATCGGCTATCCGGTGGTGATCCGTCCGTCGTTTACGCTCGGCGGTTCCGGTGGCGGCATCGCCTACAACCGCGAGGAGTTTGTCGCAATCTGCGAGCGCGGACTGGACGCTTCCCCGACCAAGGAGCTGCTGATCGAGGAATCGGTGATCGGCTGGAAAGAATTCGAGATGGAGGTGGTGCGCGACAAGGCCGACAACTGCATCATCATCTGTTCGATCGAGAACCTCGATCCCATGGGCGTGCACACCGGCGACTCGATCACCGTGGCGCCGGCGCAGACGCTGACCGACAAGGAATACCAGATCATGCGCAATGCCTCGATCGCGGTGTTGCGCGAGATCGGGGTGGAGACCGGCGGCTCCAATGTGCAGTTCGCCATCAATCCGGCCGACGGCAAGATGGTGGTGATCGAGATGAATCCGCGCGTGTCGCGTTCTTCGGCGCTTGCTTCCAAAGCAACCGGCTTTCCCATCGCCAAGGTCGCGGCCAAACTCGCCGTGGGTTATACCCTGGACGAACTGGCGAATGAAATCACCGGCGGCGCGACGCCGGCCTCGTTCGAGCCGAGCATCGACTACGTTGTGACCAAGATTCCGCGATTTGCATTCGAGAAGTTCCCGCAGGCGAACATCCGTCTCACTACACAGATGAAATCGGTGGGCGAGGTGATGGCCATCGGCCGAACGTTTCAGGAGTCGTTTCAAAAGGCGCTGCGCGGTCTGGAAACGGGAGCCGACGGCCTGGACGAGAAGACCACCGACGAGGACGTGCTCGAAACCGAACTCGGCGATCCGGGGCCGGAGCGGATCTGGTACGTGGCGGACGCGTTCCGCTGCGGTCTCTCGTTCGAGCAGATCCAGCGCGATACGCATATCGATCCCTGGTTCCTGGCGCAGATCGAGGATCTGGTGCGGCAGGAGCAGGCGTTGATGGGGCAGCGGCTCGAGGACATTGACGCGCGCGCGCTGCTAACGCTAAAGCGCAACGGCTTTTCCGACCGCCGACTGGCCAAGTTGCTGGCCGCGACCGAGCGCGAGGTGCGCGATCGGCGCCGTGCGCTCGGCGTGCGGCCGGTGTACAAGCGCGTCGATACCTGCGCCGCGGAATTTTCTACCAACACCGCCTACATGTATTCGACCTATGAGGAAGAGTGCGAGGCGGCCCCGACGGCGCGCAAGAAAATCATGGTGCTCGGGGGTGGACCCAACCGCATCGGCCAGGGGATCGAGTTCGACTACTGCTGCGTGCACGCTGCGCTGGCGCTGCGCGAGGACGGTTACGAGACCATCATGGTCAACTGCAACCCGGAGACGGTTTCGACTGATTACGATACGTCGGACCGGCTGTATTTCGAGCCGCTCACGCTGGAGGATGTGCTCGAAATCGTGGACAAGGAAAAGCCTGACGGCGTGGTGGTGCAATACGGCGGGCAGACACCGCTGAAGCTTGCGCGCGACCTGGAAGCGAACGGCGTGGCGATAATCGGCACCAGCCCGGACATGATCGACGTGGCGGAGGACCGCGAGCGCTTCCAGAAGCTATTGCACCGGCTCGAGCTGAAGCAACCGCCGAACCGCACCGCGCGCAACGAGGCGGATGCGCTCAGGCTCGCGGTGGAAATCGGCTATCCGCTGGTGGTGCGGCCAAGCTACGTGCTCGGCGGCCGAGCCATGGAAATCGTGCACGAACAACGCGATCTGGAACGCTACATGCGCGAGGCGGTGAAAGTCTCGAACGATTCGCCGGTGCTGCTCGATCGCTTCCTCAACGATGCCATCGAGGTCGATGTGGACGCGATCTGCGATGGCGAGCGCGTGCTGATCGGCGGCATCATGGAACACATCGAGCAGGCGGGCGTGCATTCGGGCGATTCCGCCTGTTCGCTGCCGCCGTTCTCGCTGTCCGACGAGTTGCAGCAGGAACTTCGGGCGCAAACGGTGCAGATGGCGCTGGCGCTCAACGTGGTCGGCCTGATGAACGTGCAGTTCGCGATCCAGAAAGGCACGGTATATGTGCTGGAGGTGAACCCGCGCGCGTCGCGCACCGTGCCCTTCGTGTCCAAGGCGACCGGCCTGCCGCTGGCCAAAATCGCCGCGCGCTGCATGGTGGGCAAGAGCCTGAATGCGCAAGGCGTGATGCGGGAAGTGGTGCCTCCCTACTATTCGGTGAAGGAGGCGGTGTTCCCGTTCATCAAATTCCCCGGCGTCGATACCATCCTCGGACCGGAGATGAAATCCACGGGTGAAGTCATGGGCGTGGGCCAGTCTTTCGGCGAAGCGTTTGTAAAGTCGCAACTCGCCGCCGGGGTGAAACTGCCCAAGGCGGGCAAGGCATTTATCAGCGTAAGAAACAGCGACAAGAACGCTGCGGTACAAATCGGCCGCGAACTGCTCCAGCTCGGATTCAGTCTGCTCGCCACGCGCGGCACGGCGCAGGCTCTGACCGAGAACGGAATCAGCGCGACTGCGGTCAACAAGGTGGGGGAGGGCCGGCCGCACATTCTCGACATGATCAAGAACGGCGAAGTCAGCCTGATCGTGAATACCGTGGACGAAAAACGCAGTGCGGTTCAGGATTCGTGGGCTATCCGCAACGGCGCTCTACAGGGCCGTGTAACCTATTACACTACCATCGCCGGCGCGCGTGCTGCCTGCACCGGCATGCGCCACATACAGGCCCTGGTTCCATACGCGTTGCAGAGCCTGCACCGAGAGCTGAATTAACTAAGGATTTTCGAATATGAGCAAGACCCCCCTTACGGTCAAGGGCGCCGAGCTATTACGCGCCGAACTGCAACGGCTGAAGACAGTCGACCGGCACGCCGTGATTGCCGCCATAGCCGAGGCGCGCTCGCATGGCGATTTGTCGGAAAACGCCGAGTACGATGCGGCCAAGGAACGGCAGAGCTTCGTCGAAGGACGCATTGCCGAAGTCGAGGGCAAACTCGCCAATGCACAGGTGATCGATCCCAGGCTGCACGACGCCGAAGGCCGCTGCGTTTTCGGCGCTACGGTAGACCTGCAGGAGCAGGAGAGCGGTGACAAGGTTACCTACCAGATCGTCGGCGACGACGAGGCCGACATCAAGCACGGCAAGATTTCCATCGGTTCGCCGATCGCCCGCGCGCTGATAAGCAAATACGCGGGCGACGTGGTCGCAGTACAGGCGCCCGGCGGTGTGCGCGAATTCGAAATAATCGATGTACGCTACGAGTAGCGGCAGTCGCCTGCGTTCGTAAAATCGGTCGCGGGCGACGTGGTCGCAGTACAGGCGCCCGGCGGTGTGCGCGAATTCGAAATAATCGATGTACGCTACGAGTAGCCGGCGTCGCGCTTTGCGAAGATTGGTAACGGCGGTGTGTTACTCGCCCTGAAAGCTTTTCTTCGTGCGCCGCGGTTGCTTGCGCGCGGCGGGTTTCTTCGGCGCAGTTGCGGGTTCCGGATTTTCGCGGTAGACGACAAGGGTCTTGCCGATGTGCTGTACGGGAGAGGCGTCGGTGCGGTTGCAGATTTCGCCCAGCAGCGCCTGGCGCAGGTCGCGGTCGTCGCCGGTCACGCGAATCTTGATCAGATCGTGCGCCTTGAGGCTGATGTCTATTTCCTTGACAACCGCGGCAGAGAGACGCGCATTGCCCACGGTGACCACGGGTCTGAGCGCGTGGGCCCGCGCTTTGAGAAGTCTGCGTTCGGCAGTAGAGAGCGATTTCATAATGAACACGCCGGCAAAACCCAATTGTAACAGCCTCGACCCGCAATGAGCCGCAGCAAGACCAGCAAGGCGTGGATGCGCGAACATATCAGCGACCCCTATGTGCAAAAGGCCAGGGCCGAAGGCTATCGCTCGCGTGCCGCCTACAAGCTGCTGGAACTGGACCAGAAGGACCGGCTGCTCGCCCCCGGGCAGCTGGTGGTCGACCTCGGTGCGGCGCCGGGAAGCTGGTCACAGGTCGCTGCGACAAAGCTGGGCGCCAAAGGCAGGTTGGTGGCAGTGGACCTGCTGCCGATGGAACCGCTGCCAGGCGTCCATTTTTTGCAGGGCGATTTTCGCGAGCAGGTGGTGCTCGACGCGCTGCTCGCTGCACTGGGCGGCCGCCGGGCGGATCTTGTAATTTCCGACCTTGCCCCCAATATCTCCGGCATAGGCGTGAGCGACCAGGCGCGATCGATGTATTTGGCCGAGCTGGCGCTGGAATTTTCCCTGCAATGCCTGAAACCCGGTGGCTCGTTGCTGGTCAAAGTGTTCCAG
>QYQC01000181.1 GCA_007280315.1 Betaproteobacteria bacterium | reverse complement strand
GTGTTCAATGCCTACGAATTGCTGCATGTGGCCAAGGTCGAAGCGCGCGCGCTGTTTGATGCCGGCTATCGGCCGCCGCTCAAAGCGCTGGTGCCGGTGGCCGCGCGCTATGGCATGGCCACCATCATGGCGCAGCTGGTGAACATGCGCGCCGGCGGCTTCATCTCCGCGCACGACTCCAATCCGGGTGCGATGATCGCTGAGGTCGTCTTCGGCGGTGAGGTCCAGGCGGGCAGCCTGGTGAGCGAGCAGTGGCTGCTCGAACTGGAGCGCAAGGCGTTAATGGAACTGATGGAGCATCCGAAAACGCAGGAACGCATCATGGACATGATGCAGACCGGCAAGCCGGTGCGCAATTGAGCCCGGCCCCCACAGGAGAACTGAAATGACAAAACAATTGCAGGATGCATATGTCGTTGCCGCGACCCGCACACCCATAGGCAAAGCGCCGCGCGGCATGTTCAAGAACGTGCGCCCGGACGATCTGCTGGTGCGCGCGATTCAATCCGCCGTGTCCCAGGTGCCGGGACTCGACGTGAAACTGATCGAGGACGCCATCGTCGGCTGCTCGTTCCCGGAAGCCGAGCAGGGGCTCAACGTTGCACGCATGGCGGTGTTGCTTGCCGGCCTGCCGAAGACCGTCGCCGGCGTCACCATCAACCGCTACTGCGCTTCCGGCATCACGGCGGTGGCGATGGCGGCCGACCGCATTCGCGTCGGCCAGGCGGACGTAATGATCGCCGCGGGGGCGGAGTCGATGTCGATGGTGCCGATGATGGGTTACCACCCGTCGATGAACATGGGCATTTTCAAGGACGAGAACATCGGCATGGCCTACGGCATGGGCCTGACCGCCGAGAACGTCGCCAAGCAATGGAAGATTACGCGCGAGGCGCAGGACGAGTTCTCGCTCAAATCGCATCAGAAAGCGATCGCGGCGCAACTGGCGGGTGAATTCAAGGACGAGACCACCGCGGTCGAGATCGTCGAGCGTTTTCCCAACCTCGCCACCGGGAAGATAGTTATCAAGACGCGCAGCGTCAGCCAGGATGAAGGCGCGCGCGCCGACACCAATCTGGCTTCGCTGGCCAAGCTGCGGCCGGTGTTTTCGCCCAAGGGTTCGGTCACTGCCGGCAACAGCTCGCAGACTTCGGACGGCGCCGGTGCGTTGATCCTGGTCAGCGAGAAAATCCTGAAGCAATTCAATCTGACGCCGCTCGCCCGCTTTGTTTCGTTCGCGGTGCGCGGCGTGCCGCCGGAAATCATGGGCATCGGTCCGAAGGAAGCGATTCCTGTTGCGTGCAAGGCGGCCGGGATCAACCAGGATCAGATCGACTGGTTCGAATTGAACGAGGCCTTCGCCGCGCAGTCGCTGGCGGTGATGCAGGACCTGGGCCTCGATCCGGCCAAAGTGAATCCGATGGGCGGCGCGATTGCGCTCGGACATCCCCTGGGCGCGACCGGCGCGATTCGTTCTGCTACGGTGATCCATGCCCTGCGGCGCAAAAATCTGAAGTACGGCATGGTGACCATGTGCGTGGGTACCGGCATGGGGGCGGCGGGAATATTCGAACGCGTGTAAGCCGCAGCGGCGATTTCCGATCGCCCGTCAGAGGCCATTTGCGATTCTGCAGTGGCCCCTTTTAAACGGCATCCTGCAGAATGAAGCGCCCCTGAAACTCTACCATTCGCCGCGCGCCTGTTTGATCGCGTAGCGCATTGTCGCGACAGACAGGGGCGAAAGTGCCGTGGCGCTGGTCTGCCCCAACTGATCCCTGCAATAGTCCTTTGTCCCGCGGGGTCTGGTCGCCCGGCGCGCCGCGCGAACTTGTTCGCAGGTGGCCCCGGCAAAGACGTCGCCTATTACCGCAACGTAATGCGTATTTTGCTTAAAAATAATGAAAATTATTATCGAATTTACCTCCGCAGCGATTTATAGTATTCACATCGGCTCGGACGGAACGGCAGCAGAAAAAGAAAAGCGCCAGAAATTTCGAAAAGGTGCGCTGCTTCGCTCGTAGCCAATGCCTGGCTTTGAAATCAAGCGAATTGAGGAGGAGGCGATGAATTCGAGCAGAGCATCTGAGAGGCCACGCAAAGCGCCCGCCGGCCCGGACGTTGCGCAATTGGACAATGCCAATGCGAAAAGGGGCGCGATCAGGCAAGTCAGTTCGTCAGGCGTTTTGTATGCGAACGCGCTAGCAATCGAGCGCGAGGCTGAAGCGCGTTATCGTGAACTCGCTATGTACATGATGGATTGCGGCAACGATGAGGTGGCAGACCTTTTCGCTCGGCTCGCCGAATTTGAGTGCGAGCACACCTATCATCTGGCGAAGAAGTGCATTGGCATGAACGTCCCTACACTTGCGCCGGGCGAATACGCGTGGCTGGACAGCGGATCGCCCGTTCCCGAAGCGCGGGCCTTCGTCTACAGAATGATTACGCCGTACATGGCGCTGGAGATAGCGCTGGAGGCAGAATTGCGGGCCAAGGGGTTCTTTGAGCGCATTGCTGCGGAATCGAACGATCCATCCGTACAGGCCCTCGCGCGCGAATTCGCAGAGGACGAGATTGCGCACGTTGCCTGGGTGAGGGAAGCGATTGCGCACCTGCCAAAGCCCTATCAGCCGAGCGAAGAGCGGGCGGGCGATCCGACCATAGAGCAGCTACGCTAGCTTTCCTGCGCCCTGGGGCTGGGCGCAGCAGTGCATATTATGAATTCGGCCTGTGACCCGCGCCGCGGCGCTCGGCGAGGCGGCGCATCCGTTCAATGACCGGTCCCAGGCGCCCGGTCAATCGTGTCCAGTCGATAGCATCCAGCGCGTTCTTGACCAGCAACCCGAGTTCCGTATCGCCGTCGATGGTAAGGCGACGGGAGAAGAACAGAGTGTCCGGATCCTCCAGTCGCCGCGCGAGGCGATAGTAGTCCCAGGCGCAGGCGCGGATCGTGACTTCCGGCGCGCGCCGCGGCGCGGGCAGGAAACCAAACGCGGTGAGGCGGATACGGCCATCCAGGCCGGCGTCGCTGACCTCTATGGACACAATGCGGCCCACCAGGCGCTGCCTCGTGTCCTGGTCGAGCGTGGGCAGGAACAAAAGATTGAGGCCGGCACACAACACGGCTGACGGCGGCCATTGCGGCAGGCGGCTGACCAGGCCGGCGAGCCGCGCAGGCAGCAGCGGCGTGGATTCCGGCGTATTCAATGTGCAGTCCGGTATTCCATGCCCGGCAGGCCATACCAGTAGCCGTTGCAGGGCGGCGCCACGCGCAGACCTTCGAGCGAAGTGCCGGGTCGGCCGGCGCAGCGTTCACGAAAGCTTGCGATGATCTCCGGCATATTGCGCGACTGCGGCGAAATGCGGACCACGTCGACCTCGAAACGGCGAAGCTCTTCGATCGAATCCGACAGATCGTACACCAGCGCCGATTGTGTCTGGATTCCATTCAGGGTCAGGAACGGTTCCTTGTCACGGGTGCGCAGCGCGAGGCCGTCGGCATCATCCAGACACCGGAACTGGCAGTCGTCCTTGGGCAGGTCATGGTGGCGCGCGGTGAAGCAGCGCGCCGAGAATGCAAGCGGCATGCGGCCATAGACGAATACCTCGCCTTGCATTGCGGCCGGGCGCGACGCTTGCAGTTCGCGCAGGGTATCGCGCGCGAGTTCCAGTGGCAGCACGTAGCGGATGGCGCCGAGTTCGGCAAACCAGGCGAGCGTCTCGTTGTTGTAAATGTTCAGGTGCGGTCCGGCGACGAAAGGCACGCGGCCCGCAAGCAGGCGTACCGCGCCCATTTCATTCGCCTCGACGGTGAAGTCGCCGTTGGCGGCAATGCGGCGCAGGGTCTTCAGGTCGGACTCGGATTCGATCAGCGCCTGCGACGACAGCACCACTTGCTTTCCGTTCGCAGTGAGGTCGCGCGCGAGGCCGAGCCAGTCGTCCAGGCGCAGGTTGTGTCGGCGCGAGCAGACAACTTCACCCAGGTAGACGATGTCGACGCCGGAGTCGGCGACACCGGCGTAGAACTGCATCGTCGCCTCGCGCGTCCAGTAGTAGAGCACCGGGCCCAGACTGAGCTTCATCCTATTTCCATTTACGATGATAGGCGCCCAACGTATGCTGCTGACCTTCGGCCACGCGGGCGAGTCCGCTGGACCAGTCGGCGTGAACGGAAAAGCGCGCAGGATTCTGCGCATAGGCATCGATCGCGGCGCGCCAGATGCGCGTCACCGCCGCGACATAAGCCGGGCTGCGCTGTCGGCCTTCTATCTTGATGGCTGTAATGCCGATGTTCGCCATTTCCGGCAACAACGCCATGGCATTGAGACTGGATGGTTCTTCGATGGCGTAATAGGTTTCTTCATCGACGTCGAAGCGGCCCTTGCACAGGGTCGGGTAGCCGGCGTTCTCTCCCGCGGCGTAGCGGTCGATGAGAATGCCGTTCAGTCTGGCGTCGAGGATGTCTCCATTCCTTTCCCATCGCACCGCTTTTGCCGGCGAGCATACGCCGCGTGTATTGGGCGATTCGCCGGTTACGTAGGAGGACAATGCGCAACGTCCTTCGACCATCACGCACAGGCTGCCGAAGCCGAACACTTCGATCGGCACCGGCGTGTTTTTCACCACATCGGCGACCTGGGCGAGCGACAGCACGCGCGGCAGCACTGCGCGCGAAATGCCGAAATGCTCGTGATAGAAATTGATCGCTTCGTAGTTGGTGGCCGAGGTTTGCACCGACAGGTGCAGGCGCAATTGCGGGTGATGCCTGGCCGCGTAGCGCATCAGACCGGCATCGGCGAGGATGACCGCATCGATGCCGAGCTCGGCGGCGTTGTCGATGGCGCGCTGCCAGCGCGGCGCGGCCTGCCCTTGCGGAAAGGTATTGATGGCGAGCAGCATTTTCGCGCCGGCGGCGTGGGCGTAGCGCAAACCCTCGCGCGCGCTCGCGGCATCGAAATTGAGTCCGGCGAAATTGCGTGCGTTGGTTTCGTCCTTGAGTCCCATGTAGACCCAGTCGGCGCCGTTGTCCACGGCCGTCTTGAGCGAGGGCAGGTTGCCGGCGGGGCAGACAAGTTCGGGAATGGACATGATCGGGGATGCGCTAACGTGCTGGCATTTGTTATGGAGGTTGCACAGGGTAACCACTGTAGAGCCCATGCGCCGGAGGGGCTTTGATCTGGGTCAAATAGTCCCGGGCGTACCCGCGGTCTATAGGCGGGAATGTCCGGCGTCGGGACGAATGCGATAATGCGCAAGGAGGAAGCGCATGCGCTCGGACCCCAAGCAGACTGCCGTCGAGGATGGGAAATATATCAGCGCCACGCGCGTCTGGCTGGAGCGCGCGGTGATCGGGCTCAACCTGTGCCCATTCGCCAAGTCGGTTCACGCAAAAAATCAGATTCGCTATGTCGTCAGTGCGGCACAAACGCCGCAGGATTTGCTCACCGATCTGGTGGCTGAACTGCGCACGCTGCACGCGGCCGATGCGTCCGTCATCGACACCACGCTGCTGGTACATCCGCACGTACTCGGCGATTTCCTCGACTACAACGATTTTCTGGAACTGGCCGACGCTGCAATCGCCGCGGAGGGGTTGGCAGGCGAAATCCAGGTCGCGAGCTTCCATCCGCAATACCAGTTCGCCGGCACACGGCCGGAGGACATCGAAAACTGCAGCAACCGCTCGCCCTATCCGACGCTGCACCTGCTGCGCGAAGCGAGCATCGAGCGCGCCGTGGCGGTGTTCCCCGATGCGGCTCTGATCTACGAACGAAACATCGAAACCCTGCGTCGTCTCGGACACGACGGCTGGCGCCGTCTGGGGGTAAGCGAGGAATAACCGCGATTGAATCGACCGAGCGCGATGGTCGATGACTGGGCAAGAAAATCGCGGTTTCGGCAGTCCAGAAACAACCCCGACCGGCTATGATCTGCGTCAATCCGATCGGGACGACCGCGCTATTTCGCGTGCACCGCCGCGATGCCCAGTCCGAAGGCGCTGGTCGATTGATGGCAGAACATGCACTGTTCGGCCTTGGCCAGGGCGGCGCTGCGCGGCTGGTAGACCGATCCGCCGTTGGATTCCATGTGCTGCCTGGCAACGGTACTGTCGTGACAGGAGAAACAGGCCGCAGTAATCGGCGACATTACCAGCGTTGTGCCGGCGGCAACGCTAGTTGCGCCGGTAGCCGCGTTGAAGCTGAAGCCCGCGCCATAGTCGGTGACGTTGTCCGCTGCGACGTAGGGCGAAATCGCGTACGCGGCGAGCGAACCGGTGACCGTGCCGTCGTACTTGCCCTGACCCACGGTCCGGTACGGGCGGTTGGGCACGGCAGTGGCTGATGCGCTGGCGCTGAAATCATAGGTTCCTGGCAGGTGACAGGTCTCGCAGTTGCTTAGTATTCCGGGGTAGCCGACATTGGCGTATGAAGCGGTCGTGCTGCTCGCATGCCAGGTGAACGGCTGCGTACGCTTGCCCGCTGCGTGTATCGCATGGACATAGGAGGTTGAATCCGCGGACCACCCACTGCTGGTTCTGTTTGGTGTGTGGCACCAGGAACAGGTCTGCGCATTGTTGCGCTGACCGGCATGGAATGCCTTATCGGTGAACATGCCGAGTTCAAGGTGACATTTGTTGCATAGCGCGTCGTCGACGATGGCGCGGCGCCCGGTATAACCTGCGGCGACCTTCTGCACATTCGGTGCGACGACGATCAAGCCGCCGGTCATGTTCGGCATTCCGGCGGTCAGTCCGGTTGCCGTCGCGAGCGCGGTCGGATAGTACGCTAGATTCGTCTGGGTAAGCGGCACGGTGTTCCGCGCGTTATACGTATAACCCAGTCCACCAGTGAGCATCGCTGCGTTGTCCGGGATGGTGACACCGGTAAGCGTCACGGTGTAATAACCGCTCGCATCCGGACCCGCGAGAGTGCCTGCTGTGGCACCGGTCGCGCTACCGTTCCAGAGAGACCTCAGATAGCTGGACGCCGAGGCATTGAAATCAGCCGGGGCGGCAATGCCGTCCTGCGGCACGGCGAACACGAAGTACAGGCTCGGGGAGCCGATGAAATTGTCCCAGATCTCTGTTTTCCCGCCCACGCCATAGGCGTTGAACGGTTTCACGACGCCGTTTTGCAGCAGCCGGAACACGATAACGGGTTGCTTGTTCGCATTGCGCGACACACTGCTGATCTCGTAACTGACCTTGATCGCACCTGATGGTAGATTGTTCTTATTTGACGCGATCCACGCTGCGTTGGTGTTTGGGTTGGTGCCCCCAGCGTTTAGTGAATTGTCCGGATTCGGCGGGGTTACCGGTACGTGGTAGACCGGAATCGTGGTTGCATCGTGGCAGAGGACGCATTGACTGTCGTTTGACTTGGCGCCACCAATGTGGCCGCCGGTCCCGCCTGCGTTCGTTGTCCCTGTGCCCGTGGCCCAGTCGATGCCGTCGTGGCAAGCGCCGCAGGCTAGGCGGCTGGGTACCAGCTTCCAATTGTCTGCCTGGGGTGCAATCTTTGGCGCGGTGCTGTCGTGGCACTTGGTGCAATTGCGTATGTCCTGAGGATATCTGGTTTCGTTCAGCAGAACGTTGGCGAAGTTGTAGTTCTTTTTGACCAGCCCTTCGCCTGCATGCACGCGGTGAATCAGAACCGGAAAATCGCCGACGGTCACGCCGTCTGCGACATAGGTCGCGGCCGAAATCGGGTTGCCGCTCGTGTCCTTGACGATGGGCGGGAATGCGAGATTTGTCGACGAAAGGTTGATGCGACCGTACTTGCGCTGATCGGTGTGACAGACCACGCAATATCGGGGATCGTAGCGGCTGCCGCCGTGGAATGCCGTGCTTACGGTTCCAGGAACGCCGCCGAGTTTGTCGTGGCATTCGTTGCAGCTCGCTTTGTCCACTATCAACCGCTGCGGGACGGCGCCATCGGTAGGCTGGACTGCGTTGCCTGTCGCGGGGATAAAGTCGTAGACGACGTTGACTGGGTTCCTCATCGGTACGCCGGTGACTGTCTGGACACCGTCCGGAGTATTGGTGCCGGTGCCTGGGGCATTGCCGGAAATCTGTATGGTGAGGCGGTGCACCAGGTTCGGGTCGTAGGTCAGATCGCCAAGGTCCGCCGCGACGTTCGCACCGGTCATCGTCATCGCGGCGACCTGGTCTTTCACCGTGGTGATATCACGATAGAACGAATAGGTATAGGTGCCGTTCTTGTTGTCCACCAACGTGCCAGTATTGTCGGTGCTGGGCCGGGTCGCGGTCGCCGCCGTCGTGGTCGTGGGCACCGTCGTCACGATGTAGCTCACCCACTTGCTCGGTGCGCCGTTGGTGCCGGGCACAAGTTTGGCCAGCGAGAACGCGAGATTGGGATAACTCGGAACCGTGGCAGTCGCGCTTTGCGATCTGCTGCCGAAGCCGATGATGGCGTTGTCGGCGCTGTCCGCAAGTGAGAAGTAGACCCTGGGTGGCCCGGAGCCGATGCTGACGGCGACGGCAGGGACGCGCGGACCGAGTGCAGCAAAAGTGGCGGGCGGTGTTCCTACGCTGAGCGTGAACGGTGCCGTACCAGCCGGTGGCGAGACCGACGGGGTTGCTCCGCCGGATCCCGCAGGTGGCACAGTGGTGGTAGTCGTCGACGTCACGCTAGTGGTCGTTACGGTAGTGGATGTCGTTGCGTATGTCGTGCAGGTTTCGGCGGAGGTCGTTGTCGTAATGGGTGTTGTCGTGATTGCGTCGGCTGCGGGAACATTGACCCAGAAACCCGCAGTCGGGCCAAGAACTGCACAGCCGAAATTGAGGTATCGCTTGCCGCTGATATAGCTGGCGAGCGTGCCGTTGGCATCGAGGCTGGGCGCGTAGAAATACCAGTTTAACTGGACCGCATCCCAGGACCATAGCGTGATCAGGTTGTTCGACATCACCCCCGGCGTGGGCGGAGTCGAATTCAGCGCGGTGTTGAATTGCCAGGGTGTCTTGCCGTCCCCGATCGCCAGCAGACTCCAACCCGCGCCCAGGTTCTGGAACGACGCAGATTGTATCGCCGTCCCTGCAGGCAACTGCGCTGCAAACGCGGACTTCGAATTGACCCAGAAGCCCTCGCCGGGGCCTACGCTGGTGAGCGGCTCATATCCCTTGCTTGCCGCATAGGCGACCCCGCCGTCGGCGATGGTCGGTGTATAGAACGCCCAGCCCGCCTTGGCCGCATTCCACTTCCACACCGTGTTCACGTTGTTCGGTCCGCCAAAAACTGTTGCGACGTCGAACGCCGCGCTGGAGCTGTTGCCCAGCAGGTTCCAGCCGGCGATGATGTTCACTGTCGACTGCGCGCTAGCCTGGATTGCGGTCGCGGCCAGCAGCGCCAGAAACAGTCGCGGAAAGGTGATGCGCAGGGCGCCGAGTAGCCGAATCAACGTTCGCTGTGCACGAGAACGGCGGGTGGGGATATTCATCATTGCCTCGCTGAAGTTTCCGCGTTGACCAAGAAATCCTCTGGTCGAGTGTGCCACCCGATACCCATAATATCAATAGGGCTTTTGGACCAATGGCATTAAATGCCTGGCTCAAATGGATAGTCATCGGTGGATGAAATGATTCTCAACTTCTTGGAAAAAACCAGGAAGCGAGCGCTAAATCGCCCGAGCGCGATGGTGAAAGACTGCGTAGAATGCGGCGCTTTGGCTTCGCGCGATCGCGAGTCATGAGGGGGCAGTTTCCCCGGCACCTGAGTAACTAAATGGTGGTTGCGGCAGTCTCGAAACAATCCCGACAGAATAGGATCTACAAACGTGAAGAAAACGGATTTGGAAAAGAACAAGGGCCTGAAAATCAACAGCAGCGTAAACAGGTTCGGCACTCCCGGTCGCTTCGGCAAGGATGCAAGCCTGCCGCTGCAACGGCGCGAACAGCGCAAGCTCGATCAGTCGATGGGCCTGGTGCCGTTCGCGGTCAAACTCAACGGCGATCTGGTGAATCAGATCCACGCCCTGGCGCAGGCGCGCCAGACCGGATTGAATGAAGTTGTGGCCGAGCTTCTGAAGAAAGGATTAGTCGACGAGGTCAGCGCAAAGAAGTAGCGCTAGCCTTGTTCAGCGTCAGTTCGACCTGGACCCGGTCGTTCGCGTCGCCAATCCAGATTTGCTGATCCTGGATGGTGCAGTTGAGACGCATGTTGCGCTGCGCGAGTCGTGCCAGCGCCTGGCTGGCCGCCGGCGGCACCGAGGCCACGATCAGGTTTTGCGTCCGCGCCAGTGCGCTGCCGATCTGGTTCCACCAGATGGCGGCGCTGTAGCCGCCGTAGCTGTAGATAGCGACGTGGCGCGCGCGGCCGCAGGCTCTGCGTACACGTCGCTCGTCCGGCTGGCCGACGTCGATCCAAAGTTCGATCGCGCCGGTCAGGTCTTTTTGCCAGAGATCGGGCTCGTCGTCGGCGCTCAGACCCTTGCCGAACGACAGCGCATCGCTCGCGTTCAGCGCGTAGGCGAGGAGACGTACCATCATGCGCTCGTCGGTCTCCGACGGATGGCGTGCAATGGTGAGCACATGATCATGGTAATAATTACGATCCATGTCGGCGATTTGTAGTTCCGCCTTGAATATCGTCGCCTTGAGGGCCATAGAATCGCATCTCTTTTGTGGGAGGCCCGCCCTCGGGCCGATCGGACTTCGAATTTGCAACCGATCGCGGCGAGCGCGCCGCTCCCACGAAACCGGCGCCTCTCCCGCAAAAAACGGCAACGGGGGCTTGCGCCCCCGCGTAGTCCTTGCCTTCGTCGACTTGCCGTTGACTTATTCGACCTTGGCCTTGGCGCGTAGTTCGGCCACGGCCTTCTCGAACATTGCTTCCTGCATGCGCTGCTCCAGGTTGGGCTTGACCTGGTCGTATTCGGGGAAAGTCGCCGGGCGCACATCGTCGAGCGCGATCACATGCCAGCCGAACTGGGACTGCACCGGAACCTCGGTGTATTTGCCTTTTTCGAGCTTTTTCATCGCGTCCGAGAAAGGCTTTACGAAACCGCCGGGCAGATTCCAGTCGAGATTGCCTCCGTGGTCCTTGGAACCGGTGTCCTTGGATGTTTTCGCCAGTTCTTCGAATTTTTCACCTTTTTTCAGCTTCTCGATGATCTCTTTCGCCTCGGTTTCTTTCTCGACCAGGATATGGCGCGCCTTGTACTCCTTGTCGCCCATCTGGGTTTTGATTTTTTCGAACTCGGCTTTGAGCGCCGCCTCGCTTACCGGGTGACTCTTCAGGAAATCGTTTCGGAACGCCTGCGCCAGTATATTGGTACGCGCCAGTTCGATCTGGTTCACGGTGTCGGCGCTTTTGCCCAGACCTTTGCGGTTGGCTTCCTGTGCAACGACTTCGAGGGTAATCAGTCGATCGCGAATGGCTGCGCGCAAATCCGGCGTATCCTTCTGTCCCTGGGCCTCCTGCGCGTGCACCACGGCGTCGGCCCGGCTCTTGGGGATGGCGACGCCGTTGACGGTCGCAACCTTGGCGCCGGCCTGTGCCAGGGCGAGGCCCGGCAGCGAAAGCGCGACTATCAGAGCCAGAGTGAGACGGGGGAGTGTGAGTTGCATGTTTGTTCCTTTTGATTTGCTATGGTTGTGAAAGGGAATTCAGGTCATCCGGCGCATAGGCGCGAATGGCGAGTGCATGGATTTGCTGCTGCATCATGGAGCCGAGCGCGGCATAGATCAGGCGGTGGCGCGCCACCGTATTCTTGCCGGAGAACTGCGGCGAAACGATGGTGAGCGAGTAATGGCCGCCGCCTCCCTTTGCTCCCTCGTGTCCGGCATGCTTGGCGCTGTCGTCGGTGAGTTCCAGGCGGCTTGGTTGAAGCGCTGCCAGCTTTTGTTCGATCGCGGTGACTACGCTCATGCACACCTCATTTCGATTCCTTTGGTTCCACATACTTGGCCAGGAAGAATCCCTGCGCGATCACGAACGCAAGCATCAGTCCCATTCCACCGAACAGCTTGAAATTGACCCAGGTATCCGTAGGAAAATTGAACGCTACATAAAGATTGAGAAAACCCATGCCGGCAAAGAATCCGGCCCAGCTGAAATTGAGTTTGCTCCACGCAGCATCCGGCAACTGGATCTGCTCACCCATCATGCTGCGCATCAGATTCCGGCGAAACAACAGCGCGCTGCCGCACAGCACGGTGGCGAACAGCCAGTACAGTACCGTCGGCTTCCATTTGATGAAGGTCTCGTCGTGCAGCAACAGCGTGGCGCTGCCGAACACCACGATAATTGCCAGGCTTACCCATAGCATGGTGTCGATCTTGCGCCCGCGCAGCCACAGCCAGCCGATCTGGGCGAAGCTGGCAGCAATCGCAACCGCCGTGGCGACGTAGATCCCCTGCAGCTTGAAGGCGATGAAAAACAGGATGACCGGAAACAGATCGAACAGAAATTTCATGGGCGTGAATTATAGCAGGCTTGGGTGCCGTCGCCTCCTTTTTGAAGGCGAGAGGTCCACCACTTAAGCCATTGACAGATAATATTATTTTTCAAATTTTAGCGAGGCCGAATTGATGCAATAGCGCATGCCGGTGGGCTCGGGCCCGTCATCGAATATATGCCCGAGGTGGGCATCGCAACTGGCGCAGGTGGCCTCGGTGCGCAGCATCAGATGGCTGTAGTCTTCCGCAGTCTTCACCGCGTCCGGCGCCACCGGTTGCCAGTAGCTGGGCCAACCCGAGCCGGAATCAAATTTGTGCGTGGAACTGAACAAAGGCGCGCCGCAGCATATGCAGTGGTAGCTGCCTAGCTCTTTGCAATCGTTGTACTTGCCGCTGAACGGACGCTCCGTGGCCTTGCGGCGTGTGACCTGATACTGCTCGTCGCTCAGTTGCTTGCGCCATTCGGCGTCTGGTTTTGCAATTTTTGCAGTCATGGAATTCTCGAGTCTTCGGAAAAATTGGCCGTTGTCGGCGGATTGGACAGGCAAAATCATACAGGGTTGCAGGCGCGCGTGAATTTCGCCCAATGGAGGGCTGCGGCTACAATGCACCGATTAACCAGTCTGGAGAATCCCATGCCCATGGTCAAGAT
>QYQC01000069.1 GCA_007280315.1 Betaproteobacteria bacterium | reverse complement strand
CCCAGCAAACCGATGGTGTAAGGATGCTGCGGAAACGCAAACAGACGCTCGACGCTGGCACGCTCGACGATCAGGCCGGCATACATGACCACGACCTCGTCGGCAAGCTCGGCGATCACGCCCAGGTCATGAGTGATCAGGATGATCGCGGTGCCGGTCTCCCCGCGCAGGGTGCGCATCAGGTCGAGTACTTGGGCCTGAATGGTGACGTCGAGCGCGGTCGTCGGTTCATCCGCAATCAGTAACCGCGGCTCGCATGACAGCGCCATCGCGATCATCACGCGTTGACGCATTCCGCCCGACAGTTTGTGCGGATACTCATCGATGCGCTGCTCCGGGGATGGAATCCGGACCCGCCGCAACATCTCGATTGCGTGCGCCCGCGCTTGCTCGTGGCTGAGGTCGCGGTGACAGCGGATGCCCTCGATCAACTGGTCGCCAATGCTGAACGCGGGATTCAGCGAGGTCATAGGCTCCTGAAAGATCATCGCTATCCGGTTGCCGCGCAAGGCGCGCATCTCGGCCGGCGTCAGGGTGGCGAGGTCGGTGCCTTCGAAACGGATCGACCCGGCGGCGATTCGGCCCTGTCCTTTCGGCAGCAAGCCCATAACGGACAGCGATGTCACGCTCTTGCCGCATCCGGATTCGCCGACGATGCCGAGCGTACGACCGGCATCGACCGAGAAGCTGACGCCGTCCACCGCGGCGAACTCGCCGCCGCTTTCCAGCTTGAAGCAGGTGCGCAAGCCGCTTACTTCCAGCAAGGCAGTCAAGTTCCCGCCCCGCAGCGCGTCGATTCATCGCCCAAAAGGGGTTTCCCGACTTTCACTCGCAACACTTTGCAACCGGCGTTGCCAGTTTCATTTGCCACTCCCTGTCCTCGCTTTTGGAAGCCGGACGAGCCTGCCCTGCCCGTGTACGAGCGAAATTCCCAAACGTCGGAATTCGCGGATGCGGCCCTGGAATCGGGCAGTTGCCTGTACTATACCGTTCAAGTTCGAGTAAGGGCAGCCATAAGCGACGCCGACGATTCCCATGACTATCGTTGCATCTGACCAGGAATACCGCCATGAAGACATTTCGTAGAACCGCCATTCTGTTGTTTGGCCTGCTGCCGATAGGGTTTGCGCAGGTTGCGCTGGCCGCCTTGAAGGAAGGCGACCTGGCTCCCGAGTTCAAAGCGCAGGCCTCCCTCGCCGGCAAGGCCTTCAAATTCTCGTTGAAGGACGCGCTTGGCAAGGGCCCTGTGGTCGTCTATTTTTTTCCTTCGGCGTACACCCAGGGATGCAACATTCAAGCGCATGAATTTGCCGTCCGCCATGACAAGTTCGCTGCCGCAAATACAACCATCATCGGCGTATCCCTCGATAGCATTGCGCGACTCAATGACTTCTCCGCCGATCCGGATTACTGTGCCGGAAAGGTTCCCGTTGCATCCGATGCCGATGGCAGCATTGCCAAGTCATTTGAATTGACGGTGCGAAATGCCAAGGCGGGCATTAAGGATACGCGTGGAGTCGAGATCGACCACGGGTTTGCCGAGCGTACGACGTTTGTCGTTACCCCAAACGGGAAGATTGTTTCAACCATCGGGGGACTTGCACCGGCGGAAAACGTCGAAAAAGCGCTTGCGGTGGTACAACAAGTGGCGAAAGGCAGGCAATCGACTCCGAGCCGGTGAACCGCCCGGGACCTCACGCTCGGTCCAGCGGTAATAAAGAGGTTAGCCGCGTTGCCGAGTCATCCCAAACACGCCGAAGGCGCCTTCAAACAACAAGGCCAGCGCCGCGGCAGGCAAGGCACCCGCCATCAGCAATTCTTTGTCGTTCAAGGCCAGACCGGTGACGATGCGTTCACCATAGCCGCCGGCGCCGATGAAAGCGGCAAGCGTGGCGGTGCCGACGGCGATGCTGGTGGCGGTGCGGACGCCGGCAATGATGGTGGGAAAGCTCAGCGGCAGCTCGATGAAACGCAGGCGCTGCAAGCGGGTCAATCCCAGTGCCATGCCTGCCAAGGTGAGGCCGGCCGGTACTTCCGCCAGGCCGGTGCAGGTATTGCGCATAATGGGCAGCAGCGCATAGAGCGTCAGCGCAATCAGGGCCGGGACGCTGCCGATGCGATCGATCCATGAAATCAGCACCGCCAGGAGCGCCAGCGAAGGCACCGTCTGCAATATGCCGCAGGTACCCAGAACCACGCTACGCAAGCCACCATGCGGCGCCACCAGCACCGCCAGCGGCACCCCGATCAATACCGCCAGACCGACGGAACTCAACACCAGGCTCAGATGCTGTAGCGTCAGACGCAACAGATCCGGCCCGAGCAGTTTGTGCCAGAAACCCGGAGGCATCTCATTGCCCGTCCGCGATCCCGCCAGATGTTCCCTGGCGATCGCTTCGAATCCGCTGCCTTGCAGCTCTGCCTTGGCGTTCATCGCGATCATCGCCGTCTCGTCAATACTGCCGGCCAAGCGCTGCATTGCGGACCAGGCGGCCGGAAATCGTTGCGGCACATCGAGCCGGTACAGCACTACGGCATCGTAGCGCGGGAAATAGCCTGCATCGTCCGCCAGCACCCGCAAACCCAGGTGGTTGATCTTCGCATCGGTGGTGTAGATATCGATCACATCCACCTGCGCCGCCGCCACCGCGTCATAGGCGAGGCCGTGATCCAGTCCGAGAGGCTTTTGCACCAGGCCGTAGCGCCTGGCCAACCCGCCCCAGCCGTCGGCACGACCGATGAACTCATTGCTGAGACCGAGGCGCAGCTCAGGGTGGCGGGCCAGATCCGCCAATGAGTTGATACCCAGCTTGCCGGCCGTATCGGCGCGCATGGCCAGCGCGTAGCCATCATTGAAGCCCAGTGGAATATCCACGCCCAAACCCAGAGGCTGGAGCCGATCGCGCATCGCCTGCAAAGACGCGACCTGGTTGTCTTTCAGAATCTCCTGGGCAATGGTGCCTGCGTATTCGGGGTAAGCATCGATACTGCCGGCGCGCAATGCGGCATAGACTATCGCGGTATTGCCAAGGCCGGGCAAAACCTCGACGGCAGCATGTGGCGCCGCGGTCTGCGCCAAAACCTGCGCCAGAATGTAGGATTCCGTAAAGCGTTTGGAGCCGATGCGCAGAATATCCTGCCCCCATGCCAGCGAGCCCACCAGCATAAGGCCACAAGCAAGGATGGCATGCCGTTTCGAGCCGGATCGGTCGGTTTTCGGGTTCATGTCTTCGGCGTGAGTGGGACGCGCTTCAAGGCGCGGGGCTAGGACCAACAGAATACGGCACAATGCGCTAATGGTTCAAATTGGACGTTGCCCGATGTTGCTCTGCCGACTGCCGATGGTTATCACGCCGCGGTCCGCGATTTGGCGTCCCACGGATGCGTGTCCTGGGCTACGATGAAGACTCCCTGCTTTCTGCAAATTGATCACGGCGATCCGGCCGCCTGGCGCGCCGAACTGATACACGCACTCTGCGCCGAGACGGCGAGCATTGCGCCCAAACATTTTTACGATGCGCTCGGCGCGCGCCTGTTTTCCGCGATCACGGAACTGCCCGAATACTACCCGACGCGCACCGAAGCGGCGATTTTTGCCCGCCATGGCGAGGCCATCGCCGCGGCGGCTGCCGGCATGGGAGGCGCATCGACCTGGGTGGATCTGGGCGCCGGCAATTGCGAAAAGGCCGCGCGGCTGTTTGCGCTGTTTGGGGTGCAGCGCTATGTCGCCGTGGATATTTCCGTCGACTATCTCGCGCACGCACTCGAGCACCTGCAACGCCGGCACCCGGCCATGGACTTGATCGGCATAGGCATGGATTTTTCACGCCGGCTTGTCCTGCCGGCCCAGAGCGGCGACGGTCCGAGGTTGATCTTCTATGCTGGATCGAGCATCGGCAATTTCGACCCGGCCGAATCGCTGCGGTTGTTGCTCCAGATGCATCAGGCGGCACAGGGTGGGGCCCTGCTGATCGGCGTCGATCTGGCCAAGCCGGCGGATATCCTGGAATCCGCCTACGACGATTCGCTCGGTGTGACCGCGGCGTTCAATCGCAACCTGCTGCTGCACGTCAACCGTCTGCTTGGCAGCGACTTTCGGCTCGACGACTGGCGGCATGTGGCTTTCTTCAACCGCACGGCGTCACGCATCGAAATGCATCTGGAAGCGAATCGGGAAAGTACCGTGCGCTGGACCGGTGGCGAACGCCGCTTTGCCAAGGGGCAGCGCATCCACACCGAGAATTCCTACAAATGGCGGGTCGCGGATTTCGCCGAATTGCTTGCTCAGGCGGGTTTTACCGGCACGCGCCACTGGACCGACGAGCGCGAATGGTTTGCGGTGTTTCTGGCAAGCGCCCGCCGAGCAACGGCAAGGGAGCCGAATTCATAACGAGCAACTGCGAAACCCGGCGTAAATGTCGTTGCGTTCCGGCGTGAAAAAATTTCGGTAGCACGGGTGCGCCATGCGTGGCGAAGTCGCCGGCCCGGCACCCCGGAGTACGTAGCGGTCACCAAACCACGGCGCTGAATAGTCGACGTAGGGGTGAGGGCGAAAACCCGGGTAAGCCAGAAAGCGGCTGGACGTCCATTCCCATGCAGCGCCCCAGCAAAACCCGGGATTGGTCCGCGCGGCATATTCCCATTCAGCTTCGCTGGGCAGGCGACGCCCGGCCCAGCGGCACCACGCATCGGCGTCGTACCAGTTCACATGCATGGCAGGCGCATCGAGCGCGAGCGTTTGCCAGTGACCGAAAACACATTGCTGCCAAGCGCCCCGAGCCTGACGCAAGTAAGGTGGCGGTGGGCGGCTGGTGGTTTCGATGAAGGGCAAATAACGCTCCCAGGTCACCACCCCTGCATCGATTTCGAAGCCGGGTATCACCACCTCATGAACGCTCAGTTCATTGTCAAACGCAAAGCCCGAGCCGTCGTAGCCCAGCGTTCGGTGGGCGGTGGGGAACCGCAATGTGCCTGAAGGTTGCGGCATGGACGTGGCGGCCCAACCTGGCAGGGGGATATCCAGCGCCTGCGCCATGTAAGCAGCCGCTTCCCCGTGCATGTATTCATGGAAAAGGGCCAGGCGGTAGAAGTAAAGGTTATCTTGCGACTCGTGCGACTCGGGTAGTTGTGACATCAGCCCGAGCGTCTCTGCCAGTCCCTCAACAAGATAAGCACGGGTCTGGGCAATGTCCGGCAAGGGCAGGTGCCACCGCGACTGATGCGCGACTGTGCTGGAGTTGTAGAGTGCATCGGCGCCGGGCAGTCGGCCCGCAGGGCGCAGGTGGCCGGGATCGCAGGCGATGCCACGCGCACGCTGACGGTTGCGGGCGATCCAGAAATCCTGAAACCAGCCCACATGTCCGATCTCCCAGAGCGGCGGGTTGAGCTGCGGCGAGTAGGGCACGACCAGGCTCTGGCCAAGGGCGGCCACGAAGGCATCGAGTTGTTCAAGAGTACGCGCGCGACTGGACCTCAACGCCTCCGCGAGCAATTCGCGGCCACCGGTGCGCACTGCATCTGCCGGCGAAAATGCGACGTGTGGCATACCAAGGAAGCGGGTCATGGCGGAAGAACGAAGTATCTCCCAAAACGCACCGAAGGTAGGAGCATGTGTATTTATCTCAAGTATCCATGATTGTGGTCGGCCGGGTCAGACGCATATGGACGGTCGGTCGACGCCATTG
>QYQC01000079.1 GCA_007280315.1 Betaproteobacteria bacterium | reverse complement strand
TTTTTATTTGGCAACCGTTTCCGAGCGGCGCCGGCAACGGGCTCAAGGCACGTCGACGTTATCGCCTTCCGGCCCCTCATGGTGCGGATGCGGTCGGTGCGCCGGCTGCACCGGCTCGCCGCCGACCGGCACCGCTCGGGAGAGAAATTCGATCACGGCATTGCCGAAGATGTCATTGCGGTCCCCCGCGACCATATGCGCAGCGCCGGTGACATTGACGTACTCGGCGTGCGGGCACAAACGCAGAAACTCCTGCGCGCCCTGCTCGCTCAGCACGTCCGACATGCCGCCACGCACCAGCAGCGTCGGCAGCGCAAGTTTTTTCGAGCATGCTTCCAGGCGCGCGTGGCGTTTTTCGAGGTCGCGTTTCGCCGGTCGAAAGCGTGGATCCCAGTGCCAGCGGAATTTACCGTCCGTGCCGAGACGCACATTTTTCGCCAAGCCATCGAGCGTTCGCGGGCGCTTGCGGTGCGGCTGATAGTTGCCGATCGCATCGGCCACCTCCTCCAGCGTGCTGAATCCTTCGGGCTTCTGACTCATGAATGCCTGGATTTTGTCGACCCCTTCGATCTCGATGCGCGGCGCGATGTCGACCATGACGAAGGCAGTGGCATCCACATGGTCCTCGCCGATTGCGACCAGGCTGGTGCCGCCGCCCATGGATGCGCCGACCAGTACCGGGCGCCGGTTGCCGAGCGCCGCCACCACGCACTTGAGATCCTCGACCATAATATCCTGGCCGTAGAGTCCGTCCGGCGCCCAGTCCGAATCGCCATGTCCGCGCGCATCGAACGCAATGGCGCAATAGCCCGCTGCACCCAGCGCTTCGCCCGCGCCTTTCCACGCGTGACGCGTCTGGCCGCCGCCGTGTTGCAGCAGCACCAGCGGTCCGTCCTGATCGCCCCATGAGTCTCCCGCAATTCTGACCCCGCCTGCCCCGGTCCAGAAATGCATCGGCTCCGGTGTTCCCGCAAGCCTCGCGCCTGCGCTCATCCGTGGTTCGGACTGAATCCGCAGGCGCCGGGACCGCCGGGATTGCCACAGCTCTGACAGGACGCGGGCATTTCAGAAGGCGTCGATGAGCCGCCGGTGATCGTGGCAAAAGCCGACAGCTTCTTGTGCAATTCAGTGCTGTGGCAATCCGGGCACTCGGGTGCCGGAGACGAACCGCGCACCAGCATTTCGAATTCCTTTTCACAGGAAGTGCACTGATATTCGAAAATGGGCATGGTCTTGACTCCGGAGAAATGAACTTGTCGTGGTAATCCGCGTTGCGGGAGGCGATGCCGAAACCGGGACTGGCCTGGAGGCGGAATCTATTTGCCGCGCGCGTCGCGCACAACTTTTCTCAAGGCGAGGACGCGCTTGAAGCAGTCCGGGCACACATAGCGGATACCGCTGCCGAGCTGGTTGCGCGAAAGCGGGCGCATGACCGCCGCCTCGACCAGGCGCCTGCACTCCGGACACACTTTGATTTTCGAAGGATCCTTACCCATCGCTGCGCTACTTTTCGCTGACGACGCAGGTGCTGGCGGACTTGCCGCCGGACGACTGGCTTTTTTTGACACGGCGGGACGTGCCCTTTCCTCTGATTGAGCATTCCAACATCTTCATATTCCGGTATTTTATCCCTTTCCTGCGCGCCTGTATCGAATGCCGCTCACCTGGTCTGAAGTTTGGTAAAGTCGAACGGGCTGCCATTTTAGAACTGGCGGGCGTCACGCGCGATTCGGCGCTCCACCAACCGGTTCAATACCCTGCTATTCTTGGTTCCGCCACACCCAGGCACCGATCAGAGCGGGAAATCGCGCCGGCCGCACCCGCAGCTGGCGGTGGAGATCAACCTCAGGGCGGAGCGAGAAATGAATGCCACCAAGCCCATGCCGTTCCAGGGCCTGAAGGAAAGCGAACTGCAGGCCGTCTCGGCCCGCGCCGTAACGCGCGCCTATGCCAGGAACGCGGTCGTCGTCACCGAAGGCGACCGCAGCGATTCGCTCTACATCATCCTGTCGGGCCGGGTGAAATTCTTCGTCAGCGACGAGCAGGGCAAGGAAATCGTGCTGTCCGAGGCCGGGCCGGGCGAGTATTTCGGCGAGATATCGCTCGACGAAGGGCCGCGCTCGGCGTCGGTAATGACACTCGAGCCGACGCGCTTCTCCATCGTACCGCACGAGGACTTCCGCGACTTCCTCGCGCACAGTCCCGAGTTCGCGTTCAGCCTCATCGGCAAGTTGATCCACCGCGTGCGCTCGCTCACGGAAAACGTTAAAAGCCTGGCGCTGATGGACGTCTACGGGCGCGTCGCGCGCATGCTGCTCGAACTTGCGACCGAGCGCGACGGCGTACTCGCCATCGAGGAAAAGCCGACGCAGCAGGACCTGGCCAACCGCGTCGGCGCCTCGCGCGAAATGATCAGCAAGATTCTCAAGGACCTGGAAGCCGGTGGTTACATCCGCGTGGAGCCCAGGCGCATCGTCATCGCCAAGAACCTGCCGCGTGGCTGGTAGCGGAACGGCCGCGGATCCTGAGATTGTGAATTTTCCACATTTTTGGCGGTAAGACTCCGCAGCGCCAAGCAGCTCGATTCCTATACATTGGCAAGATAGGGCCAAGTTATCTGCCGCAACGGCGATAGCGGCCCGCAGGAGAAGCATGTGAGCATGGTTACGACCGACGCGACACCGCCCGGGGGAAAACCTTGAAGACGCCCTATTCATGCGCTTCTTCGGGCATCTTCCTGCGCGTGGACGGCGCGCATGCCCGGCCACGCCCGACGGCAGGCAGGCTAGCTATCGGCATCGCAAAACGCTACCTGGTCCCGCGGCGGCCCGGCAAGGCGGAAGTATGACCACGCGTCGCGCCGCCCTCCTCGCCCTGGCCGCATTGGGTGCCGCCTGGCTGCCCGCTGCGCAGGCGCAGCGCGTGTACCGGGTCGGCGTGCTCATCTGGGGCGAAAAACGCGCTACGAACGCGCGGTTCGAGGCGCTGCGCGCGGGACTCATGCAACTCGGTTACATCGAAGGTAAGAATCTGATGCTGACAGTGCGCTGGAACGAGGAAGGCGTGGATCGCTTGCCGGAGTTCGCGGCGGAGTTGCTGCACGGCAAACCGGACGTCGTCGTCGCCACGCCGGTACTCGCCGCCGTGGCGCTGCACAAACTTACGCACACCGTGCCAATCGTGATGTCCGGCGGCTCCGGCGCAGTGCAAGCCGGCCTGGTCCAGAGCGTTGCACGCCCGGGGGGCAACGTGACCGGGGTGACCAACCAAGCCGACGAACTGACGTCGAAACGATTGGAATTGCTGAAAACCCTCCTTCCCGGCATCTCGCGCGTGGGCTTCCTTACCACCGGCGTGTCGGCTGCCTACGATAAGGAATGGCATGATGCACGCCAAGCGGCGTTGGTGCTGAAGCTGAAATTGATCGAAGTACGCGTCAATACGCAAGCCGATCTCGCGCGGCTGGATTCCTTTTGCGGCAAGGGCGCCTGCGAGGCGTTGTACGTCATGGTCGATCCGCAACTTTTCAGCTGGCGCACGAAAATCATTCAAATGGTTTCCCAATTGCGGCTGCCGGCAATTGCCTTTTCTCCGGAGTTCGCGCAGGAGGGCGGCTTGATCAGCTATGGCACCAACACAGTCGACCTGTCGCGGCGTGCGGCCACCTACGTCGACAAGATACTGAAAGGCGCCAAGCCGGGCGACCTGCCGATCGAGCAGCCAACCAAGTTCGAGATGGTCGTTAACCTGAAGACCGCCAAAACGATGGGCATCAAGGTTCCGCCATCGATCCTGGTACAGGCCGACGAGGTGATCGAATGACCCTGCGCTGGCGCCTGTTCCCGAAGTACGCGACGCTGATCATCGTCCTGGTCGGCGGCATGCTCGCTGCGAGCGGTGGCATCAGCCTGTATTTCTCCTACCGCGAGAACCAGGAACACCTGGTCGAACTGCAGCGCGAAAAGGCGCAGTCCGCCGCCACGCGAATCGAGCAGTACATCCGCGACATCGAGCATCAGCTCGGCTGGACCGCGCTGCCGCAGGTCGGCGCGGGCGGCAACGCGGTCGAGCAGCGCCGCTTCGAATACCTGAAACTGCTGCGCCAGGCGCCGGCGATCACCGAAGTGGCATGGATCGACAATAGCGGCCGCGAGCAGCTCAAGGTTTCGCGCCTGGCGATGGACGTAAGCGGCGCGGACTCCGACCGGTCAAAAGACCCCCGGTTCCTCCAGGCCAAATCCGGCAAGACCTGGTACAGCCCGGTGTACTTCCGCAAGGAGACCGAACCCTACATGACCATTTCGCGTCCCGCCGGCAGCGGCGGCGGCGTCACCGTTGCCGAGGTCAACCTGAAGTTCGTGTGGGAAGTGGTGTCGCGCATCAAAATCGGCCAGGCGGGGCTCGCCTTTGTCATCGACGCCACCGGCACGCTGATCGCGCACCCGGACATCAGCCTGGTGCTGCAAAAGACCGATCTGACCAAACTCACCCAGGTAGCGGGGCTGGCGACCACCATGGGCGCGGAGGACGACCTCGTCGCACCATCCCTCGCGCGCGACCTCAAAGGGGCGGAGGTGCTCACCGCCCATGCCCGCATCCCGACGCTCAACTGGACCGTGTTCGTCGAGCTGCCGCTGGCCGAGGCGTTCAAACCGATCTACGCCTCGATCAAGCGCATGGGCCTGCTGTTACTCGCGGGCCTGGTAGTGTCGATGCTGGCGAGCTTTTTCCTCGCGCGCCTGATGGTGCGGCCGATCCGCGCACTGCAGGAGGGCGCGGCGCAGATCGGCGCCGGCAATCTCGATCAGAAAATCACGGTCACCACCGGCGACGAACTGGAAACGCTCGCCGGTCAATTCAACCAGATGGCGGCGCATCTGAAGGAAAGCTACGCAGGACTGGAGGGCAAGGTCGAGGCACGCACGCGCGAGGTGAGTGAAGCGCTGGAGCAGCAGACCGCGACTGCTGAAATATTGCGGGTCATCAGCAGCTCACCGACGGACGTGCAACCGGTGTTCGAGGCGATCCAGGAAAGCGCAATGCGACTCTTCAGTAGTCGACTCGCCGCGGTGTACCGTTACGACGGTCAATTGGTTCATCTAGTCGCGAACCGAGGCTGGTCGCCGGAGTCGATCGCCCTTGCGAGCAAACGCTATCCCGCGCCTCCCGATCCGCATACGATGGGCGGGCGGGCCATCCTCGGCGCAAAGGTCGTGACGCTGGAGAATGCCGAATCGGATTTGTCCTACGACCGCACATTGGCCGCCGCGGGGGGGTGGCGTCGCGTGCTCGCCGCGCCCATGCTTAAAGACGGCGTGCCGGTCGGCGCAATCGTGGTCGCCTGGCCCGATCCGGGACAAACGCCGGATCGGCACGTCAATTTGCTCAAGACCTTCGCCGATCAGGCTGTAATCGCGATCGAGAATGTGCGACTGTTCCACGAAATTCAGGAAAAGAGCATCCAGCTCGAAATCGCCGGCAAGCACAAGTCGGAGTTCCTCGCCAACATGTCGCACGAACTGCGTACGCCGCTGAACGCGATCATCGGATTTTCGGAGGTGCTGCTGGAGAAGATGTTCGGCGAAATGAACGAGAAACAGGAGGACTATCTCAAGGACATCCACTCCTCCGGCCAGCACCTGCTGTCGCTGATCAACGACATCCTCGACCTGGCGAAGGTCGAGGCGGGACGCATGGAGCTGAACCTCGCCAGCTGCCACCTCCCCAGTGCCATCGACAATGCGCTCGCCCTGATCCGCGAACGCGCCCAGCGCCACGGCATCGCCCTCTCGACCGAGGTCGATGCGCAACTGGGCGAGTTCGAGGCGGACGAGCGCAAGCTGAAGCAGATCCTGCTCAATCTGCTCTCCAACGCGGTCAAGTTCACGCCCGAGGGCGGCAGCATCACCGTTTCGGCGCGACCGCTGGCAGACATGGTCGAAATCGCGGTGACAGACACCGGCGTCGGCATCGCAGCGGAGGACCACGCCGCGGTATTCGAGGAATTCAAGCAGGTCGGCAAAGACTACACGCGCAAAGCCGAGGGCACCGGCCTCGGCCTCGCGCTGACGCGCAAGTTCGTCGAATTGCACGGCGGCACGATGCGTCTGGAGAGCGAGCCCGGCAAAGGTTCGACTTTCTTTTTCACTCTGCCGTTCAACAGCACAGCTCCGGGCACGGCCGCGACGGCCGCCTGAATACAAACGCATTCTGGAGCACACACACCATGGCAAACGAACTCATCCTGATCGTCGAAGACAACGAGAAGAACCGCAAACTCGCGCGCGACGTGCTGCAATTCAAGGGTTACCGCACCATTGAGGCCGAAACCGGCGAAGACGGTGTCAAGCTTGCGCTGGAGCACAAACCCGATCTGATCCTGATGGACTATCAGCTCCCCGGCATCAACGGCATCGAGGCGTTCCGGCGCATCCGCGGCGAAACGTCAACCGCCACCATTCCCATCATCGCCGTCACCGCCTCGGCCATGCCCGAGGATGCAAGGAGAATGATGGACGCGGGCTTCGACGGCTTCCAGACCAAGCCGCTCAACGTAAAAGCGTTCGCTCAGGCGGTGGCGGATGTGTTTTCCGCGGAGCCGCCGAAATGAACGCCAGAGTGCTGGTGGTCGATGACACCCCGATGAACGTGAAAATGCTGGCCGATATTCTCACGTTCAAGGGCTACGACGTAGTCACGGCAGGCGGCGGCAAGGAAGGTCTGGCGAAGGTCGAGTCGGAAGCACCCGACATCGTGCTGCTCGACGTGATGATGCCCGACATGGATGGCTACGCGGTGTGCCGCGCGATCCGCGCCAACCCGGCAACCGCCATCCTGCCGGTGGTGATGGTCACGGCGCTCGACCCGGCGCAGGAGCGCGTCAAGGGACTCGACGCCGGCGCCGACGATTTTCTGTCCAAGCCGATCAACCAGCCGGAGTTGCTCGCGCGGGTGCGCTCGCTGCTGCGCATCAAGGAGTTTCACGACACGGTGCAGACGCAGGCGCGCGAACTGGCCGAGTGGAACGTCAAGCTGGAACAACTGGTCACGCAGCGTACTGCCGAGGTTGCAGACATGCGCGATGCCATCACGCTTGCCATGGCCAGCCTCGCCGAAACGCGCGACAACGAAACCGGCAATCATATCCGGCGGACGCAACACTATGTCAAGACGCTGGCGACATTGCTGCGGCACGATCCACGGTTCTCGAGCGAGCTGACCGAGGACAACATCGAACTCCTGTTCAAGTCCGCTCCGCTGCACGATATTGGCAAGGTGGGCATCCCGGACAGCATCCTGCTCAAGCCGGGGAAGCTCGATGCCGCGGAATTCGAGACGATGAAACTGCATACGGTGTACGGACGCGATGTTATTCTGTCGGTGGAGAAGCAGATCAGCGGGAGCAATGCCTATCTGCGCTACGCGCGGGAAATCGCCTATTCGCACCAGGAAAAATTCGATGGATCAGGCTATCCGGAAGGCCTGATCGGCGATGCGATACCACTCTCGGCGCGCCTGATGGCAGTGGCCGATGTTTATGACGCCCTGATTTCGCGCCGCGTATATAAGGCGGCTTTTTCGCACGAAGCCGCGGTTGAAATAATGCTCGAAGGCCGCGGCAAGCATTTTGATTCCGTCGTGCTCGACGCCATGCTCTCCGGGCAGGAGCAATTCAAGGCCATAGCGGCGAAGTTCTGCGATACCCATGCGTAGGCACAGCGCTGGCATATTCACTCGACAGGCGACGGAACAATGACGGCAAAAGTACTGGTGGTGGACGACACCCCGATGAACGTGAAAATGCTGGCCGACGTTCTCACGTTCAAAGGCTACGACGTGGTCACGGCGGGCGGCGGCAAGGAAGGTCTGGCGAAGGTCGAATCCGAAGCGCCCGACATCGTGCTGCTCGATGTGATGATGCCGGACCTGGACGGCTACGCCGTGTGCCGCGCGATCCGCGCCAACGCCACAACCGCCATCCTGCCGGTGGTGATGGTGACCGCGCTCGACCCGGCGCAGGAGCGCGTCAAGGGGCTGGAAGCAGGCGCTGACGATTTTCTGTCCAAGCCGATCAACCAGCCCGAGTTGCTCGCGCGGGTGCGCTCGCTGCTGCGCATCAAGGAGTT
>QYQC01000253.1 GCA_007280315.1 Betaproteobacteria bacterium | reverse complement strand
TGACAGCTCCTCGCTGGCAGTCCGGATATTGAGGGAATCATTCTGACGCCTGGTGCACTTCCGCCGCCCGCCCTCATTGCATTGGCCGCGAGAAATGTCTCTGCGGGGATGGAGCCTTTGTGGAATTCATTCTTCCTGTTTGTCATCGAGCAACCGACGCGCGCCATCGGGTCGGGAGGTTTCCGCGGTTCCCCGCGGGCCGGCCGGGTCGAAATCGGATACAACGTCGCCGCGAAGTTTCAGCGCCAGGGAGTGGCAACCGCGGCAGTCCTCATGCTTATCGATCGTGCCTTTGCTTCTGCCGAGGTCGGTGAGGTGTTTGCGGAAACCAGCATTGCAAACGCAGCGTCGCGGCGCGTGGTAGAGAAAGCAGGCTTTCTGCGCGTAGGCCCGCGAATGAGCGCTGAGGACGGAGAAATGGATCAATGGCTCTACACGCGGAGAGAAATACGCGGTAGTAGCATCGAATTGCCTTCGTCCATAGCTGACCGTAGTCGGTAGTCGTTTCAAAGCACCCATCGCTGGATTCATGCTAGGTTATCGCTTCAACTCCCACCGAACGACGCATCAAGAGGAAGATTGACGATGCCCACTGGCACCATCCGGCTTCACCGCGTGCTCCGAGCGAATCCGGAGCGCGTCTATCGGGCTTTTTTGGACGCTGATGCGATGGCCAAGTGGCTTCCGCCCTATGGCTTCACCTGCAAGGTCCACCATATGGACGCCAAAGTCGGCGGCACCTACAAGATGTCGTTCATCAACTTCTCGACAGGCCACGGCCACGCCTTTGGCGGGGAATATCGTGAACTGGTGCCGTTCGAACTGATTCGCTACACGGACAGGTTCGACGACCCGAACCTGCCCGGAGAAATGCAGACGACAGTTAGCCTGAAGCAGGTGTCCTGCGGAACTGAACTCGACGTGGTGCAGGAAGGGTTGCCTGAAGCCATTCCGCTCGAAATGTGCTATCTCGGCTGGCAGGAATCTCTGGCGCAGTTGGCGAAACTCGTCGAGCCCGAGATTCCTGGGTGACGGGACAAAGCGTGGACATTCGCTCTCGCGTGCCAGACCCAGGCAAAGGCCCTAAATTGAACGGAGAAGTGAACTGATGAGCGTGATCGAAAAAAGAGTCATCAACATCGACCAGTTGAAGCTTGAGCATTTCGCCAAGGGCGACAAGTTCGAGTGCGATGCCGTGCGCGTCGGACCGCTCCTCGGCGCGAAGGATCTTGGCTATTCCTACGATGTCGTTCCACCTGGAAAGCGCTCCTGCCCGTTCCACAGTCATCGCGCCGAGGAGGAAATGTTCTTCATAGTGAAGGGCAGGGGCACGCTGCGCTACGGCAGCGAAACCCGGGAGATCCGCGCGGGCGATGTGATCTGCTGCCCAACGGGTGGGCCGGATACGGCGCACCAGATCGTCAACGATTCAGACGCCGAGCTAGCCTATCTGTCGGTCAGCACCAAGATGCCGGCGGAGGTCTGCGAGTACCCCGATTCAAAAAAAATCGGAGCCTACGGCGGCGGCCTGCGTCATATGACGCGCGCGGATCATCATCTCGACTACTGGACCGATGAGGCATGAACAGCCCCCGCTCGCAGGCTTGATTCGACCGGCTCTGGGGTCTCAATATGGAGGTTTCATGCGTTCCATAAGTCTGGCCATGATTGTTGCCGCCGTGATCGGTGTAGCCACCGCCGCGGTTGCGCAGAGTCCGTCCCCTGCGTGTACATCGGACGAGTATCGGGCTTTCGACTTCTGGGTGGGAGAGTGGAATGTTCATGGAGTCAAGGGAAAGCTGGCCGGGACAAACAGTATTCGGCGGGAGTACGGCGGCTGCGTGCTGCATGAGCGCTACGACACGGGCCGTGGTTACAGCGGCGAGAGTCTGAACGTCTATGACGCGCCGCGCAGGGTCTGGCATCAGACCTGGGTTGACTCGTCGGGGCTGCTTCTTGTACTCGAAGGAGGGCTGCGTGATCGAAGCATGGTGCTCGAAGGCCAGGTAACCGGCGCCGACGGCAAAACTGCGAAACATAGAATTACCTGGACACCAAACGCCGACGGGAGCGTCCGACAATTGTGGGAGGCGACGGATGCGGGCGGCGCGTGGACAATAGCCTTCGATGGCAAATACACCCGTAGGTAGCCGCACAGCGGCCCGACCACGCGGCGGACGTCAACCCTAAGCAGACCCCGCTTCGCGCGCACAACTGCGAACATTGAGTTGTGCAGGTCAAAAAGGCGGCAACACATACTGACTATGTAAGGGAGCCACAAACATGATCCTCGGCCTGCGCACTGCCATCTATCCCGCCCCGGACCTCGCCGCCGCCAAAGACTGGTATTCGAAGGTGCTCGGACAGCCGCCGTACTTCGACAAACCGTTCTACGTCGGCTATTCCGTTGGCGGCTTCGAACTCGGGCTGCTTCCCGGCGCGCAACCGGGAACCGCGGGTCCGCAACCACTTTGGGGGGTGGAAAACATCGAGACCGCCTATGCCCGACTGCTGGAACTGGGTGCGTCTGCGCTGGAGCCTGTCGCCGAGGTCGGTGGGGGAATTAAAGTGGCGGCGGTGGAAGACCCCTTCGGCAACCGCTTCGGAATCATCGAGAATCCTCACTTCAATACCAGCCTGGTTCGGTGAGGTGTTTGTTTTGGAATGCTTCTGCACGCGATTTCCGCATGCAGGGGCTGTACTGGCCGCGGCCTGTCGATAGAGCCTAGAAGCCCTTTTTCGCGACCCTGTCGTGCGCGTCATTAACCAGCATCAAGGCCGCCGAGCCGTAATACCTGTGATATTCGGCGATCATCTCGCCTTTGATGATCACCGGATCGGTGGCCACAAGTTTCCTGGCTTCTTCAATATCTGCGACGGCCAATACAAACAGACCGCGCCATCCGTCCGCGCCATCGAATGGCCCGGCCAGCGCGAGTTTCCCTTCTTTTGCCAGCCGATTGATATTGGCGAAGTGACCCTTGAACATATCGTCGCGCTCCGGTCCCGCCGGAAGTTTGTTTGGTCCGGTCTTTAGAATGACCAGGACATATTTGCGCATTCCGTAGTCATCTGCGCCGACTGTTCTTGCAAGTTCAGGGTCGAACTTCGGCTTTGCCGTTTCCGCCGAAGTCTGCGCGTGAGAGGCGTCGAGCAATAAAATGGAAACGACGGCTGCAGCGAGTACTGCAAATGTTTTTCTCATAAGCCCCCCCGATGACCGAAAAAGATGCAGGACCTTAACACGGGATTGGGGAGGGCCGCCACGTCGCGAAGACCGCAATCCGGCAAGCCGATTGTGCCCGGCCGCCCTCCCTGTTGCCGGGCCGCAACATGCTACGATTCGACTATGGCTACCGCTGCGGAGGTAAAGATGAAACGCGTCACGGGTATCGGGGGGGTTTTCTTCAAGGCCAGAGATGCTGTAGCACTTCGAACCTGGTATAAAAGACATCTCGGCATTGAGGTTATGGATTGGGGTGGCGCTGCGTTTCGCTGGGGCGATGCGGAAGGCAATCCAATGATGGGCACAACGATCTGGAATGTCTCCGGGACCGATGGCGACTACTTCGCCCCGAGCACGTCTTCATTCATGGTGAATTATCGGGTGGCTGACCTCAACGCCCTCATTCGCGAGTTACGCGCGGAGGGCTGCAACGTGCTCGACAAAATCGAGGAATCTGAATTCGGCAAGTTCGGCTGGGTCATGGATCCGGAGGGCAACAAGGTCGAACTCTGGGAACCGCCCGAAGGCCAGTGAATCGGGACCTGGCGAGGTAGAGAACGCTCCGGCATGACCCGTCTCCGAGGCGACCGGAATGCCTTTCGCCGCCGGCGAATTGAAACGTCAGGCATTTGAAAGGAACCATGGGAAAGCTCTACGCAGAAATCACGCCCGAACTCGTCAAATGGATCGGGCAGCAACACCTGTTCTTCGTCGCCAGCGCGCCGCTGGCAGGCGATGGACACGTAAACTGTTCCCCCAAGGGCCTCGATACCCTGCGAATTTTCGGCCCGCGTCGCGTCGCCTACCTCGACCTTACGGGAAGCGGGGCTGAAACCATCGCCCACTTACGCGAGAACGGACGCATCGTGTTCATGTTCTGCGCGCTCGCCGGTCTGCCAAAGATCGTACGATTTCATGGAAAAGGGGAGGTCATCACCCCGGCTTCACCCGCGTGGCCGGAGCTTCGGGCCATGTTCCCGGGGTACCCGGGCGCCAGGACCATTATTCAAGCCGACATCGCGCGCATCAGTGACTCCTGTGGCTACGGAGTACCGAAGTTTGAGTACGTCGAAGAACGCGATACGCTGGAACGATGGGCAGACACCAAGGGCGTTGAAGGCTTGCCGCTCTATCGAAGCCAAAACAATGTACGCAGCATCGATGGCCTGCCCGGCTTGGACCACGAACAATGAACGAGGTGCCGAAGCGGGCTATCGAACGGGCAGATTTCTTCCGCGCCCTGTAGAAGTCGACCGGCAATACTCAGGATGCGCGCATTTCGGCCACTACGCCGTCGATCAAGCGCCGCGCGATCGAAATCCTGTTGGGCAATTTCGGCAGCGCGTCGATATCGAACCACTGCGCGTCCTCGATTTCGTCCGGCGCCGGCGTGATCTCGCCACCGGCGTAATCGGCGACGAAGGCAATCATGAGCGAGTGCGGAAACGGCCAGGGCTGGCTGGCGAAATAGCGCGTGTTGACGATGCGCACCCCGGTTTCCTCCAGCACTTCACGCGCCAGGCACTGCTCCAGCGACTCGCCCGGTTCGACGAAGCCGGCAAGCGCGCTGTACATGCCCGGCGGAAAGCGCTGCGAGCGCGCGAGCAGGATCTTGCGCCCGCGCCGGATCAGACACATGACCGCCGGCGCAATGCGCGGATAGACGATCAGCGCGCAGGTGGCGCATTCACGCGCGCGTTCGCCGCTTCGATGCTGCGTGGGTGTTCCGCAGCGGCCGCAGTACTGGTGCGTGCGGTCCCAGTCGATGTACTGCAGCGCGCGGCCGGCGAGCGCAAACAGGCTGTCGTCCAACCGGTTATAGAGCGTTCGCAATCCCTGCCACTGCATACCCTGCGTCGCGGGCGTATCGGCGTCGTATTCGAAGGCGTAGCAGGCACGCCCGCCCAGGGTGCCCAGATACAGGCGGCGCAGCGGCGCGACTCCGATGCCGGCAATGTGCTCGTGCCCGGGTAGTTGTGCGCCAGGCGTGGCGCCGCCCACGAGCAGCAGGGTTTGCTGGAACACGAAGCACAGGCTCGCGCTGTCGGGCTCGCCCGTATCGAGCGCGCCGCCGACGAAATCCTCAGGCGCATTGAAGGGCATCATGCCGGCGTGCTCCGGCACGTTTTCGGCACTGCCTTAAACTTTCCTAAGGCGCCGGATCAGGCTGGAAGTATCCCACCGCGCGCCGCCCATTTTCTGGATCTCGCCGTAGAAGCCGTTGACGATTTCGGTGACCGGAACCGCGGCGCCGTTCTTCTTTGCTTCCTCCAGCGCGATGCGCAGGTCCTTGCGCATCCAGTCCACGGCAAATCCGAAATCGAACTTGTCGTCGATCATGGTTTTGCCGCGATTGTCCATCTGCCAGGACTGGGCTGCGCCTTTGCCGATTACCTCCAGCACCTGTTTCATGTCCAGCCCGGCTTTGAGTCCGAAGTTGATGCCTTCGGACAGGCCCTGGACCAGGCCGGCGATGCAGATCTGGTTGACCATTTTTGTGAGTTGCCCCGCGCCCGACGGCCCGAGCAGGGTCACCGCCTTGGCGAAATGGGCGATCACCGGTTTCGCCGTTTCGAACGGCGCCGCGTCACCGCCGCACATGACGGTTAGCGTGCCGTTCTCGGCGCCCGCCTGGCCGCCGGATACCGGCGCATCGATGAAATGGATGCTCCTCTTCGCCGCCGCGGCGAATAGTTCGCGCGCGACATTGGCCGAGGCGGTGGTGTGGTCGACGTAAATGCTGCCGGCGGCCATGCCTTCGAATGCACCGTTCGCGCCCACGGTCACGGCGCGCAGGTCGGGGTCGTCGCCGACGCAGGAAAAAACGATTGTCGCTCCCTGCGCGGCGGCTTTGGGCGTGTCGGCGGCCTTGCCGCCGTGCTTGGCCACCCAGGCGTCGGCCTTGGCGCGGGTGCGGTTGTAGACCGTGACTTCATGTCCGTTCTTGGCGAGGTAGCCGGCCATCGGAAAGCCCATCACGCCGAGGCCGAGGAATGCGACTTTTGCCATTGCGTTTCTCCCGTAGTTTCAGTTCAGTTGAGCATTATAAGTGCTCGCGCCGGACCGATCACTTTTTCGGAACCAGTTTTCCGGCGGCAGACAGCAGGAATGTTCTGAATGCCTGCGCCACCGGCGACAGACGCTTGGCCGCCAGGTGCACCACGTGCCAGTCGCGCACGATCGGCAGACCGCGGACGTCGAGAACGACGAGGCGCCGCATCGTCAGCTCCAGTTCGATGGTGTGCAGGGACAGGAGGCTGATGCCCATGCCCGCCTGCACCGCCTGCTTGATCGTCTCATTGCTCGCCATCTCCATGCTTACGTTGAGCGGCAACTTGTTCTCGGCGAACAGGCGCTCCAGCAGCCCGCGCGTGCCCGAGCCCGGTTCGCGGATGAGGAAGGTTTCCTTCGCCAGACGCGCGAGCGCAATGCGCCGCTTGCCGGCGAGCGCATGGTCCGGCGCGGCAATGACTACGTGCGGGTGGCGCGCGAACGGCTCGGCCACGGCCTCCATGCCCTGCGGCGTGCGTCCCATGATGGCGAGGTCCACATCGTTCTCGGCGAGTTGCTTCAGCACGATTTCGCGGTTGTTCGCGGACAGCTTTACCGTAACGCCGGGGTGTTGTTTGAGGAAACGCGCCAGCAGCGGCGGCACCAGGTATTTCGCAGTACTCACCATGGTGATCACCAGCCGGCCCTGCGACAGACCCTTTTGCGCGGCGAGCGCGTCGTCTGCATCGCGCAGCTGCTGCGCGATGACGCGGCTGTGCTGATGCAGCTCGGTCCCGGCGCCTGTCAGAAATATTTTCTTGCCGATGCGCTCGAACAGGGGCAGCCCCGCATGCCGTTCCATCAGTTTCACCTGCATCGACACCGCGGGCTGGGTCAAATGCAGTTCCGCTGCCGCGCGCGAGAACGAAAGCTGGCGCGCGACGGCCTCGAATACCTGCAGCTGGCGCAGCGTCGCGTGCCGCAGGGTCATCGTTTCAAGCCGATTGGTCGCATCATGGAAAGCTTATCATATGAATAAGAAACTGTGATTATCATTTATGCATGGACAAGGTTAATCTTTGTCCCAATTCAACGAACATTCAGCGGAGGAAAGCATGGGCAAGGCGGGAAGCGGCTACAGCGCCGGAGTTAAGGACTACCGGCAGACGTACTGGGAACCCGACTATCCGGTCAAGGACACCGACCTTCTGGCCTGTTTCAAGATCACGCCACAGGAAGGCGTTCCGCGCGAGGAGGCCGCGGCGGCAGTGGCGGCCGAGTCCTCCACCGGTACCTGGACCACGGTATGGACGGATCTGCTGACCGATCTCGATCATTACAAGGGCCGCGCCTATCGCATCGAAGACGTGCCGGGCGATCCATCCTGCTTTTACGCGTTCATCGCCTATCCCATCGACCTGTTCGAGGAAGGCTCGGTGGTCAACGTGCTTACCTCGCTCGCCGGCAATGTGTTCGGCTTCAAGGCGATCCGCGCGCTCAGGCTGGAGGACGTGCGTTTTCCGCTCGCCTACGTGATGACCTGCGGCGGGCCGCCGCACGGCATCGCGGTCGAGCGCGACATCATGAACAAATACGGCCGGCCGCTGTTGGGCTGCACCATCAAGCCGAAGTTGGGTTTGTCGGCGAAGAACTACGGCCGTGCGGTGTACGAATGCCTGCGCGGCGGCCTGGACTTCACCAAGGACGACGAGAACGTCAATTCGCAGCCGTTCATGCGCTGGCGCCAGCGCTTCGACTTCGTCGCCGAAGCAGTGAAAAAAGCCGAGGCTGAGACCGGCGAGCGCAAAGGTCATTATCTGAATGTCACTGCGCCTACCCCGGAAGAAATGTACAAGCGGGCGGAGCACGCCAAGGCACTCGACATGCCGATCATCATGCACGACTTCCTCACCGGCGGTTTTTGCGCGCATACCGGGCTCGCCAACTGGTGCCGCAACAACGGCATTCTGCTGCACGTGCACCGCGCGCTGCACGCGGTACTCGACCGCGATCGCCATCACGGCATCCACTTCCGCGTGCTGGCGAAATGCCTGCGGCTTTCGGGCGGCGACCACCTGCATTCGGGCACCGTTGTGGGAAAGCTCGAGGGCGACCGCGAGGCGACCCTGGGCTGGATCGATCTGATGCGCGAAAAATTCATTCCTGAGAATCGTGCGCGCGGTATCTTCTTCGACCAGGATTTCGGCTTCATGCCGGGTCTGTTTCCGGTGGCCTCAGGCGGTATCCATGTCTGGCATATTCCGGCGCTGGTAGCCATCTTCGGCGACGATTCGGTGATGCAGTTCGGCGGCGGCACGCTCGGCCACCCCTGGGGCAACGCCGCCGGCGCCTGCGCCAACCGCGTGGCACTGGAGGCCTGTGTCGAGGCGCGCAATCAGGGTCGCCAGGTGGAGAAGGAAGGCAGGGAGATCCTCGTCGCAGCGGCCAGGACCAGCCCGGAGCTGAAGGCGGCGATGGAGACGTGGAAGGAAATCAAGTTTGAATTCGACACCGTCGATAAGCTCGACACCGTAGACGCTTAAGCATCGTCGGCAATTCTCTGGGAGCAAGAAGATGAGTGAAATGCGGGACTACAAATCGCGGCGGTCGGATCCGGCGAGCCGCAAATTCGGCACCTTTTCCTACCTGCCGGCGATGACGCCGGAGCGCATCCGCAAACAGGTTGAATTCATCGTCGCACGTGGCTGGACGCCGGCACTGGAGCACACCGAGCCTACGCACCTGATGGACAATTACTGGTACATGTGGAAATTGCCGCTGTTTGGCGAAACTAACGTGGACCGCGTCCTCGCCGAAGCCGAGGCCTGTCACAAGGCCAATCCGAATAACCACGTGCGCCTGGTCGGCTACGATAAACTCAAGCAGACCCAGGGCGCGGCTATGGTCGTATTTCGCGGCAAGACGGTCTAGGCGTATGCAGAACGAGGAGAGTTGGTGAGCATCAAGGCACTGATATTCGACGTCGACGGCACCATCGCCGATACCGAGGAGACGCATCGGCAGGCATTCAACGCGGCGTTCCTCGAGCACGGCCTCGCCTGGGACTGGAGCCGGCGCGAGTATGCCGAACTGCTGCGTACCTCCGGCGGCAAGGAGCGCATTTCGGTTTATATCAAGTCACTTACGATTCCGCCGCAGGAAAAGACACGGTTGGAACGCATGGTGCAACTCATTCACGGCAGCAAAACGCGTCTCTACGGCGAACTGATCGCCGACGGTTGCGCGCCGCTGCGCCCCGGCGTGGCGCGGTTGATCGGCGAGGCGCGCGCGGCCGGGCTGCGTCTGGGCATCGCATCGACGACCACTTCAGCCAATATTTCGGCGCTGATCGGCGCGCAGTTCGGCGCCGAAGCCTGGAACTGGTTCGAGGCCATGGCCTGCGGCGACGTGGTGGAAAACAAAAAACCGGCGCCCGATATTTATGCGCGGGCGCTTGGTATGCTGCGGCTCCCGGCCGAGGACTGTGTTGCCTTCGAGGACTCGGTCAACGGCCTGCGATCGGCCAAGGCAGCGGGGATGTACACGGTGGTTACGCCCACTGCGTGGAATGAAGGACAGGACTTCAGCGGCGCGGATTTATTGTTGCGAAATCTGGGCGACGCGAACGCGCCGCTGGAAGGCGGCGACGCCAGACTCGCCGGCGGGCCGTATCTGACACTGGAACGACTGCAGCAGCTGCACGCCGCGGCGACTCGGGCGGCATAACGATGGCAACGAGGGGCATATGCCGCTAAAAAGTACGCTTACCGAATTCATCATCGGCGAGCAGCGCAAATTCAGCGGTGCCACCGGCGAATTCACGGCGCTTCTGAACGACATTCGTCTTGCCTGCAAGCGCATCGCCAATCTCATCGGCAAAGGTGCGTTGGCCGGCGTCAATGGTGCCGCGGCCGGAACAAACGTCCAGGGCGAAAGGCAAATGAAACTCGACGTCATGGCGAACGACATTTTCCTGCGTACCAACGAACGCGGCGGGCATCTCGCCGCCATGGCCTCCGAGGAACTGCAGGAGATCTATCAGATTCCCCCGCAATATCCGCGCGGCCGCTACCTGCTTGCGTTCGATCCGCTGGATGGGTCGAGCAATATCGATGTCAACGTCGCGGTGGGCTCGATTTTCTCGGTGTTGCGCTGCGCCGACGGCATCGTCGAGCCGACGACCCGGGATTTTCTCCAGCCCGGCACCGAGCAGGTTTGCGCCGGCTACGCCATTTACGGCCCGACCACCATGCTCGTGCTCACGTTGGGCCATGGCGTGCACGGCTTTACCCTGGACCGGGAAATCGGCGAGTTCATTCTGTCTCATCCCGACCTGCGCATTCCGGCTGAAACGAGCGAGTTCGCCATTAATGCGTCCAACCAGCGCTTCTGGGAGCCGCCGGTTAAGCGCTATGTCACCGAATGCCTTGCCGGCCGGAGTGGACCGCGGGGCAAAGACTTCAACATGCGCTGGATAGCGTCATTCGTCGCCGAAGTGCACCGTATTCTGATGCGTGGCGGATTGTTCATGTATCCGAAGGACAGCAAGGACCTGGCCAAAGCCGGGCGCCTGCGCCTGCTGTATGAAGCGAACCCGATGGCGTATCTGGTGGAACAGGCAGGGGGCGCGGCCTCGATCGGACGCGAACGCGTACTCGAAGTTGCGCCGGAAGGACTGCACCAGCGCGTGCCGGTAATCCTCGGCTCAAAGGAGGAAGTCGAGCGCATCGAGCGCTATCATGGCGAGCACGATCGCGGCGTGGATCAGCCGTTTACGTCGCCGTTGTTCAACGAGCGCTCGCTGTTCGTGCAGTAGAAGAAACCGTCGGCCACCGTCAATAATCTGGAAAGGCAAGAGTCATGTCCGTCAAACACCCGGTCATTGCGATTACCGGTTCATCCGGCGCCGGCACCACCTCGGTCACACGCACGTTCCAGCACATATTCCGGCGCGAGAAACTCAACGCCGCCATCGTCGAGGGAGACGCTTTCCACCGCTTCGACCGCAAGGCGATGAAAGCGGCGATGGATGAGGCGGCGCAAAGCGGCAACAACCATTTCAGCCATTTCGGCCCGGAATCCAATCTGTTCGAGGAACTGGAGGCGCTGTTTGCGACCTATGGCAAGAGCGGCGGCGGCCGCAACCGCAAGTACCTGCACAACGCGGCCGAGGCCGCACCGTTCGGACAGGAGCCGGGGACGTTCACGCCGTGGGAGGACGTGCCGCAGGGCACCGATCTCTTGTTCTACGAGGGTTTGCACGGTGCGGTGGTCACCGACAAGGTAAATATCGCGCACCACGCCGACCTGCTGGTGGGCGTGGTGCCGACGATCAATCTGGAGTGGATCCAGAAACTGCATCGCGACAAGGCGACGCGCGGCTATTCCACCGAGGCGGTGGTGAATACCATCCTGCGGCGCATGCCCGACTATGTGAATTACATCGTGCCGCAGTTCGGGCGGACCCATATCAATTTTCAGCGCGTGCCCACCGTGGACACTTCGAATCCGTTCATCGCGCGCGATATCCCCAGCGCCGACGAGAGCTTCCTGGTGATCCGCTTCGCCAATCCCAAGGGCATAGACCTGCCTTACCTGATCACCATGTTGCACGACTCGTTCATGTCGCGGCCCAATATCATCGTCGTACCGGGCGGAAAAATGGAACTGGCGATGCAGCTGATATTCACCCCGATGATCCTGCAGTTCATGGACCGCAAGCGCCGCGCTTAGTGAGGTTGGCGCAAATGGGCGAAGGCCCATTTGCGCCTCGAAACCTCCTACTCCCTTTGGGAGGAGGATCAGAGGATGAGGACTTCCCCATTGAACACTTGTACCATACCCGATAGGCGCGGCTTTCTTTCGTCTCTCGTTGGCGCCCGCATTGGAAAAATCGCGCCGCTTCGACGATAATCCTCCCTTCGCACTGTCCCCCCCACCATGAAAACATCGACTGCTGACCTCGCCAATGCGATCCGCGCCCTATCCATGGACGCGGTGCAGGCCGCCAACTCCGGCCATCCGGGCATGCCCATGGGCATGGCGGAAATCGCACTTGCCCTGTGGAATCGCCACCTGCGCCATAATCCGGCGAACCCGAAATGGGCCGACCGCGACCGCTTCGTGCTCTCCAACGGCCACGGCTCGATGCTGCTCTATTCGCTGCTGCACCTCACGGGCTACGCGCTGCCGATCGATGAACTGCGGCGTTTTCGTCAGCTGCACTCGAAGACGCCGGGTCACCCGGAGGTCGGCGTGACCCCGGGTGTGGAAACCACCACCGGGCCGTTGGGGCAGGGCGTCGGCAACGCGGTTGGCATGGCGCTGGCCGAGCGCCTGCTCGCCGCCGAGTTCAACCGGCCCGGGCTCGCTATCGTCGATCACCACACCTATGCGTTTCTCGGCGACGGCTGCCTGATGGAAGGCATTTCGCACGAGGCCTGTTCGCTCGCCGGCACGCTCAAACTTGGGAAGTTGATTGCGCTCTACGACGACAACGGCATTTCCATCGACGGCAAGGTCGAGGGCTGGTTTACCGACGACACGCCGAAGCGCTTCGAAGCCTACGGCTGGCACGTGATTCCCGCGGTGGACGGTCACGACGTGGATGCGGTGGATCGCGCGATCGCGGCGGCCAAGGCGGTGAGCGACCGGCCCAGTCTCATCTGCTGCAAGACTGTCATCGGCAAAGGCTCGCCGAACAAGGCCGGATCGCACGACGCGCACGGCGCGGCACTGGGCGAAAAGGAAGTCGCAGCCACGCGCGCGGCGATCGGCTGGACTCACCCGCCGTTCGAACTGCCGCCGGAAGTCTATGCGGGCTGGGACGCGCGGCAGAGCGGCGCCGCCATCGAGGGCGAATGGAACCAGCGCTTCGCCGCTTATGCGAAACAGCATGCGCCACTCGCCGCCGAGTTCCGGCGGCGCATGGCGGGGGAGTTGCCGGCCAGCTGGCGCAAGCATTGCGACGCGCTGCTCGCGAAAATCGACGCCAAGGCGGAGACCGTCGCCACACGCAAGGCGTCGCAAAATGCGATCGAAGGCCTGGCACCGGCATTGCCCGAATTCGTCGGCGGGTCGGCCGACCTCACCGGATCGAATCTGACCAACTGGTCCGGCGCGAAAACCCTGAGCGCTGACGGCGGCGGAAATTACATATCCTACGGCGTGCGCGAATTCGGCATGGCGGCCATCACCAACGGCATGGGGCTGCATGGCGGTCTGCTTCCTTTCAGCGGAACGTTCCTCACCTTTTCCGACTATGAGCGCAACGCGCTGCGCATGGCGGCACTGATGAAGCTGCGCAATATTTTCGTGTTTACCCACGATTCGATCGGCCTTGGGGAGGACGGTCCCACGCATCAGTCGGTGGAGCACGTCTCCAGCCTGCGGCTGATGCCGGGCCTGGATGTGTGGCGCCCCTGCGATACCGTTGAATCCGCGCAGGCGTGGATCAGTGCGGTCGAGCGCAGCGATGGTCCGAGCGCACTCGTGTTCTCGCGTCAGAACCTGCCATTCCAGAAGCGCGACGCCAAGATGCTCGCGGGAATCGCACGCGGCGGCTACGTGCTCGCCGACTGCGCCGGCGCGCCACAGGCGTTGCTGCTCGCCACCGGTTCGGAAGTGCAACTCGCCATGGGCGCGCAGGCACAGCTTGGCGCAGAGGGCGTGCGCGTGCGCGTGGTGTCCCTGCCTTCGACCAGCGTGTTCGATCGCCAGGACGCCGCCTATCGTGAAACGGTCTTGCCGCGCGGCGTGCCGCGCGTCGCGGTCGAGGCGGGCGTGTCCGATTACTGGCGCAAATACGTGGGCCTCGAAGGCGCCGTGATCGGTATCGATCGCTATGGCGAGTCCGCGCCCGGTCCGGAGCTGTTCAAGTATTTCGGTTTCACCGTCGACCATGTAGTGGCGGCGGTGAAGGGAGTGGTCTAGGCGCAGACGGAGGATCGTCGCGAAATTGACATTGCTCAAACCGTTTTCGCGGCGATCCGTGGTATACCTATGGTTGTCTGTTTGAACCCGGAATTCCAAATCTTCGTTAGGAGCAAGTCATGACGATCAAGGTCGCAATCAACGGCTATGGCCGCATCGGACGCAACATCGTGCGCGCCCTGTATGAGGGCGGCAAGAAGCAGGATATTCAGATCGTCGCCGTCAACGACCTGGGCAACGCCCAGACCAATGCCCATTTGACCCGCTATGACACCACCCATGGCAAATTCCCGGGCACGGTCACGGTCGAAGGCGACAACATGCTCGTGAACGGCGACAGGATTCGCGTCTGCGCCATCCGCAATCCGGCCGAGCTGCCCTGGGCCGAACTCGACGTGGACGTGGTGCTGGAATGCACCGGTCTGTTCACCAGCAAGGAGAAAGCCGGCGCGCACCTCAAGGCAGGCGCGAAAAAAGTGATTATTTCCGCTCCCGGCGGCAAGGACGTCGACGCCACCATCGTCTACGGCGTGAATCACAACGTGCTGAAGGCGGCGCACACGGTGATATCGAACGCCTCCTGCACCACCAACTGCCTGGCGCCGATGGTAAAGCCACTGCACGACAAGATCGGTCTTGTCTGCGGCCTGATGACCACCATTCACGCCTATACCAACGATCAGGTACTGACCGACGTCTATCACGAGGACCTGCGCCGCGCGCGCTCGGCGACGATGTCGATGATCCCGACCAAAACCGGCGCGGCAGCGGCCGTGGGCCTGGTGCTGCCGGAACTGAACGGCAAGCTTGACGGCTATGCCATGCGCGTGCCCACCATCAACGTTTCAGTGGTCGACCTGTCCTTCGTCGCCAAGCGCGCGACCAGCGCCGAGGAAATCAACCAGGTAATGAAAGACGCGGCCGAAGGCAGCCTGAAGGGCATCCTTGCCTACAACCAGGACCCGCTGGTGTCGGTGGACTTCAACCACAATCCGCATTCCAGCATTTTCGATTCCACGCTGACCAAGGTGTCGGGCGGGACGCTGGTGAAGGTGTCCTCCTGGTATGACAACGAGTGGGGTTTCAGCAACCGCATGCTGGACACGACGGTTGCGTTCATGAACGCGAAGTGAATTGCGACCGGGCGCGGGTGATTGTCGCTCCGGCGTTGCGTAGAGTCCGCGCTGTCCGAAAGTGAGATAACCGAGCTTTTCGTTCGGGCAGAGTATGTTAAGACCTTGCGCGCTGCGCGCGCCAACCGTGATTTCCGTACGGATAGAAAGCATCCGTACGGAAATCACGGTTACTGGTAAAAGCAAGGATGGTGTTGGGTTCTAACAAGATCGTCGATTGCCTGCGGATGGTTTCATCATCCGCAGGCAATCGACGATCCGCGCGGACGGATTTCTCGTCCGCGCAAGGTCTTGCTAACTGATTTACAACCGTATTTCAACGAGAACGACATGGCCATCCTGAAAATGACCGATCTCGACCTGCGCGGCAAGCGGGTGCTGATCCGCGTGGATTTCAATGTACCCGCCAAGGACGGCGTGATCAGCGACGACACGCGCATTCGCGCAGCTCTGCCGGGCATCCGCTTTGCGCTTACCGCGGGCGCGCGCCTGATGCTGGCCTCCCATTTTGGCCGGCCGAAGGAGGGGGAATGGAGCGAGTCGGAATCGCTCGCGCCGGTGGCGCGTCACCTGTCCGGGCTGCTCGGGGTCGAGGTGCCGCTCAAGCGCGAATGGCTGGACGGTGTCGAGGTGGAGCCGGGCAAGGTGGTGTTGCTGGAAAACTGCCGTTTCAACAAGGGTGAAAAGAAGAACGACGACGCGCTGGCGAAGCGTATCGCGGACTTGTGCGATATCTATGTCAACGACGCGTTCGGAACGGCGCACCGCGCCGAAGCGACCACCTACGGCGCGGCGAAGTTCGCACCCGTTGCCTGTGCCGGGCCGCTGATGGCGGCGGAACTGGAGGCGCTGGGCAAGGCGCTGGCTGCGCCCGCCCGGCCTCTGATCGCGATCGTCGCCGGCTCCAAGGTATCGACCAAGCTCACCATCCTCGCGGCGCTTGCTGCGAAGGTGGATGAATTGATCGTCGGCGGCGGCATCGCCAACACC
>QYQC01000039.1 GCA_007280315.1 Betaproteobacteria bacterium | reverse complement strand
ATATCGTGGTCGGTCAACATTTGATTTTTCACAATAGGATTACCTTTCATGCCGCCTGCGGCGGGCACTTCGGAGAATGGCGTTGCGAGAATCTGTCGCCCGTATTACCTACCCAGCAAAGTGGGCGTAGGGCCGGTGAAGCTTGCGCTTCGCCGCGTTCGGCATCTGGCCCTGAACGTCGCGGCGTCGCGATGATTGAGTGAGGTTTGTATTGTACCATGATCGGGCATTCGCGCCAAATTCAGTCCGTACTCCGGCCGCAATCATGCCGAAGGCAGTAGAATGCGCCGAGCAAGGTTTTGCAGCGTATAAGCGAGGTGCACGATGCCGGACAATCCGGTGAAAGGCGACGGCCGTGATGCGCAGGAGGAGGCGCACAAGCGCGCTCCGGCATCCAAGCCGCACAGCGAATCGTTTGCGGTACTCGCGGTCGCGGTCCTGGGCGTCGTATACGGCGATATCGGCACCAGCCCGATTTATGCCTTGCGCGAATGCTTTGCCGGCAAGAATCCGATTCCGGCCACACCCGAGAACGTGCTCGGCATTCTGTCGCTCATATTCTGGACGCTGCTCCTGGTCATTTCGCTCAAGTACATGGTTTATGTGCTGCGCGCGGACAATCGCGGCGAGGGCGGAACCTTTGCCCTGATCGCGCTGCTGCGCCCGGAACAGAATCAACAGCGGCGCAGCCGCCGCGCGCTGATCCTGCTCGGCGTGCTGGGCGCGTCGATGCTCTACGGCGGGGCGATGATCACGCCGGCAATCTCGGTGCTGAGTGCGGTGGAAGGTCTGCAGCTTGCGGCCCCCGCGCTGCACAGCTATGTGATACCGATCACGGTGATCATTCTGATCCTGCTGTTCGCCGTACAGCGGCACGGAACGGCGACCATAGGCGCGGTCTTCGGTCCGCTCACGCTGATCTGGTTTGCGGTCCTGGCGCTGCTTGGTATCAGAGGCATCCTGATGGCGCCGCAGGTGCTGCTGGCGATCAACCCATGGTACGCGGTGCGCTTTTTCATCGACAACGGCATCACCGGCTACTTCGTACTCTATGCCGTGTTCCTGGTCACCACGGGCGGCGAAGCGCTGTATGCGGACCTGGGACATTTCGGCCGCTGGCCGATACGCAAAGTCTGGTTTGCCTTCGTGCTACCGGCGCTGCTCATCAATTACTTCGGCCAGGGCGCGATCATGATCGCCGAGCCGTCGAAGACCATCCATCCGTTCTATCATCTCGCGCCCTCCTGGGGACTGTATCCACTGATCATTCTTGCCACGGCTGCCACCTGCATTGCATCGCAGGCTGTGATCACGGGCGCCTATTCGCTCACGCGCCAGGCGATGCAACTGGGGCTGCTGCCGCGCCTTACCGTGGCGCATACCTCGGCCGACGCGCGCGGACAGATCTACATGCCCGCGGTCAACTGGATACTGATGGTGGCCGCCATCGCCCTGGTCATGGCGTTTCGTACCTCCGGCAATCTTGCGGCAGCCTACGGCGTCGCCGTCAATTCCACCATGGCCATCACCAGCATACTGGCGTTCAATGTCGCGCGCGAGCGCGGCGGCTGGAGTCTGCCGGCGGCCCTCGCCTTCCTCATCGGCTTCCTCGCCATCGACCTGGCGTTCCTCGGATCAAACATGCTCACCATACCCGATGGCGGCTGGCTGCCATTGGTGATCGGCGCGATCCTGTTCACCGTCATGACCACCTGGCGCCGCGGCGCTGCGCTGTTGGCGCAGCAGATTGCGGCCACCACGCCGAATCTGGAGACCTTCATCGGGCGCGTGACCAACGAGCAGATTCCGCGTATCCCGGGCGCCGCGGTGTTTTTCACCGGCCGCCTGGAGCAGACCCCGCCGTCCCTGCAAAAGCTGGTGCTGCACACCGGCGTGCTGTACCAGCACATCATTGTGGTGACAGTCGTCATCGAGCCGATTCCGACGACCAGCCGGGATGAGCGCATGGAATTTACCCAGCTCGACATCGGCTTCTATCGCATCGTGCTGCGCTATGGCTTCATGCAGACGCCCAATATTCCCTCGGAGCTGCGCGCCTGCGCGGACCTCGGCCTGGCGCTGGATCTGGACGGGGTTCATTACATGATCGGTCATGTCGACCTGCTGGCCGGGCGCAAGCGGCACGGCATGGTCATCTGGCGCGACAAGATTTTTTCGTTTCTCGCCCGCAACACTGAGGACGCAACCGCCACCTATCATCTCCCGGCCGCGCAGACGATGACCGTAGGGCTTCAGGTCGGAATCTGAACCCCGGCCCGGTGCGCGAAGCCGTATAACATGCTGCCACCTGCGCCTGACGCCCACGGCATTGCCGTTCTGGTCCTGATCGTGTTCGCGCTGTTCCTGTTTACGCGCGAGACCATCGCGCTGGAGAGCTCGTGTCTGCTGGTGCTGATTGCCCTGGTCGTTGGGTTTACCGCATTTCCCTACCAACGCGCCGGAGTCGACCTCGATCCTGCCGAGTTCTTTGCCGGCTTCGGCCACGAAGCGCTGGTGACCATCTGCGCGCTGATGATCCTCGGCAGGGGGATGGAAACCACGGGCGCGTTGCGCCCGCTCGCCGCGGCGCTGTCGCGGATGTGGTCCGTGCGTCCGGTGTTGTCGCTGCTGTTGACGCTGGCGTTCGCGGCGATAGCGAGCGCGTTTTTCAACAACACGCCGATCGTGGTCATGCTGCTGCCGGTATTGATCAGCGCCTCGCTGCGCAGCAAACAACCGGCTTCAGGGATCCTGCTGCCGATGGGGCTGGCGACCCTGGTCGGGGGCATGGGAACCACCATCGGCACCTCGACCAACCTGCTGGTGATCTCGATTGCATCGGATCTGGGCATGCGCCGGTTCGAAATGTTCGATTTCATGCTGCCTGCGGCAATCGCGGCGGGCATCGCCATTGTCTACCTGTGGCTGGTCGCGCCGCGCCTGCTGCCGGAGCGCACGCCCTTGCTCGCGGATACTTCGCCGCGCGTGTTCGAGGCCATGCTGCACATCGGCAAGGACAGTTTCGCCGTCGGCAAGAGCTTCTCCGAGGTGCTGGCCAAGACCGAAGAGCGAATGAAGGTGCTGTCGATCCACCGCGGCGCGAATCTGACGGTGAGCAAATTGCCGACGACTGTCATGAGCGAGGGCGACCGCCTGCTGGTGCGCGATTCGCCGGAAAACCTGAAAGAGTTCGAGCATCTACTGCAGGCAAGACTTTATAACATCGCCGATGACGCGACCCCGGTGAATGACGAACATCCGCTGCTGGCCGAAGGCCAGCAGCTTGCCGAAATCGTGGTGACCGAGCATTCGCCGTTGTGTTACAGCACCGTGCGCCAGGCGCGTTATACCGATCGCTACGGGCTGATGATACTAGCGATCCATCGCGCCCGCGGCCAGACGACGCTCACCAAGGGCGACCTTAACGGGATCGTACTGCAGGTCGGCGATGTATTGCTCGCCCAGGGCGCGGCCGACAGCCTGGCCGAGCTGCGCTCCAGCGGCGATACCCTGGTGCTCGATGCGACCGTCGACCTGCCGCACACTGCAAAGGCGCCGATCGCGCTGGCGATCATGTTTCTGGTCGTCGCCGTCGCCGCGCTGGACATTGCACCGATCGCGGTGAGCGCGCTCGCCGGCATGGGCCTGATGCTGCTGACGCGCTGCCTCACCTGGACCGACGCCGCCGAAGCGCTGAGCACGCAGGTGATCCTGATCGTGGCGGTAAGCCTGGCCATGGGTCTTGCACTGACGCGCACCGGCGGCGCGGACTACCTGGCGCAACTCTACGTTGCGCTCGCCGGGGGGCTGCCGCCGGTGATGGTGATGAGCGGGTTGATGCTGCTGATGGCGATCCTGACCAACATCGTGTCGAACAACGCGGCCGCGGTCATCGGCACGCCGATCGCGATCAGCATCGCGCACCAGCTCGGGCTTTCGCCCGAAGCCTTCGTGCTGGCCGTGCTGTTCGGCGCCAACATGAGCTACGCCACGCCGGTTGCATACAAGACGAATCTTTTGATTTTCAGCGCCGGCGGCTACAAGTTCACCGATTTCCTGCGTGTCGGCGTGCCCCTGGTGCTGCTCATGTGGATCGCGTTTACACTGCTGTTGCCGATTTTCTATCCGCTTTAGAACCCCTATTTCGCCGCCGCCAGGGCACTTAGCGTAGCGGCGATTTCACGCGCCAGCGCGGCGAGCGCTGTTTCGTGCGCCGCGACCAGCGGGGCCACACCCGGGGCAGTCACCTTTTCGACGAACAGCGAACGCGCGTCGTGCAGGCGCGCGCCGGCGCGGTTGTGCACGCTCCACGCCGCTTCGAGCGTGATCGATTCGCCCGGCACCGACTCGAAGCGCTGCACGTCGATCCACACGCGGTAATCCGCATCCTGTCCGCCATACTGAAAATTGGCGGCGACGCGCGCAGCCGGCAGGCGCCTGCCTACATCTTCGGCGATGACGCGCGGAATTTCGCGCTTCAACGGCGCCGACCAGCGCTCGGCATCGGCAATGGCGTAGCGCGTCGGCGCGACGCGCAGCACAACCTGTGGCCGGTCGATTGCCTCCGGCACGCTGACCGGGCCGATGGCAACCCGATACTCCGCAACTGCGCCGGCCGCTGTCGTCCCAGGCGGTGATGTGGCGGTGAGCGTGTGGTAGCGCAGGTTCGCCGGCGTGGCGCAGGCGCAAAGCGCAAGCAGTGAAACCAGTAGCGATGCCCGCCGTATGCGCCGCCTGCTCACGGCGCCGGCGCCTCGATGCGTCCGCGCAGAATCGCGCCCGGGTTGCGTTCGAGGTAATCGGCCAGGCTGCGCAGCGCCTCGCCTGCGCGCGCAATCTCGCGCAGCGTCTCGCGCAGATCGCGCTGTATCGGCGCATCCTCGGCGAGTACGCCGTCGATGCCGGCGAGACTGTGCTGCGCGCCGGCCAGCGTCTTCTCCACGCCGGACAGGGTGCGGCTCAGGTCGGCCAACGTGCGCCCCGCCTGCGGCGTGAGGTCGCTGTCCACCCGTTTGACCGCGCGCTCGGCCGCCGCGAGCGTGCTCTCCAGCGTGTGCAGCGACTTGCGCGCGTCGGCGAGCGTGGCATCCAGCGGCAACTGCTCCAGTTTGCGCGCCAGCCGCAGCAACATCGCCTGCAAGCCCTTCAGGCTGCTGATCACGGTCGGAATCTCGGCGCGCCCGGCGAGTCTTTGCAGCACGGCCTTCGGCTCATCGGGAAAGTAATCCAGCGCGACGAACAGCTTGCCGGTGAGCAGGCTGCCGCTGCGCAACTGGGCGCGCAGACCGCGCGCGACCAGCTTGTCGATCAGGACGCCGGGCGGCGCGGCCGCGCGTTTGGCCTTGCCGCGCAGCCGGTCAGGATAAAGCCGCACTTCGACCGGAACGCGCACCTCCCCACTGGCGGCGTCAACGTCGACCTCTATGGCGGCGACTTCGCCCACCACTACGCCGCGAAAATCCACCGGCGCGCCGACGGAGAGTCCGCGCACCGATTCGTCGAACACCATGCTATAGGTTTCCTCGGCGGTGTCCGGCAGGCGCATCGCAATGCCGCGATCTGGATACAGCGCGAAGCGCAGGTTTTCCTTCGCCGGTGGCGCCTGCGCCGATTCGGCCGGGGTCTGAAAGGCGACGCCGCCGAGGAGCACCGAGGCAATCGACTCGGTATTGAGCTTGATGCCGTTCGCATCGAGCGCGAGGTCGAATCCGCTAGCCTGCCAGAAGCGCGTATCGGCCTTGACGAAGCGGTCGTAGGGCGCGTTGACAAAAACGCGCAGCAGCACCCCTGCCCCGTCCGGGTCGAGTTCGAAGGCGACTACGGAGCCGACCTCGACCCGGCGGAAATAGACCGGCGAGCCGATGTCGAGCGATCCAAGGTCATCGGCATGCAGCTGGAAATGGCGCCCGGGCAGATCGACGGTGACGATGGGCGGCACGTCGAGCCCGACGAACTCGCGTCGCGATTCACTCGCCACGCCGGCGTCCATGCCGATGTAGGCGCCGGAGAGCAGTGTACCCAGTCCGGATATCTGCGTGCCGCTCACGCGCGGGCGCACCACCCAGAAGCGGGTGTCCGCGACCAGGAACGGCGCAGCCTGCTTGCTCAGTTCCACCGTCGCCACCACCCGCTTGCGGTCCTCCGAGAAGGTGACCGCGGTAACGCGGCCGATGTCCACGCTGCGGTACTTGACGCGCGTCTTCTGCGGTTCCAGACCTTCGGCGGTGCTGAAACTGATGCTGATCGTCGGCCCGCGATCGAGCACCGCCTTCGCCGCGAGCCAGCCGCCGATCAGCGCGGCGACGATGGGAATCAGCCACACCAGCTGCAGCGACCAGCGCCGATGCGGCATCGCCCGCGCCTCGGGTATTTCTTCCGCATCGGGTATCTGCGTCGTTATGGCTGTTCTCCCAGTGCATCCCAGATCAGGCGCGGATCGAAACTCGCGGCGGCGAACATGGTCAGCACCACCACCGCGCCGAATGCCGCCGCGCCCGGCCCCGCATGGATCGAAGCGAGCGTATTCACCTGAACCAGGGCCACCAGTATGGTCACGACGTAAATGTCGAGCATCGACCAGCGCCCGGCAAACTCGATCACCCGGTACAGCCGCGTGCGCGTGCGCGGATGCCAGGCGGCGCGCAGCTGCACCGAACCGGCGAGCACGACGAGGGCAAGCATTTTCGCCAGCGGCACCACGATGCTGGCAAAAAACACCAGCAGCGCCAGCACGAACGACCCGGAGGTCCAGAGAAACGCAACACCGGAGAGTATGGTAT
>QYQC01000016.1 GCA_007280315.1 Betaproteobacteria bacterium | reverse complement strand
GCCAAGGTGGGTGCGGTAAGCGATTTTCTGTTTGCGGCGAAGACCAATTCAGTGATGCTCACCAGCGTTGAATTCGTGGAAGCGTGCAAGGAATATCCGGTGGTGTTTGCGCGGGCCGGCGATAAGGTCGTGCCGGTTGCGCTGCTCGGGCTTCGGGACGATGAAAACGTTTTTGTCGATATCAAAGGAAAATGGGATGCACGCTACATTCCTGCATTTGTGCGCCGCTATCCCTTTGTCCTTGCTGAAACCGGCGGTGATGAGCTGACCGTCTGCATCGATGAGGCCAGCGCGGCGTTCAACGCTGAAGCCGGAGAAGCGTTGTTTGACGCTAAAGGTAATAATTCAGCATTTCTGGAAAGTGCGTTGAATTTCATCAATGCCTACCAGGCGCAATTCCGGCGCACTGAGGCCTTTGTAAAGCACCTCGAAACGCTGAGTTTGTTCACGCAGATGAGTGCCAAGGCCGAAATGGCCGACGGGCGCAACTATCTTCTCAACGGTTTGATGGCGGTGGACGAGCAGAAACTGCTGTCACTGGACAAAACCAAAACGCAGGCATTGCTGAAGACCGGGGAGCTGGGCTGGATCTACGCGCACCTGGTTTCGCTAAGCAACATGAGCCGACTGGTCGACAGGCTGGCTAACCGCCCGTAGAGCGCCAAGCCTGCCGTTGCCGGGCGGTTTTCTACCCTGGGTCAAGCCGCCACATATCGCGGTAGGCCGCCTCGAGCGCGTGCGTGAACATCGAATAGTCCATCAGCGGCGATGCGGCGACGCGCGCGCGCAGGCCGGAGCGCAGTGCGGCTATGCGCGGCAGGTCGTGCGCGAGATGTGTCGCAATTTCCAGGTACTGCGCTGCGTTTTCAGCAATCAGTTCCGCCAGTCCCAGGTTCATCAGCATGCTCGCGCTCTGACGGCCGGCGATGGTCTCGCCCGCCAGCGTCACCAGCGGGACACCCTGCCACAGCGCCTCCAGGCTGGTCATGCCGCCGCAGAAGGGGAACGGGTCGAGGGCAATGTCGATTTCGGCGTAGCTCGCTGGCGCCTGCTCGATCGGCACGAAGCCGCGCAGTTCCAGTCGATCCGGCGCGATGCCGTGTTTGGCGCACAGTGCGCCGAAGCGCGTGCGGTTGGGCGCATCGTCCAATGCGGCGGCCTGCAGCAGCAGCCGTGACTTAGGTATGGCGGACAGTACTGCTCCCCACAACGCCAGCACGTTTACGTTGAGCTTGGACAGGTTGTTGAGACAACCGAACGTAATGTGGCCGCTGCTCTCAGCCGGCAGCGGGCCGACGCCGGGCATATATTCCGGCGGCTGATAGCAAAATCGCGTATGCGGCAGGCGCAGCAGACGCTCAACGTAATGGCTTTCCTGTCCCGTCGGTGAGCACCAGGGATCGCTCAGGAAATAGTCCATGGTGGCGAGGCCGGTGGTGTTGAAGTAGCCGAGCCAACTCACCTGTATCGGCGCTGGTCTTCTTGCAAACGCGAGCAGGCGGTTGTGCGCAGTGTGGCCGGCCAGGTCGACCAGGATGTCGATGCGGTCGGCGCGAATCTGTTCGCACAGTGCGTCGTCGCTCAGACCCGCGACCGGGCGCCAGCGCGAGGCGAGTGACTTGAGGCGCACGGTGACGGCATCTTCGCCGGCAAAATTGTAGTAGCAGATCGGTTCGACCCGATCGCGGTCATGTGCGTCCAGCACTGGGGCGAAAATCGCGCTCACCGGATGGCGGCGCAGGTCCGGCGACACGTAACCGATGCGCAGGCGGCGCTCGGGATCGCGGTCGTAATCAAACTGCACCGTCCTTGGGTAATGGGGCGCCGCCACCTGCTCGGCCCATTGCCGGTGCTCGGCAGCCGATTGTGCCGGTGTGCACTCAGGATCGTAATTCAGGCATGCGAGCACGCTCGCCAGCGCCTCGGGAAAATCAGGCGCCAGCCGATAAGTTTCGCGGTAATGCCGGATCGCCTCCGCAATCCGGCCCAGCTGGTTGTAGCAGTTGGCGAGACTGTTATGTGCTTGCGGATTGGCCGGTTGCAGCAACAGCACTGCGAGGTATTGATCGGCGGCTTCGCTCCAGTGCTTGCGCTGTTGCAGGCAGTGGGCTAGCGCTAGCCTGGTCTCGGCCGGAGCGTCCGCGCCCTCCAATGTCAGCTGCAGCAAGGCGGCGGCTTCGTCGTATGCTTCGGCCGCGGCGGGGTCGGCGTCGGCGCAGCGGATCAGCGCCGCTGCGAGCGCATCGCGCGTGGCGGCAATGGGTTGCTGGCGCAACAGGTAGCGCAATTCGACCGCGGCATCGCGGTGCTGGCCGGTCAGCGTGAGCGCGTGTGCCAGATTGGCGCGCGCGCCGATATGCCCGGGCGCAAGCGTGGTCGCCGTACGAAAGCTGGCAATCGCCGCTTGCGGCTGTTCAAGCGCGGCCAGCGCATTGCCCAGGTTGAAGTGATAGATCGCCTTGTCGGCGTTGAGCGCGATTGCGGCGCGGATTTGCGCGACCGCGCGCACATGCTCGCCGCGCTGGTGCGCGATCAGCCCGAGCAGGTGGGTGGCGTCGGCGTTGCTTGCGTCGGTGTGCAGGATCGTCTGGTAGTGCGCTTCGGCGCCGGCGAGATCGCCTGCTTCGTGCAACCGGATCGCCATCTCCAGCCGCGCGGCGCTGCCGCCGCCGAACCATGCCTGCAGCGTGCGCAGCAGGGACATGAACAACTACTTCTTATGGTGTGCGGCCACGATCTGCAGCAGCGGCGCGAACACTTTGGGTGTGCCGGCGACGATATTTCCGGCATCGAGGTAATTGCCATTGCCGTCGAAATCGCTCACCAGGCCGCCCGCTTCCTGGATCAGCAGGCTGCCCGCGGCCATGTCCCAGGGCGCCAGGCCGATTTCCCAAAAACCGTCCAGACGCCCCGCGGCGACATAGGCAAGGTCGAGCGCAGCGGCGCCTGCGCGGCGCACGCCAGCGGTCTGCGCCATCACCTGGCGCAATACCGGCATGTAGTCGGCGATTTGTCCGATCTCGCGGAACGGAAATCCGGTGCCGATCAGTGCGTCGTCCAGTTGTTTGCGCTTGGATACGCGCAGGCGCCGGTCGTTTAGATAGGCGCCGTGCCCGCGCGAAGCGGTGTACAACTCATTGCGCCCCGGGTCGTAGATCACCGCCTGCGTAACAACGCCCTTGTGCCGCAGTCCGATCGATACGCAATACTGCGGGAAACCGTGAATGAAATTGGTGGTGCCATCCAGCGGATCGATGATCCAGAGGTAATCCGATTTGCCTTGAGCGCCCGACTCCTCTGCTAAAATCGCATGATCCGGGAACGCCTTCAGCAGAATCTGAATTACCGCCTGCTCCGCCGCCTGGTCGACTTCGGTGACGAAATCGTTATGGCGCTTGGTCGATACCGTCAGGGCGTCGATGTCCATCGCGGCGCGGTTGATAATGGCGCCGGCGCGCCGCGCGGCTTTCACCGCGATATTGAGCATGGGATGCATAGGATGTGGGGTCTTTGCCTGATTTCGCGGAATGCGCGGGAAGAGTGGATTTTAATATGAGCACTGACCTGCTGTCGCGAATTCGTGTGGTGCTGTCGCACACCTCGCATCCGGGAAACATCGGTGCGGCCGCGCGTGCGATGAAGACCATGGGCATCGCCACGCTTTATCTGGTCAACCCGAAGAAGCCGATCGATGCCGATGCCGAGGCCATGGCAAGCGGCGCGGCGGATGTGCTGGCGGGCGCCCGCGTCTGTGCCAGTCTGGCACAAGCGCTTCACGGTACGGTCTATGCGCTGGCGGTAAGCGCGCGCGGGCGCGAACTCGGCTACGTCTCGAGCGACGCGCGCAGCGCTGCACTGCAGTTGGCAGCCGCAGCGAAGGAAGGCGAAGTCGCCATCGTCTTCGGCACGGAGAAATCCGGGCTGACCAACGAGGAAATCCTGCAATGCGGGGCGGTGGCGCATATCCCGGCCGATCCGGGCTATTCTTCGCTCAATCTGGCGGCTGCGGTGCAGGTGCTCGCCTATGAGACGCGGGTCGCGCTGCTCGGTGCTCAATCACTGCCAGCGGCCGAGCACCCGCTGGCACGGCACGAGGACGTGGAGAATTTCTTCGTTCACCTCGAACAAAGCCTCCTGGCAAGCGGTTTTCTCAACCCGGCCAATCCCAAGCGCCTGATTCCCCGCCTGCGGCGTTTGTTCGGGCGCGTTGGCCTGGAACAGGAGGAGGTCAATATCCTGCGGGGGGTGCTGAGTTCCTTTGATAAAAATACTTGACCAAAAGACTAGGGATTAGTAATATAAGCCTTGTAATTGCAATAGAAATTACATTGTATTTTGTTATAAAACAATATATTGCGTGATATATATAATAAATTACATTATCATCGTATGAACGCTCAATCTTTCGGAGTTCTGGGTTAAAACCAGGCGCGCCCATGTTTGACAGTATCCGTGAAGATATCGCCAGTGTTTTCGACCGCGACCCGGCGGCGCGCACGACCTGGGAGGTCGTTACCTGCTATCCGGGTTTTCACGCGCTGCGCATACACCGCATCGCGAACTGGCTGTGGCACATGAATCTGCGCTGGCTGGGACGGTTAGTGTCGCATCTGGGGCGTTTCCTGACCGGCATCGAGATTCATCCCGGCGCCACTATCGGCCGGCGTTTTTTCATCGATCATGGCATGGGGGTAGTCATCGGCGAAACCGCCGAGATTGGCGACGACGTCACGCTGTACCATGGCGTCACGCTGGGCGGAACCTCCTGGAACAAGGGCAAGCGCCATCCCACGCTCGGCAACCGCGTCGTCATCGGTGCCGGCGCAAAGGTACTGGGACCCATAGTCGTGGGTGAAGGAGCGAAAATAGGCTCAAATGCCGTGGTGGTTAAGGACGTTCCACCCGGGGCGTCAGCTATCGGCATTCCGGCGCGTGTAATTGTTGAGGATCAGGACCGCTCGCGCGAGGAAAAGGCGGCGAAGCTGGGCTTTTCCGCTTATGCAATCACTGCCAAGGCGGCGGACGATCCGATAGCGAAAGCGCTGCAGGGCCTGCTTGACCACTCGATGGAGCAGGACCATCGCCTGGAGCAACTTCAGCGGGAAATCGCGGCCCTGAAGGCGCGCAGAGATAACGATCTCGCCGTTGTCGAGCGTTTCGATTCCGCCAGGTCGCAGGTCGAGTCAGACAAATAGTTGACTAAATCAGTCAGGTTTGGCTATACTTGACTATATCGATCAGGTATTAAAGAGGAGGACAGGATGAGACTGACAACCAAAGGCAGATTTGCCGTAACCGCGATGCTGGATCTGGCATTGCGCCACCACAACGGACCGGTGACGCTTGCCGGCATTGGTGCACGCCAGAGTATTTCACTGTCGTATCTGGAGCAACTGTTCGGCAAACTGCGCCGGCACGAACTGGTAGAGAGTGTGCGTGGTCCAGGCGGCGGTTATTGTCTGGCGCGCCCGACAGAGAAAATATCGGTGGCGGATATCATCGTTGCAGTGGACGAACCGCTGGATGCGACCCAGTGCGGCGGTCTGGAAAACTGCAAAGAAGACCGGCGTTGCATGACGCATAATTTGTGGGCCACGCTGAACGACAAGCTATACGAATACCTGAATTCGGTGACGTTGCAGCATTTGGTGAGTGAGCAACTGGCGAAAAACGGCAATGCGACCATCGTGATGGAACGGCGTCCAGCGGCTGCGCGCAAGGGCGTTGCGCTGCCGGCGTGAATCGAGCCTATTCCTTCTAGAATGAATTCATCATCATGAAACAACCCATTTACCTCGACTACTCGGCGACCACGCCGGTGGACCCGCGCGTCGCCGCGAAAATGATTCCCTATTTGACCGAGAAATTCGGCAATCCTGCCAGCCGCTCGCATGCCTACGGCTGGGAAACCGAATCCGCGGTGGAGGAGGCGCGTGCGCATGTCGCGGCTTTGCTCAATGCCGACCCCAAGGAAATCGTCTGGACATCGGGCGCGACCGAAGGCGACAACCTGGCGATCAAGGGCGCGGCGCATTTTTACCAGGGCAAAGGCAAGCACATCATCACGGTCAAGACCGAGCACAAGGCGGTGCTGGATACGGTGCGCGAACTCGAGCGCCAGGGGTTCGAGGCGACCTACCTCAGCCCGGAGCCGAATGGCCTGCTCGATCTGGAAAAACTGAAAGCGGCGATACGCCCGGATACCATTCTGGTGTCGGTGATGATGGTCAACAACGAAATCGGCGTGATCCAGGACATTGCCGCCATCGGCGAACTCTGCCGCCCCAAGGGCATCATTTTTCACTGCGACGCAGTTCAGGCCGTGGGCAAGATCGAGATCGATCTGCAGAAACTCAAAGTCGACCTGATGACCGTTACCGCGCATAAAGTGTACGGGCCGAAGGGCATAGGCGCGCAGTATGTGCGCAGGAAGCCGCGGGTGCGCATTGAGCCGCAGATCCACGGCGGCGGACACGAACGCGGCATGCGCTCGGGCACGCTCGCCACGCACCAGATCGTAGGCATGGGCGAGGCGTTCCGCATCGCGCGGCTGGAAATGGCCGCCGAGAACGAGCGTATCCGCGGCTTGCGCGACCGCTTGTGGGCGGGACTGAGCGAGATGGAGGAAGTGCACCTCAACGGCGATCTGGACCACCGCATTCCCGGAAATCTCAATGTCAGCTTCAACTTCGTCGAAGGCGAGTCGCTGATCATGGGCATCAAGGAAATCGCCGTATCCTCGGGTTCGGCCTGTACTTCGGCCAGTCTGGAGCCGTCTTATGTGCTGCGCGCCCTGGGTCGCTCGGACGAACTGGCGCATTCCTCCATTCGATTTACCCTCGGCCGCTTCACTACCGCGGAAGAGATCGATTTCACCATTGACCTGCTCAAGCGAAAAATCGCCAAGCTGCGCGAACTTTCGCCGCTGTGGGATATGTACAAGGAAGGCATCGACCTGAATACCGTGCAGTGGGCCGCACATTAAGATAGCGTTGAAGGAGAAACACCATGGCATATAGCGAAAAAGTACTCGATCATTACGAGAATCCACGCAACGTCGGTTCGTTTGAAAAGGGGGACGGCATGGTCGGAACCGGCATGGTCGGTGCGCCCGCCTGCGGTGACGTGATGAAACTGCAGATTCGCGTCGGTACGGACGGTGTGATTCAGGATGCGCGCTTCAAGACCTACGGCTGCGGCTCTGCCATCGCCTCGTCCTCGCTGGTCACCGAGTGGGTCAAGGGCAAGACCCTGGATCAGGCGATGGGCATCAAGAACACGCAGATCGCCGAGGAACTGGCGCTGCCGCCGGTAAAAATCCACTGTTCCATCCTGGCCGAGGATGCGATCAAAGCCGCCATCGCCGATTACAGGACCAAGCACGGTCTGGCAGCGGGCGAGACCGAAAACGTGGCTGCCTCGACGCCACAAACTGCCTGAGGTCGCGATGCCCGTTACGCTGACTGAAAAAGCCGCAAAGCACGTATCAAATTTCATTGCCAAGCGCGGCAAGGGCGTCGGCCTGCGCCTGGGTGTGCGCACCACCGGGTGTTCGGGAATGGCGTACAAGCTGGAGTTCGCCGACGCCGTCAACGACGACGACGCCTTGTTCGAAAGCCACGGCGTAAAGGTGATCGTGGATCCGAAAAGCCTGCCCTACCTCGAGGGCACCGAGCTCGATTTCGCGCGCGAGGGTCTGAACGAAGGCTTCAAGTTCAGGAACCCCAACGTGAAAGACGAATGCGGATGCGGGGAAAGCTTTAACATCTAGCCTTGGGCAGAGAAGGGCGCAGGTGAGCGTAACTGCGTTCCTGCGTTTCATCGATTCATTCCGCGCATGATCAACTTTCAGCACAATCATTTCGAACTGTTCGGTCTGCCGCAGCGCTTCCAGCTGGACCTGGCGCTGATGGAGGCGGCGTACAGGGGCATCCAGTCGGAAGTGCACCCCGACCGCCACGTAAACGCGAGCGACGCCGAACGCCGCGCGTCGATGCAATCGGCGACGCAGGTGAACGAGGCCTATCGCACGCTGAAGGACCCGCTGGCGCGCGCGCGCTACCTGCTCGCGCTGCAACGCGTGGATGTGGAGAGCGAGAGCAACACCGCCATGCCGGCGGAATTCCTGCAGCAACAGATGCACTGGCGCGAATCGGTCGAGGAAGCTGCGGATCAACCAGACGCGCTTGCCGCCCTGGCACAGCGCCTCGCAGCCGAGATGAATGATCTTTACTCCGAACTCGCGCGCCGCTTCGACAGTGACGGCGACTATGCGCAGGCAGGCGCGCTGGTGCGCAAACTGATGTTCCTAGAGCGTCTGCGCGAAGAGCTCGGCGACGCTCTGGAGCGAGCGGAAACCTGATGGCCCTGCTGCAGATCGCCGAACCCGGGTTGTCGCCCGAGCCGCACCAGCACCGGTTCGCGGTGGGTATCGATCTGGGCACGACCAACTCGCTCGTGGCGACAGTGCGCAGCGGCATTGCCATCGTGCTGAACGACGCCGAGGGTCATGCGCTGCTGCCCTCGGTGGTGCGCTATCTTCCCGAGGGCACCACCGCGGTGGGCTATGCCGCCATGGAAGAGCTCACCTGCGATCCGCGCAACACCATCGTCTCGGTCAAGCGTTTCATGGGACGTGGGTTGAAGGACGTCGCCTACGCCGAGAACTGCCCTTATGATTTTCTGGACACGCCCGGCATGGTGCAGTTGCGTACCCGCGCCGGCGTCAAAAGTCCGGTGGAAATTTCGGCTGAAATCCTGCGCACGCTGCGCGACCGCGCCCAGGCTTCGCTCGGCGGGGAACTGGTCGGCGCAGTAATCACGGTTCCCGCCTATTTCGACGATGCGCAGCGCCAGGCGACCAAGGACGCGGCGCGGCTCGCAGGCCTGAACGTGCTGCGCCTGCTCAACGAGCCGACCGCAGCGGCGATCGCCTATGGCCTCGACAATGCTTCCGAGGGCGTATATGCAGTGTTCGACCTCGGTGGAGGTACGTTTGACATTTCAATTCTGCGCCTGTCCAAAGGCGTGTTCGAAGTGCTGTCGACCAACGGCGATGCGACGCTGGGGGGCGATGACTTCGATCAGCGCGTGTTTTGCTGGATCATGGAACAGGCGCGGCCGGCGCCGCTGTCGGATCAGGACACGCGCCTGTTGCTGACCG
>QYQC01000020.1 GCA_007280315.1 Betaproteobacteria bacterium | reverse complement strand
GCCTGGGACGATCCAAACGGTGTGCCGATTTCCGCATTTCTGTTCGGCGGGCGGCGTTCAGATACCGCACCACTGGTCGTCGAATCCTTCAGCTGGGAGGATGGGGTGTACAAGGCCGCGACCATGGGTTCCGAGACTACTGCCGCGATCGTAGGCCAGGTCGGCGTGGTGCGCCGCGATCCGTTCGCCATGCTCGCTTTTTGCGGTTACAACATGGGCGACTATTTCAAGCACTGGCTGGCCGTAGGCAAGAAGGCGAAACAACCGCCGCGAATTTTTCAGGTCAACTGGTTTCGCAAGGACGCCAAGGGCAAATTTGTCTGGCCCGGTTTCGGCGAAAACATGCGCGTGCTGAGTTGGATCGTAGGGCGCTGCCAGGGGCAGGCCCACGCCGTCGAGACGCCTTTGGGTTGGATGCCGGCGTTCGAGGATTTGCACTGGCAGGGGTTGGAATTCGGCGTCGACAAATATGCCAGCGTGACCAACATAGACCGCGCCGCATGGGGACGCGAACTGGCATTACACGACGAACTTTTCGCCCGGCTCAAAGACAGGTTGCCACAACCCCTGGTGCGCGAGCGCCAGTTGCTGGAGACGCGGCTAGCGCCCTGAGGATGTGATAAAGGCGAGATATCTCCTTAGTCGCTTACTCAGGCAAAGAATACCTCGGTCATTTCGATTCAAATTCTAAAGAGATCTCCATGGGTCACGTTTTCCACCGTAATCCAAAGCACGCGTATCCGGTTGCAGTCGGTGGCGACGGGCCGTATGTAATCGATAGTGACGGCAAGCGCTATCTCGATGCCTGCTGCGGCGCCGCGGTGTCCTGCCTAGGCCACAGCGATCGCGAAGTGATAGGCGCAATCAAGGCACAACAGGATCAGATTCCGTTTGCCCACACCTCGTTCTTTACCAACCAGCCGATGGAACTGCTGGCTGACGAGCTCATCGAAAGTGCACCCGAGGGAATGGCGCGTGTTTATTTCTGTTCCGGCGGCTCGGAGGCGGTGGAGGCGGCACTCAAGCTCGCACGTCAGTATTTCGTCGAAATCGGCCAGTCAGAGCGCAGTCATGTGATCGCTCGCCGGCAGAGTTACCACGGAAATACCCTGGGCGCCCTCGCGACAGGTGGCAACCTGTGGCGGCGCAAGCAGTTTGAACCGCTGCTGGTTAAGGTTTCGCATGTCGCGCCCTGTTACACCTATCGCGGAAAACAGCAGGGCGAGACCGACACGGACTACGGCCGGCGCCTGGTACGGGAGCTGGAGGAGGAAGTTCTGCGCCTGGGTCAAAACAGCGTCATTGCCTTTGTCGCAGAAACGGTTGGCGGGGCGACGCTGGGTTGCGTCACTCCGGTGCCGGGCTATTTCAAAGGTGTGCGCGCAGTCTGCGACAAGTACGGCATATTGCTGATCCTGGACGAAGTTATGTGTGGCATGGGCCGCTGCGGCACGCTGTATGCCTGCGAGCAGGAGGACGTGGTGCCGGATCTGGTTTGCATCGGCAAAGGTCTGGGCGCCGGCTATCAACCTATCGGTGCGTTGTTGGCGAGCGCCAAAATTTATGATGCAGTGGTGAATGGCTCGGGATTCTTTCAGCACGGCCACACCTATACCGGCCACGCGACTGCCTGTGCGGGTGCGCTGGCGGTGCAGCGCGCAGTAAAGCAGCGCGGATTGCTGGCCACGGTGCGTGAGCGCGGTGCCGGCCTTGAAGCGCGTCTGCGGGCACGTCTTGGCGCGCATCCGCATGTCGGAGAGATACGCGGCCGCGGCCTGTTCTGGGCGCTGGAACTGGTGCAGGAGCGCGCCAGCAAACAACCCTTCGATGCGAAGCGCAAAATCAACGCAAGGCTCAAACTGAAGGCGCTCGAAAACGGCCTGATGTGCTACCCGATGGGCGGCACGGTCGATGGTTTGGCTGGCGATCATGTCATGCTCGCCCCGCCTTTCATCATTAGCGAGGCACAGCTGGACGAAGCAGTGGACAAACTCGCGCGCTCGATCGATGAGGTAATCGCGGCATCCTGAACGACTATTTAGAAACGTGAGTTTGCCGCCCGAGTGCGCGCCGGCTTCTGAGTCTTTTGGTGCCAACCTGAAACGGCAATTTTGAGTTGGACTTGCCTCCGCAACAGCATGTTCGGGTATTCTTGATCCCTCCGTCGCCAACCATAACTAATTTGCAACCTTGAACACCGAGATCGCCCTTTTTCTGATTCAGGATGGCCTGACCAATGGTGCGATTTATGCGCTGCTGGCTCTGGCCCTGGTGCTGGTGTTTGCGGTGACGCGGGTGATATTCATCCCGCAGGGCGAGTTTGTGGCCTACGGCGCGCTCACGCTGGCCAGTCTGCAGTTGGGTAAGCTCCCGGGTACGGCTTGGCTGCTGCTGGGCGCGGGCCTGGCCGTCGCTGCCGTGGAATTGGTACAGGCGCTGCGTGTACGCGCTTTGCGGCGAATTCCGGCGATTATTTTAAAGTTTATTATTGTCCCAGTTTTTCTGGTAGGGCTGGTCTGGTGGGCCGCACCGCAGAAGCCAGCGCTCACATTACAGATCGTTTTGGCGCTCGCCCTGATCGTGCCCTTAGGGCCTATGGTCTATCGTCTTGCCTATCAACCTCTCGCCAACGCCTCGGTTTTGGTGCTGCTGATTGTCTCAGTCGCATTGCATTTTGCAATGACCGGCCTGGGCTTGGTTTTTTTCGGTGCCGAAGGCTCGCGCACCCCGCCGTTCTCCGACGCCCAATGGAAACTGGGCGTGCTTACGATCTCCGGCCAAAGTCTCTGGGTGGTGGGCGCGAGCCTGGCACTGATTGCAGCCCTGTTGCTGTTTTTCGAGCACACTATTTACGGCAAGGCACTGCGCGCCACCGCCATCAACCGTGTCGGAGCGCGGCTGGTAGGTGTGTCGCCGGCAATGGCGGGTAAGTTGAGTTTCACACTTGCCGCATTGATCGGCGCACTTTCCGGGATCCTGATCGCACCTATTACCACGATCTACTACGACTCCGGTTTCCTGGTCGGACTGAAGGGTTTCGTTGGCGCCATCGTGGGTGGACTGCTAAGCTATCCCTTGGCCGCGGCGGGTGCCGTGTTGGTCGGAATGCTTGAGGCCTACGCCTCCTTCTGGGCCAGCGCCTACAAAGAAGTCATCGTCTTCACCTTGATCATTCCGGTGCTGGTCTGGCGTTCGCTTACTACCCATCATATCGAGGAAGACGAGGAATGAACCGCACGCGCCTCGTCCTCGGCGTATTTCTCGCATTCATACTGACCGCGCCGCTGGTGCTGCCCGAATTTCACGTCACCCTGCTCAATTACATCGGCCTGTACAGCATTGTGGCGCTGGGGTTGGTATTGCTAACCGGAGTTGGCGGTTTGACCTCGTTCGGGCAGGCCGCATTTGTGGGTATGGGCGCCTATGCAACCGCGTATCTGAGCACGGTTCACGGCTGGTCGCCGTGGGTGACTCTGTTGATCGGGCTGGCGCTTACCTTTGCCGTATCCTTGTTTCTAGGTTTTATTACGCTGCGGCTTTCGGGCCATTATTTGCCGCTGGGAACCATCGCCTGGGGCATCAGCCTGTATTTTCTATTTGGCAATATGACATTTCTCGGTGGCTACACCGGTATTTCAAGCCTCCCGCCGATAAATTTTTTCGGTCTGACGCTGGACTCCGGCCGTGAGTTCAATTATTTGATCTGGGCGTTCGCACTGCTGGCGCTGCTTTCCATGAACAATCTCCTCGACTCGCGCTCGGGCCGGGCGATCCGCGCCTTGAAAGGCGGCGGGCTGATGGCCGAGAGCTTCGGTGTCGATACTGCGCGCATGAAAATAATCATTTTCGTCCATGCCGCGCTGCTCGCCAGCCTGTCGGGTTGGCTTTACGCGCATCTGCTCCGGTTCGTTAATCCGACGCCGTTTTCGATCAATTCAGGCATCGAGTACCTGTTCATGGCAGTGGTCGGAGGAGCCGCGTCGGTCTGGGGCGCGGTAGTAGGGGCGGGGATTCTGACCATACTTAAACAGTGGCTGCAGAATATTCTGCCGAAACTTCTTGGGCAAAGCGGCAATTTCGAGATGATCGTTTTTGGCGTGCTACTGGTGCTGCTGCTGCAGCGCGCTCGTGAAGGCATCATGCCGCTCGCCGTGCGTTTCTTTCCTGCGCCGAAGAAACTCCTGGCGCCTGTGAGTCAGGTGCTGCAGCGGCGCATACGACCGGCTGCAGGCGAAGCGCTGTTGGACGTAATCGGCGCGCGCAAGGCGTTCGGCGGCTTGGTTGCGGTGAATGATTTGTCCTTCACCATGCGCAGCGGTGAGATTCTGGGCCTGATCGGACCCAACGGTGCGGGGAAGAGCACCGTATTCAATTTAATTACGGGCGTGCTGCCGGCGTCTGGAGGCGAAGTACATTTCCGCGGCGAGCGCATCGACCGGCTGTCCGCACGCGCCATAATTCCGCGCGGACTGGCGCGCACCTTCCAGCAGGTGCACTTGCTGCCAACGATGAGCGTACTGGAGAACGTCGCCATCGGCGCGCACCTGCGTGGCAGAAAGGGCGTCGTCAGCGCTGCGCTGCGCTTGGAGCGTGCGGAGGAGGCGACGCTGCTTGCCGAGGCGGCGCAGCAGCTCGAACGCGTGGGACTCGGAGCCAGCATGCACGAGCAGGCGGGCAGTCTGGCGCTTGGCCAGCAGCGCATTCTCGAAATCGCGCGTGCGCTTTGTGCTGACCCGGTTCTGCTGCTGCTCGATGAGCCAGCGGCCGGGCTGCGCTATCAGGAAAAGCGCGCGCTTGCCGAGTTGTTGCGTGGGCTCAAGGCTGAGGGAATGAGCATCCTCCTGGTCGAGCACGACATGGAGTTCGTGATGCAGCTGGTCGACCGCCTGGTGGTGATGGATTTCGGTGAAAAACTCGCCGAGGGGCTACCTCGTGAAATTCAGACCAATCCGGCGGTGCTGGAAGCCTACCTGGGCAGCGTGAATTGAACCTGCTGCTCGACGTGCGCGATCTGTGCGTTGCTTACGGCAAAGTCGAGGCGGTGCATCGTGTCGGGTTGCAGGTGGAGCAGGGTCGGATAGTTACGGTCATCGGCCCCAACGGCGCCGGCAAAACCACGCTCCTGGCCGCACTCATGGGCATGCTGCCCGCCCGCGGCAGTGTCAACTATGCTGGCGAGGAAATAATGCGCGTCGAGGCAGAGCGACGCGTGAGCCGCGGCCTGTGCCTGGTGCCGGAGCGGCGCGAACTGTTCGCCGCCATGACCGTCGAGGACAATCTGACGCTGGGTGCATTTCACCGCTATCGCAAACGAGACAAAACCGTCGGCGAGGATTTCGAGCGGGTGTACCAGCTGTTTCCCCGGTTGCAGGAACGCCGCCGGCAGATGGCCGGTACCCTATCCGGCGGCGAACGGCAAATGCTCGCGCTCGGTCGCGCGCTGATGAGCCGACCGCGCCTGCTGATGCTGGATGAACCCAGTCTGGGTCTGGCGCCGCTGATCGTGCGCGATATCTTTCGCGTCATCGCCGGCCTGCGCGACAAAGGGGTCTCCATTCTGCTGGTGGAGCAAAACGCCCGCGCTGCTTTACAGGTCGCGGACTACGGCTACGTGCTCGAAACCGGCGAAATTGTCGTAGAAGGGCCGAGTGCCGAACTCGCCTCCAATCCGCGCGTGATCGAGAGTTATCTGGGGTTTGTGTCGGTCAACGCGGCATAGACAGGCATGCCGCTGGGTCGACCCGTTTCTGTGGCCCTCGCCCGCCGTCGCTCCGCAACAAACTGCCCAAGCCCGCAGGCGCAATGTTTCACGTGGAACATTCGTAGGCAAATCCGTTGGCGAGCCCGAGTCTGTGCTGCACAATTACTCTGCGGAGCATTCCCGCAGCGTTCCGGATTCGCCCTTGTTCCACGTGAAACAAGCGCTCACGGACCGACGCGAATCAGCGTAAAATCGCGCCTCTTTGGCACGGCGGCGGACACATGTATTTTCCCACCGAATTCGATGTGATCGTGGTTGGCGGCGGACACGCCGGGACCGAGGCAGCGCTTGCCGCAGCCCGCGCCGGCTGCAGCACACTGCTGCTCACGCACAATATCGAGACGCTGGGGCAGATGTCGTGCAATCCTTCGGTCGGCGGCATCGGTAAAGGCCATCTGGTGAAGGAGATTGACGCGCTGGGCGGCGCCATGGCCATCGCCACCGACGAGGCCGGCATCCAGTTCCGTATTCTCAACTCGAGCAAGGGCGCGGCGGTGCGCGCCACCCGCGCCCAGGCGGATCGGATTCTATACAGGCAAGCGATCCGTACACGTCTGGAAAACCAGCCGAATCTAGCCTTGTTCCAGCAGGCGCTGGACGACCTGACGCTCGAGGGCGACCGGGTCAGCGGCGTAGTGACGCAGCTCGGTATCCGCTTCCGTGGACGCACGGTGGTGTTGACCACGGGGACGTTTCTGTCCGGATTGATTCACGTCGGTATGTTCAACTACCAAGCGGGGCGGGCGGGCGATCCGCCGTCGCTCAGTCTGGCGGCGCGACTGCGCGAATTGAAGCTCCCGGTCGGCCGCCTAAAAACTGGTACGCCGCCGCGCATCGACGGCCGCTCCATCGATTTCTCGGTAATGCAGGAGCAGCCGGGGGACGACCCGGCGCCGGTGTTCTCCTACCTTGGAAGCCGCGACCTGCATCCACGGCAGCTGCCTTGCTGGATCACGCACACCAACGCGCGTACCCACGAAATCATTCGCGCCGGCCTGGACCGCTCGCCCATGTACACCGGGGTGATCGAAGGCATAGGCCCGCGTTACTGTCCTTCGATCGAGGACAAGATCCATCGCTTCGCCGGCAAGGCGAGCCATCAGATTTTTCTCGAGCCCGAAGGGCTCACAACCAACGAGTTCTATCCCAACGGGATTTCAACCAGCCTGCCATTCGACGTTCAGCTCGAGCTGGTGCGCTCGATCAAGGGCATGGAACAGGCACGGATTCTACGCCCGGGGTATGCCATCGAATACGATTACTTTGATCCGCGCGGTCTGCGGTCTACGCTGGAAACAAAGGCGATATCCGGACTGTTCTTTGCGGGCCAGATAAACGGGACCACGGGTTATGAGGAAGCCGCTGCCCAGGGTCTGCTCGCTGGCATCAACGCGGCGTTGCAAGCGCAGGGCCGGGACGGGTGGTGCCCGCGTCGCGATCAAGCCTATATCGGCGTGCTGGTGGACGACCTCATTACGCGCGGCGTGTCCGAGCCCTATCGCATGTTTACCAGCCGCGCAGAGTATCGATTAATGCTGCGGGAGGACAATGCGGACCTGCGCCTGACCGCTATCGGTCGTGATCTGGGCCTGGTTGATGACGTCCGCTGGGAAGCGTTCGAGCGCAAGCGCGAAGCGGTCGCGACTGAACTCGAGCGCCTCAAATCAATCTGGATCAACCCTAGCGTTCTGGCTGACGCGGATGCCGAGAGGGTTCTGGGTAAAGGCATAGAACGAGAGTATGCGCTCACTGAGTTGTTGCGGCGTCCGGATGTAAGCTACGCCAGCCTGATGTCCCTGCCAGGGGCGGGAGAGCCTGTTTCAGACCCGCTGGTGGCTGCGCAGGTTGAGATCCAGATCAAATACGATGGTTATATCGCCCGCCAGCAAGAAGAAGTCTTGAGGCGCGAGCAATATGAAGCGACCGCGTTGCCGCGCGAACTCGATTACCGCGTGGTGCGCGGATTGTCGCGGGAAGTGCAGCAAAAACTCAATCAGCACAAACCCGAAACCATAGGCCAGGCCTCGCGCATCTCGGGCCTTACGCCGGCGGCGATTTCCTTGCTCCTGGTGCATCTGAAACGCGGCTTCGTGAATTCCGAAACCGCGGAACACCTGCCTGTGCGCGTGCACGCGCTGGAACGGGCCAAACACAGTCCAGACGATTTACCTGCGGACGATTCCCGCGCTGAGCGACCCGCGGCATGACCACGGCCGATCAACTCAAGCGCGGGCTCATCGCCCTCGGGTTGACCCTGGGCCGGGACACCCAGCAGCGACTGCTCGACTACATCCAGTTAATTGAAAAATGGAATCGCGTATATAACCTCACCGCGATTCGCGAGCCGGAGAAGATGGTGAGTCATCACCTGCTCGATTGCCTGGCGGTGGCGCCGCATCTGCATGCTACGCGCTTGCTCGATGTGGGCAGTGGTGCCGGACTACCGGGAATTCCGCTGGCGCTCGCCTACCCGGAGATGCAGGTAACTCTGCTCGACAGCAATCACAAGAAAGTAGCGTTCCTGAATCAGGCAGTGATCGAGCTCAAGCTGCAGAACGCCGACGTGTGCAGCGAGCGCGTCGAGTCCTGGCAGACGCAAAAAAAATTCGATGTAATCATTTCGCGCGCCTTTTCCGACATGGGGGAATTTGTACGGGTAACGCGGCACCTGCTCGCGCCGGGCGGGGCTATCGCCGCGATGAAGGGATTGCATCCCTATGAGGAAATCGAAAAATTACCGGCGGATTGCAAAGTGCGGCAGGTGCTGCCGCTAGCCATTCCCGGCCTCGACGGCGCGCGACATCTGGCGCTGATCGGACTGCAGGGAAAGACTGCCTGATGACGCGCATTCTCGCGGTGGCCAATCAGAAGGGCGGCGTGGGCAAGACCACAACCTGCGTCAATCTAGCCGCCGGCCTCGCAGGCGCCGGTAAGCGCGTGCTTCTCGTTGATCTCGATCCGCAGGGCAACGCCACCATGGGCAGCGGCATCGAAAAGCGCAGCCTGGAACGCTCGGTCTACCAGGTTCTCCTGGGGTTGACCGCGATCCAGTCGGTGCGGCAAAAATCGGAAAGCGGCGGCTATGACATGGTGCCGTCCAACCGCGAGCTTTCCGGCGCCGAGGTCGAAATGGTGGATCTGGAAAATCGCGAAACGCGGCTCAAAACGGCATTGGCAACGATCGCGGCAGAATACGATTTCGTGCTTCTGGACTGCCCGCCGGCGCTCAATCTGCTCACCCTCAACGGACTGGTCGCGGCCGACGCGGTGATGATTCCGATGCAATGCGAGTATTTCGCTCTCGAAGGCCTGAGCGATCTGGTGGAAACCATACGCAAGGTGCGCAAGCATCTCAATCCGCGGCTCGAAATCGAGGGGCTGTTGCGCACCATGTACGATCCGCGCAACTCGCTTACACAGCAGGTTTCGGCACAACTGCAACAACATTTCGGCGACAAACTTTACGCCACGATCATTCCGCGCAATGTGCGCCTGGCCGAAGCACCCAGCTACGGCGCGCCCGCGGTAAGCCTGGACAAAGCATGTAAAGGCTCGCAGGCATACATGGCGCTGGCGGACGAGGTGTTGTCGCGCTCGCCGGCTGGAATAATTTAGGTGGTTAGCGTAAGTCAAATGTTCAGATTGGACAAACGAAAATGAAAGGTTTAGGACGCGGGCTGGACGCGCTGTTGGCCAAGGACGAAGAATCCGGTGGCGGCGACGTTCTCAGGACGCTCAAGCTGGAACAACTGCAGCCGGGCAAATATCAGCCGCGCACGCGCATGGATCAGGCTTCGCTGGAAGAACTGGCGCGCTCGCTCAAGACCCAGGGTGTAATGCAGCCGATTCTGGCGCGCTCCCTGGGTAAGGGACGTTATGAAATCATCGCCGGCGAGCGGCGCTGGCGCGCGGCAAAACTCGCCGGTTTGCGCGAAGTACCGGCGGTAATCCGCGAGGTAGCCGATTCGGCTGCACTCGCCATGGCGCTGATCGAAAATATTCAGCGCGAGAATCTGAATCCGCTGGAAGAAGCCAGCGGCATACACCGCCTGATCAACGAATTCAAAATGACACACCAGGAGGCGGCAGAGTCGGTCGGCCGCTCACGCGCCGCGACTTCGAATCTGCTGCGGCTATTGAATCTGCCGCAATCAGTACAGGCATTGCTCTATGACGGCCGGATCGACATGGGTCATGCGCGCGCGCTGCTCGCGCTGGAAGGCCGGCGCCAGGAGGACGTGGCAATTCGTGTCGCGGAGCGCGGACTGTCGGTGCGCGAGACCGAGAAATTGGTGCAGGAGATTCTGAATCCGAAGTCAAAGAAATCGAGCCGGCTCAAAATCAGTCGTGACATCCTGCGGTTCGAGGAAGAACTGGCGGAAAAATTTGGCACCACGGTCGCGATCAAGCCCGGCAAGAAAGGCGCAGGTAAACTGGTAATCAGCTATTCCAGCCACGAGCATCTGGATGACCTGCTGTCGAAATTCAAGAATTGACGCTTCTTTTTCTGGCGCGGCCGGCGCCTATTTGTATGTAGCGAGTAACCGGCATGAAGCGCACCGGCAGGCTGCGCTGATTCGAAATCGCGCCGTGGGCGCGCGTGACCATGACGTGCAGTAATTGCACTTCGCCCTCAGCATCGACAGGAATCACCATGCGCCCGCCCGGCTTCTACTGCGCCACCAATTGGCTGGATCGCCGGTGGTGGAAGTCGGCATAATACGACCCTGAAGCCTGGAACACCGCATCGGTTGTGCGCCTGCAACGTAGCCAAGCTGAATAGAATTTCGCTATCAATAGGATATGACGCCTTCCCGGATTGAGATTACGGTCGATTTCGCCGATTGCGATCCGGCGCGGATCGTTTTCTACCCGCGTTATTTCGACTGGTTCGATCGCGCCACTGAACGGATGTTTCGCTCCCGCGGACTGCCTTGGGCGCAAATGTTTCCGCAGTACCGGATGGCGGGCGTGGCGCTGGTCGATGCCAGCGCCAGTTTTCGCGGGCCGTCGCGCTTCGGCGATCAGATCACGGTTGAAACCTGGATAGGGGAATGGCGCAGCAAGGTGTTTGTGGTCGAGCACCGGATACACAACAACGGTAATATCATCGTCGAAGGGCGCGAGGTCAGAGTATGGGGTCTGCGCGATCCGGCCAATCCCGAGGGAATGAAAGCGGGCGTTATTCCAGCGGAGATCATCGCCCGCTTTCAGGATTAACCAGGACAGGAGGCGGAGCTAAACTCCGCAGCAAAGGAGCGCACAATGGAAAACGTCTGGACCGCCAAGCTGCCGCGCATCAACGAACCCGCGCCGGATTTTACCGCCAAGACCACGCATGGCCCGCGTTCGCTTAAGGATTACCGTGGAAAATGGCTGGTCTTATTTTCCCACCCGGCCGATTTCACGCCGGTGTGCACCACCGAATTCATCGCTTTTGCCAAGTCGCATCAGCGTTTCCAGAAGCTCGGCTGCGAGTTGCTGGGGCTATCCATCGACTCAAACTATTCGCATCTCGCCTGGATCCGTAACATCAAGGAAAAATTTGGCGTGGAAATTCCGTTCCCGGTGATCGCCGACTTGTCGATGCAAATCGCCCACGATTTCGGCATGATTCAACCCGGCGCGAGCGATACTTCTGCGGTACGCGCGACGTTCTTCATCGACCCCGAAAGCGTGGTGCGGGCGATGGTCTACTACCCGATGACCAATGGCCGTTCGGTGGAGGAGTTTCTGCGATTGCTCGAAGCGCTGAAAACCAGCGACCGGCACAATGTTGCGACACCCGAAGGTTGGTGTCCCGGTCAGAAAGTGATCGTACCGCCGCCCGCCACGGCGAAAGACGCTGACGCCAGAGCAAAAGCTGGTTTTGAATACACCGACTGGTACTTTTCCATGACGGACGTTCCCGAAGCCGCGGCCAAACGTAAGAAGAAACCCGTGGCGCGCTAGATTTTGACAGGCCGCCGGATGGACCAACCACCGCGCCCGTGCCATTTGATTCGACTATTCATGTTGATGTGGATCAAGGCATTGCACCCCTAGGCACTGAATTCTGAATTGACCGTGCGCAGTCAAAGCCGCTATACTTTCGCCGTTTTGCAGCGAGGATAGCGGCGAGTGTGGCGAAAGTTCCGCCCGGTATTCGGGTCGCAAGTACTGGCCACAATAATCATCGCGTCGATTACGGCTTGGCTTGCGGGCGCCCATGGTGCGATTTCGGCAATCCTAGGCGGACTGATCAGTAGCACTGCCGGGCTGGTGTTTGTGTTGCTGGCTGCGAAAAGCGAAGGAAAAAAAGGGAAATCCGCTGGAGAGGTTCTGTTCGACGCCCTCAAGGCTGAAGCGGTAAAGCTTTTCCTTGCAGGATTGCTGCTTTGGCTTGTTTTGGCGCTCTATCAGGAAGTTGTCGTGGTCGCGCTGCTGGGATCGTTTGTTGTTTCGATTCTGATATTCAGTTTTGCGCTATTTGCTGCCGACGAGGGTTAAATCGTCCTTGGACATGGATCAATCAGGTTAGACGAAATGGCTGCCGAGCAAGAACTCACTGCAACAAGCTACATTCAGCACCATCTGAGCTTCAAGGCCCAGTCGTTCGGGGACGGCTCGTTCTGGACCCTGTACGTCGATTCGCTGGTTACCGGCGCTGTACTCGGCATTGTCGCCACGGCGCTGATGTGGTGGGTGGTGCGCGGTGCGACCTCGGGCGTTCCGAACAAGCGCCAGGCATTTGTCGAACTGCTGTTCGGCTTTATCGACGACCAGGTGAAGGGTATATTCCATGGCAAGCGTGACTTTGTCGCGCCCACCGCGCTCACCGTATTCGTTTGGGTGCTGCTGATGAACGCGATGGATTTTCTGCCGGTCGACATCGTGGCCTGGATACTGACCCACGTATTCCACCAGCACGAATTCCGCATTGTGCCCACCGCCGATGTCAACACCACTTTCGCGCTGTCGCTTTCGGTTTGGCTGTTGATGATTTATTTTTCCATCGCAGTCAAGGGCCTGCGCGGCTTCATCCACGAACTTTTCTGCGCGCCTTTCGGTGGAAATCCGATCCTGTGGCCGTTTAATTTCCTGTTCAATCTGGTCGAATATGTGTCCAAGCCGCTGTCGCACTCGCTGCGGCTGTACGGAAACATGTATGCGGGTGAAATCATTTTCCTGCTTTTGTGGCTCTGGGCCGCGACCAGCCTCAGCGGCGCGTTCTTCGGCGCCATTCTCGGAGTCGGCTGGTCGATATTTCACATTCTGATCGTGGTGCTTCAGGCCTATATCTTCATGATGCTAACTATTGTCTACATTTCGATGGCTCACGAGAGCCATTGATTTCCCCCAGTAACCCCCGCTAACTATTTCGTTCAAGAAAGGACACTACGATGGATAAAATTCAAGCCTTGGCCATGATTCAGGCGTACACCGGCATCGGCATCGGCCTGATGGTCGGACTGGGCGCCATGGGCGCTTGCATCGGCGTGGCCCTGATGTGCAGCCGATTCCTCGAAGGAGCGGCGCGCCAGCCCGAGTTGATTCCGCAACTGCAGGCGAAAGTATTCCTGCTGCTCGGCCTGATCGACGCCTCGTTCATTATCGGCGTCGGCATTGCGATGCTGTTCGCGTTCGGCAACCCGCTGCTCGCCGTCATCCCTAAGTAACTTGATCGCACCGCTGGTCCATTCGCACCGGACCAGCCCCGCCGGGGAATTCGAACATGAACATCAACTTGACTTTGATCGCACAGGCGGTTTCGTTCGCCCTGTTCATCCTGTTTACGGTCAAATTTGTCTGGCCGCCGCTGATGAAAGCGATCGAAGAGCGGCAAAAACAGATAGCCGACGGCCTGGCCGCGGGCGAAGAGGGCAAGCAACAGCTGGAGGCCTCGGGCAAACGCGCAAACGAGGAGTTGGGAAAGGCGCGCGCGCGCGCAGCTGAAATTATCGCCCACGCCGAAAAGCGCGGCCTGCAGATGATCGAGGAAGCCAAGAGCTCGGCCAAGGCCGAGGGTGATCGCCTGATCGCCGGTGCCAAGTCGGAAATCCAGCAGGAAGTTTCCAGCGCCAAGGAAGTGCTGCGCGAACAGGTCGCGGCGCTTGTGGTCGGCGGTGCCGAAAAAATCCTGCAGCGAGAAGTCAACGCCCAGACCCACGCTGAACTGCTCAACCAGTTGAAGCGGGAGCTGTAGACCTTTATGGCTGAGACCGCCACCCTCGCGCGGCCCTACGCCGAAGCGGTGTTCCGACTCGCCGACGCCGGCGGCGCGCTTGCCGCTTGGTCGGGCACGCTCGACGCGCTGGCGCAGGTCGTTGCGCATCCGGATATGCAGGAATGCCTGGCCAAGTATGACCTGAGTGCGCCGCAGTTGCAGGAGTTGTTCCTGTCCCTGTGCCCGGACGATTTTTCCGCCGAGGCGAAAACCTTCGTCGGCCTCTTGATCGAATACGACCGCCTGACGCTGCTGCCCGAGATCTTCGGCCAGTTCGAAGCGCTCAAGAACGAGCGCGAAGGCGTGGTCGATGCCCGGATCACATCGGCTTTTGCGCTGGAAGGCGCGCAGCTCGCGAGCCTGGTGGGTGACCTGGAAAAACGCTTCAAACGCAAAATCAATCCCGAGGTGAGCATCGATCCCGGTCTCATCGGCGGAGTGCGCGTGATCGTCGGCGACGAAGTCATCGACGGCTCGGTGCGCGGCAAGCTGGACGCGATGGCCGCCGGCCTGCTCGCGAGCTGAGAATACTTAAGCTTCAGGAGACAGTATGCAACAGTTGAATCCGTCCGAGATCAGCGAACTGATCAAGAGCAAGATCCAGAATCTTGCACTGTCCGCCGATGTGCGCACCCAGGGTACGGTGGTGTCGGTAACCGACGGCATCTGCCGCATCCACGGCCTGTCGGACGTGATGGCGGGTGAGATGCTTGAATTCCCCAAGAATACGTTTGGCCTCGCGCTCAATCTCGAGCGCGACTCGGTCGGCGCCGTGGTGCTGGGACCTTATGAGCACATTTCCGAAGGCGACACGGTCAAATGCACCGGTCGCATCCTAGATGTGCCGGTGGGACCCGAACTCATCGGCCGCGTGGTCAACTCCCTGGGACAGCCGATTGACGGCAAAGGCCCGGTCAACGCCAAGATGACTGACGTGATCGAAAAAGTGGCGCCAGGCGTGATCGAGCGCCAAACGGTATCGCAGCCGGTGCAAACCGGCCTGAAATCTATCGACTCCATGGTGCCGATCGGCCGCGGACAGCGCGAGCTGATCATCGGTGACCGTCAGACCGGCAAGACTGCGGTGGCGATCGACACCATCATCAACCAGAAGGGCAAGGACCTGATTTGCGTCTACGTCGCGATCGGGCAGAAAGCCTCCTCCGTGGTCAACGTGGTGCGCAGGCTGGAAGAGCACGGCGCCATGGCCTACACCATAGTCGTAGCGGCTACGGCATCGGAGTCGGCCGCGATGCAATACATTGCGCCCTATTCCGGCTGCACCATGGGCGAATATTTCCGCGACCGCGGCCAGGACGCGCTGATCATCTATGACGACCTGACCAAACAGGCCTGGGCCTACCGTCAGGTGTCGCTGCTGTTGCGCCGCCCGCCGGGTCGCGAGGCCTACCCTGGCGATGTGTTCTACCTGCACTCGCGCCTGCTGGAGCGCGCCGCGCGCGTGAACCCCGCGTATGTCGAGAAATTCACCAAGGGCGCTGTCAAAGGCAAGACCGGTTCGCTCACCGCGCTGCCGATCATCGAAACCCAGGCTGGCGACGTCACCGCCTTCGTGCCGACCAACGTGATTTCAATCACCGACGGTCAGATCTTTCTCGAGACCGATCTGTTCAACGCCGGCATCCGCCCTGCGATCAACGCCGGCATCTCGGTGTCGCGCGTCGGCGGCGCAGCGCAGACCAAGGTAATCAAGAAGCTCGGCGGCGGCGTGCGTCTGTCTCTGGCGCAGTACCGCGAGCTGGCGGCTTTCGCCCAATTCGCCTCCGATCTGGACGAGGCCACCAGAAAGCAGCTTGAGCGCGGGCGTCTGGTAACCGAACTGATGAAACAGCCGCAGTACGAGCCGCAGCAGGTATGGGAGATGGCGCTGACGCTGTTCGCGGTGAACAACAGCTATTTCGACGACATCGACACGAAGAAGGCGCTGGCGGCCGAGCGTGCCCTGCGCGCCTACGTCAAGGACAAGTACGCCGCATTGGTCGAACGCATCGAAAGCACCAAAGACCTGTCGAAGGATGACGAGGCCACGCTGCACGAAGCGGTCAAGGACTTCAAGCAGAACGGCACGTACTAGCAACACTCTCCCTCTCCCCGCGTGCGGGGAGAGGGCTGGGGTGAGGGGCGTCAGCAGAAAGGCAAAGGAATGGCAGGTTCAAAGGAAATCAAGACCAAGATCAAGAGCGTGCAAAACACGCGCAAGATCACCAAGGCGATGGAAATGGTCGCGGCCTCCAAGATGCGCAAGGCGCAGGAACGCACGCGCGCAGCCCGCCCCTATGCCGAAAAAATCCGCAATGTCGCGGCGCACCTCTCGCACGCCAATCCGGAGTACCGCCATCCCTATCTGGTAGTCCGGGACACGTCGAAGAAAATCGGCATTATCGTAGTTACCGCCGATAAAGGTCTGTGCGGCGGCCTGAACACCAATGTACTGCGCATGGCGCTGGCGAAAATGCGCGAGTGGGAGACGCAGGGCGAAAGCTTCGAAGTGTGCTGCATCGGCAACAAGGGGCTTGGGTTCATGCAGCGCCTGGGCGCCAACGTGGTATCGCACGTGGTCGGCCTGGGCGACAAGCCGCATATGGAACGGCTGATCGGCGCGCTGAAAATCATGCTCGATGGCTATATCGAGGATCGCTTCGACCGGTTGGAGATTTTCTACACCAGGTTCGTCAACACGATGAAGCAGGAGCCGGTGATGGAACAGCTCCTGCCGCTGTCGGGCGAACGACTGGGCGCACCCGAAGGTTCCTGGGATTACATCTACGAGCCCGATGCCAAGGCCGTGCTCGACCAGACGCTCACGCGCTATATCGAAGCGCTGATCTACCAGTCCGTGACCGAGAACATGGCCTCGGAGCAAAGCGCGCGCATGGTGGCGATGAAAGCCGCGAGCGACAACGCGGGCAGCGTGATTGATGAGCTGACGCTGATCTACAACAAGTCGCGGCAGGCGGCGATCACCAAGGAATTGTCGGAGATTGTGGCCGGCGCGGCGGCGGTTTAGATAGAAACCGAATTCGAACTGAACTACTAGGAAAAGACGATGAGCCAAGAAGGAACGATCGTACAGTGCATCGGCGCCGTGGTGGACGTGGAGTTCGCGCGCGACCAGATGCCGCATATTTATGACGCGCTGAAAATGGACGAGATCGGGCTCACCCTCGAAGTCGAGCAGCAGCTTGGCGACGGCATCGTGCGTACCATCGCGCTGGGATCCTCCGATGGTCTGCGCCGCGGCATGAAGGTGGTCAACACCAACGCGCCGATCTCGGTGCCGGTAGGACCGAAAACTCTGGGCCGCATCATGGACGTGCTCGGCCGCCCGATCGACGAAGCCGGTCCGATCGGCGCCGAGAAAGTTGCCTCGATCCACCGTATGGCGCCCAAGTACGACGAACTCTCGCCCAGCCAGGAGCTGCTCGAGACCGGCATCAAGGTGATCGACCTCGTATGCCCGTTCGCCAAGGGCGGCAAGGTCGGCCTGTTCGGCGGCGCCGGCGTGGGCAAGACGGTAAACATGATGGAGCTGATCAACAACATCGCGAAAAAGCACTCGGGCCTGTCGGTGTTCGCCGGCGTGGGCGAGCGCACGCGCGAGGGCAACGACTTCTATCACGAGATGAAAGATGGCGGCGTGCTGGACAAAGTGGCGCTGGTCTACGGCCAGATGAACGAGCCGCCTGGCAACCGACTGCGCGTGGCGCTCACCGGCCTCACCATGGCGGAATACTTCCGCGATGAAGGCCGCGACGTGCTGTTCTTCGTCGACAACATCTATCGCTTCACCCTGGCCGGCACCGAAGTGTCGGCACTGCTCGGTCGCATGCCTTCTGCCGTGGGCTACCAGCCGACGCTAGCCGAGGAAATGGGCCGGCTGCAGGAGCGCATCACCTCGACCAAGACCGGCTCCATTACCTCGATCCAGGCGGTGTACGTGCCGGCCGACGACCTGACCGACCCGTCGCCTGCGACCACCTTCGGCCACCTCGATTCGACCGTGGTGCTGTCGCGCGACATCGCCTCGCTCGGCATTTACCCGGCCGTGGACCCGCTCGATTCGACCAGCCGCCAGATGGACCCGCACGTGGTGGGCGAAGAGCACTACACGACGGCGCGCGCGGTGCAGCAGACGCTGCAGCGCTACAAGGAACTGCGCGACATTATCGCCATTCTGGGCATGGATGAGCTTTCGCCCGAGGACAAACTGGCGGTGGCGCGCGCGCGCAAGATTCAGCGCTTCCTGTCGCAGCCGTTCGACGTGGCCAAGAACTTTACCGGCCAGGAAGGCAAGTACGTGCCGCTGAAAGAAACCATCAAGGGCTTCAAAGGCATCGTCAACGGCGACTACGACAGCCTTCCCGAACAGGCGTTCTACATGGTGGGCGCGATCGAGGAAGCAGTCGAAAAAGCGAAGACCCTGCAATAAAGCACAGGTTCGACCCCCGGCTTGCCGGGCGGTCGGGAAATAAAGGTTCTAAGCCCCATGGCACACACAATTCACGTAGACGTCGTCAGCGCCGAAGAAGCCATCTATTCCGGCGAGGCCGAGTTCGTGGTGCTGCCCGGCGAAGAGGGCGAGCTCGGAATCTATCCCCGGCACACTCCGCTGATCACGCGTATCAAGCCGGGCACCGTACGCATCAAGCCGGCGAGCGGCGGAGAAGAAGAGCTGATATTCGTCGCTGGCGGCATCCTCGAAGTGCAACCGAACCTGATCACCGTCCTTGCCGACACCGCCATCCGCGGCCACGACCTGGACGAAGCCAAGGCGCTGGAAGCACACAAGCTCGCGCAGGAACACCTCGCGGACCGGACCGGAAAAATGGAATACGCCAAGGCAGTGGCCGAACTAGCCGAAGCGTCCGCCCAGATCGCCGCCATCCGCAAGCTGCGGCAGCGCAAATAGCGCGCGGCGCGCGGATCAAAGAATTCGGTGTCGGCCGTTTTCTTCGAACATGGCCACAACAGACCCCAATCAAGCACCCGCGCCGTTCCCGCGCGAAAGCCTGGTCACGCTTTCGCACGTGATTTACGCGCTGCATGCGTTCAGCGCCCTCTCCGGCCTGCTGAGTCCGGCGCTGATTCTCACGGCCTTTCTCTCGGGCTGGCCGTCGATTATCGCGGTGATCCTCAACTATGTGAAACGCTCGGATGTGCGCCGCACCTGGCTCGATTCCCACTTCGGCTGGCAGATCCGCACGTTCTGGTTCGCGCTTCTGTGGCTGATCGCGGGAGGCGTGGCGTTCGTAACAGTGCTGGGTATTCCTATCGCGATTGCCCTGTGGATAGGCACCGGCATCTGGGTGTTCTACCGTATCGTGCGCGGCTGGATACGGCTCACTGAGGCTAAGTCGATGCCGCTATAGCCGGCGGATTGCCGTATCATTAGCGCGGAGCAGGACCAACAGGGGGAACGGGATGGACAACACGCAACTCGCAGAACTCCTCATGGGCGTCGCAAAGGCGCAGAACGCGGTGATCGACGCGATCGAGCGCGCCAACCCCGGCTTCAAGAACAACCACGCCGTGCCCATGCTGACAACCGCAGCCAACGTGCGCGCAGCCGTACCACGCATCCAGGACCTGCCGGCGCGCATCCTGCTGCGCATGCAGGGGCGGGCCGCGTTCGACATAGCGCAGATTCAGCAGGATCTGGAGGCGGCGTTCGCGTCCGACGGTGTAGCCCCGGGCGCGTCAGCGGAACCCGGCGCGAATCTTTCGCCGGCAGCCATTCGAGCGGCGGCGAGGGTGCCGGGAGCGGCGCCGGCTGCGCGTCCAGCCCCCGCGCCCGCGCCTGCCCCTGCGGCGCCCGCCGCCGGTGGAGAGGATTTCGATTTCACGTCGAAGTCCTGATTCCCCGTTTCAGCCGCTACCGGTGCCGGGGAGTTGGTCCAGCCAGGTGCGGACAGCGTCGAATACGCGCGCGGCTTCGACTTCGTTGAACAGCTCGTGGTAGTAGCCCGGATAGCGGTGCATGGCGCCGATGCCCGGCGCCAGTTTGCTGAAGAATTCCTCGCTGCCGCGGGCGTCAACCAGGTGATCGTCACCGGCCACCACCAGCAAGGTCTTGATGTTGAGCGCTGAGGCATAGCGCTGGGCGAATTCGATCGCATCCAGCATGGCGCGCAGCAGGCGCGCACTGATTTTGGCGTGGACCAGCGGGTCACTGTTGTAGGCGTCGACCACTTCCTGCCGGTGCGACAGATATTTTGCGTTGAGGCCATTCGGTATGCCGAATCCGGGCGCAAACATCCCGAGAACACTCAGCAGTATTTTTTGCGCGCCCGACAACTTGATCCGCAGCGCGGGCGAGGACAGGATCAGGCCGCCGAGCGGCGACAGCGCGCGCGAAGCATAGTACGCAGCGAACAAGCCGCCCATGCTGTGCCCGAGCAGAAGGGGCGGCGCGGCGAGTTCGCGCGCGAATTCATCGATCACGCGCTTGGCGTCCTGCAGCAGCGTATCGGCATCGGGTACATCGCCGCGTGTCCCACCTGAACGTCCATGGCCGCGGTGGTCGTAGGCGCGCACCGCGTAGCCGCAATCATTAAAGAACTGCGCCACTTGCGTGTAGCGGCCGCAGTGCTCTCCGAGTCCATGCATCAACACGACGCCCTTGCCGGCGGCGGTTTCGGTCGGCCAATCGACGATATGCAGCGGGGTTCCGTCTGCGGCGGAAAGCGTGTGTTCGCGCGGGGGTGTCGGGGGCATGGTTTGTCGCGGCCTTTCAGGTAAGCTACCAGCACGGGTCGGGATGGCGGTCCGGACGCCGGAACCACTGCCGCAGTATATCAATCCCGATCGCAGCGCAGGTCAGCCGATGCGCGCAACCATACCCTGCCGGGGCGATGACGAACTGAAGCGGCAATCCACGTTTCGTTCTAGGATGCAACATGTCTGGCGAAACAATTCTGTCTATAGACAACGGCACGCAAAGCGTGCGCGCGCTGCTGTTCGACCTGCAAGGCAACACCGTCGCCAAGGCGCAGATTCATCTGCAAGCCTATTTTTCCGACCAGCCGGGCTGGGCCGAACATCATCCGGAGGATTACTGGGAGGCAGTGTGCCTGGCATGCCGGCAGCTGTGGGCGCAAAGCGGGATCTCAAACAGCACCGTGAAAGGCGTCGCCGTCACCACGCAGCGCGGGACGGTGATCAATCTGGACAAACAGGGCAAGCCGCTGCGACCGGCGATCACCTGGCTCGATCAGCGGCGCACCGACGATTTACCGGCGATCAGCCCGTGGTGGAGCCTGGCGTTCAAGCTGGCGCGTGTGGATGGCACCATCAATTTTTTTCGCGGCGAAGCGGAAATCAACTGGATCAAGGCGAAGCAGCCGGAGATCTGGAAACAGACCGACAAATTCCTGTTGCTCTCCGGGTATCTGAATTACCGGCTATGTGGCCGCTTCATCGATTCGGCCGGTTCGCAGGTGGCCTATGTGCCCTTCGATTACAAGCGCTTGCAATGGGCGGCAAAAAACGACTGGAAATGGCAGGCCCTCGCGGTCGAACCCGGGATGCTGCCGGAACTGGCGCCGCCGGGGAGCGTGATCGGCGAGATCACTGCTGCTGCTGCCGCCGCCACAGGCATACGCGCGGGCACACCGCTTATTGCCGCCGCCGCCGACAAGGCGTGCGAAGTTATCGGCGCCGGCTGCCTCGCACCCCATATTGGTTGCCTCAGCTATGGCACTACCGCGACCATCAACACCACCAGCTCGAAGTATCTGGAGGTGACGCCTTTCATCCCGCCCTATCCTTCTGCCATTCCCGGGGCCTACAGCATTGAAGTACAGATCTTCCGCGGCTACTGGATGGTCAACTGGTTCAAGGAGCAGTTCGGCCAGCACGAAAAGCTGCAGGCGGCCGATCATGGTGTTGCGCCGGAAGCGCTGTTCGACGAGCTGGTGAATGCGGTGCCGCCGGGTGCGATGGGGTTGATGCTGCAACCCTACTGGACGCCCGGGATCAAACAGCCCGGTCCGGAGGCCAAGGGCGCGATCATCGGTTTTGGCGATGTGCACACCCGATCGCATGTCTATCGCGCGATCCTTGAAGGCCTGGCCTATGCGCTGCGCGAGGGCAAGGAGCGCATCGAAAAACGCAGCGGCGTACCGGTCACCGAGCTGCGTGTTTCGGGCGGCGGCTCGCAAAGCGACGCGGCGATGCAACTCACCGCCGACATCTTCGGTCTTCCGACCGCGCGTCCGCATATCTATGAAACCTCAGGCCTGGGCGCCGCCATGGACGCGGCGGTTGGATTGAAACTGCACCCGGATTTCGCCAGTGCGGTCGCGGCAATGACGCGCATCGGGCGCGTGTTCGAGCCGCTGCCGCAGCATCGCGAAATGTACGATGAGCTGTATCATCGCGTCTATCAAAAGATGTATGCGCGGCTGAAACCGCTCTACCATGAAATCCAGAAAATCACCGGATATCCGCGACTGGGCTAGCATGGGCGTGTTAAGCGCAACCATGCACGGGAAGGAACGATGAAACGAATAATTGCGCGCATCCTGGCGGCGGCGCTGGCCTGCGCGGTGGGGCCTGCATCGGCCTGGAGCAACCACGCGCTGGGGGCGTGGCCGGCGTTGGAAGCGATGCCCGATTTCAAGGCCGCGCCCGCGGTTAAGGTCGAATCCCTCGACGCATTCATTGCCGCCCAGGCGCAGGGGCTGGAACAGTTGCTGCAGCGCGAAGAGGCGTGGGCGCGCGCCAACGTGCCGCTGTACCCGGCGCGGCCCGACACGCTGACCTTCAAAGCCGGTGGAACGCCAACCGAGCTCAGGCAGCGTTTCATTGCGGCGCTGCGCATCAATCCGGAAATGAAACTGAACTTGTTCCTGCAGTCACGGCCCGGAGAAAATACGGCGGGAACGGCGACGCTGTCGTGGACCGAAATTACCACGCGCAAACGCGCGAGCACGGCGCAGGAAAGCGTGTTCCTGCAGCTAAACGCGGGCGACCTGGTGCGGCCGCTGGAGGTCGTCGCCACTGCCACCGATGAGCCCGATTACGGCATGGACATCGGCCTGTGGGACGACAACGGAACGCCCTACGGAAAAGTTTACGGATTCGGCAAGCAACCGTTTGGCAATCCGGCGCTGGAGTTTGCCAGCCAGGCGCCGTTTCATATGGGTTTTTTTCACGAGTCGGCTATTGTGTACAAGGCGGCAGGGTTCCTGCGGCGAACCTACCCGGAATATCGCATTCATCTGTGGCAATCGCTGGCGGCCTATGCGTTGCAGACCGGTCATCCCTACTGGGGCTGGCGTTTCGCCGGCTGGGCGTTGCATTACATCGAGGATCTGACCCAGCCCTATCACGCGACGGTGCTGCCGGGGGTGGGTGTGGCGCGCATGCTGTGGATCAATACCATCGACCTGCTTGGCTGGCATGAAGCGAAAAAGCAGGCGATTACCCTGGTATCCAACCGGCATCTGTCGCTGGAGAATTATCAATACCAGCGCATGAGAAAGGCGTTTGCTCGCGGCGACGCCGAAGATGCACTGATCCATGCGGCCAAAGACGTCTCGGCCGATGCCGGACGCGCTGCATTCGCCAACGGCGCCGTGCGCGATATCGTAACCCGGGAATCCAATGGGCTCGCCGCCGCCACGGACCGCGTGCTCGAACAAAGCCTGCCGGCGAAGTATGTGTCCGACCCGGCCTATATTCTGGGCGAAACCGAACTGGAGCCGGATCTATATGGCGTAGTGAACCAATCGCCGCCAGCAGCGCAGACGGCGATGAGCGGCATGGTTACCGGCCTGCTGCGGAACTTCGGCGCGCATACGCGCGCGTTCGTGCGTTCATTGCTGGCGCAATCGAAACAGGAACCGCGCCGCTAGATCCAGCGGGCGCACTTTCGCTTATCGGGTCGGGTTCCGCCGTCCTCTGGAAGTGGTGACCGCATAATGGTCGCGCGTGCGCGTGGCCTCAATGAAATCGCCCAACGCCGCCCACTCCGACTGTCGCGCGCTCGAGCGTCGCGCCAGCAGCGCGATGCAGCGCTTGGGTGCGGGCGGAATCAACGGGCGCGCCACCAGCCGCGTTCCCTTGAGCAGTCCGCCAGTTAGCGCGAGTTCGGGCACCAGCGCGAGGCCGATGCCGGATTCGACCATTTGCACCAGCGTCAGCAGGCTGGTCGCTTCGACGCCCGAAGCATTTGACAACTCGTCGCGGGCGCAGGCGGCGAGCGTGTGCTGGCGCAGGCAATGGCCCTCCTCCAGCAACACCAGTTTCTCCGCCACCGGCGCAGTGACCGTCGCATGCTTCGCCCTGAGCTCGGCGTCGTCCTCGCGACCGACCAGCCAGAACTCGTCGTCAAACAGTTCGCGCACCAGCATATCCCCGGCGTCGTAAGGCAAGGCAAGCAGCGCGAAATCGAGCTGCCCTTTTGCCAGCCGCTGCAACAAATTCGCGCTGACGTCTTCACGCAGCAGCAGTTTCAGCTTCGGGTACCGGGTGCGCAGACCGGGAAGGACGCGTGGAAACAGAAACGGCGCAATCGTCGGTATGGCGCCAAGACGCAGGGTGCCGCTCATAGGTTCGGCTGCTGCGGCAGCGAGCGCGGCGAGGTCGTTGGCTAGCGCGAGCAGGTGCCGTGCACGCCCGACCACCTCATGACCCAGCGGGGTCATCAGCACGCTTTGCCGGTCGCGCTCGACGAGGGACGCGCCGAGCGTCGCCTCCAGTTCCTTCAATCCGGCGCTTAGCGTCGATTGGGTGACGAAACAGGACGCTGCCGCGCGGGTGAAATTGAGGTGTTCGGCCAGCGCGATCAGATAGCTGAGTTGACGCAGGGATGGCAGATCACCCATATCGAGTTATTCGATTAAAAGAACAAATATTAGTCGTTAGACTCGATTACGTCAAACGCGCACAATCGACTCCGTAGCACCCTTAGACCAAACGAAAGGAGCCAGACATGAAATCACAATCCGTAACCATCCAGAACCTCGAAGCCGCATTTGCCGGCGAGAGCATGGCGCATATCAAGTATCGTTACTTCGCCAAACTCGCGCGCGAGGCCGGCGACGAAGCTACCGCGCGCGTGTTCGAGGAGACCGCCGCGCAGGAAGTCCAGCATGCATTCGGCCATCTTGATCTTCTCTACCCGAAGGCGCAGCTCAGTCCGGCGCGGGCGCTCGAGGTTGCAATCGAGGGCGAGACCTACGAGTACACCGAAATGTACCCAAAATTCCGCCATCTCGCCGTCGAGGAGGGCAATAGCGCCGCGGTAAAGGAATTCGACGCTCAGATCGCCGAATCGAAGGAGCACGAGCAGGCATTCCGTCGCACGCTTGAGAAAGCAGCCAAACGCTTCGCCGCGCTGGCCAAGGTCGAAGAGCGTCACGCCAACCAGTACAAGGCTGCGCTGGCTCGGGCGCAACAGTAATCCCTCAATCCAACAGGAGCAATTTAATGAAAACATGGCAATGTGTGGTGTGCGGTTTCATCTATGACGAAGCCAGGGGAATTCCCGAGGACGGAATTCCCGCAGGTACGCTTTGGGAAGACATCCCAGCGGACTGGGCTTGCCCCGACTGTGGCGTGGCCAAAGCCGATTTCGAGATGGCCGAGGCGGTGGCCTGAGGTGGAACCGGTCGTCATTATCGGCAGCGGGCTCGCGGGCTATACCCTCGCGCGCGAGTTGCGTAAGCTCGATGGGGTCATGCCGCTGGTGATCCTGAGCCGCGACGAGGCCAGCTTCTATTCGAAGCCGATGCTGTCGAACGCGCTGGCAGCGGGGAAATCCGCGGCGCAGATCGCAAGCGCCAGTGCGATGCAGATGGCCGTGCAGCTCGGAGCGCAGGTACTCGCCAATACCGAGGTCGATGCAATTGATACCGCGGGCCGAACGGTGTATGCGGGTGGCTCTGCGATCCGCTACTCGAAACTGGTGCTCGCTGTGGGGGCTGATCCGATAGCGCTGCCGATCGCCGGTGATGCCGCGCGCGAGGTGCTGCGGGTCAACGACCTCGCCGCGTATGCGCGGTTTCGCGCCGCCATCGAGGGAAAGAAAACGGTGGCATTGCTGGGCGCGGGTTTGATCGGTTGCGAGTTCGCCAACGATCTCGCCGCAGCCGGATACGACGTCCGGGTGATCGACCCGGCGCCACGGCCACTGGCCAGGCTGTTGCCCGAGGCTGCTGCGGAGCGGTTGCAACTCGGTCTGGCAGCTATTGGCGTAGTCTGGCATTTGGGGATGACCGCGCGCGAAGTGTCGCGCACCGGCGCTGGGTTGCGCGTCGACCTTTCCGACGGAACGGCGGTTGAGGCAGACGTGGTGCTATCGGCGGTGGGCCTCAAACCGTGTACACAGCTCGCGCAGTGCGCGGGGTTGGAGATAAATCGAGGCATCGTCACCGACCGAATGCTGCAGACCAGCGCGGTCAATGTCTACGCCCTGGGCGACTGCGCCGAAATCGATGGCCAGACGCTGCCCTTTGTTCTGCCGATCATGCAGTCGGCGCGCGCGTTGGCGAAAACGCTGACCGGT
>QYQC01000192.1 GCA_007280315.1 Betaproteobacteria bacterium | reverse complement strand
TATTAGTCCGCAGCGTCAAATGTGTATAAGCGACAGAGATAGCCCTTGCACCCCCTCCCTGAACCGCTTGGCGCTCATTGGCTCACTGCCTTGGCCCAGGCAGCCTCTGGATCTTGTCGGGTATTAGCCAGCCGTTGAGCGGTCTCAGCCTTGATTGCGGCGTCGATTTGACGGATGTCTTGGTCGTTCATTGAACGAAGCAGACGTTTTAGCTCTGAGGCAAAAGGATCTTGCTCAACTTTCATCGGCTGATACCATGTGCTGTGCACCAGTCGGGAACTAGCTCTGATTCTATGAAGACCGACTCACGGAAGTGATATCTATCCTCGGCATCTGTCAGCATTTTGGCCGCATTGCTTGGTAAGCCGCGCACCTCAATCCAGTAACGTTTGCCGTCAGTCATAAGAGACTCTTCGCCACCGAATCGTGTCTGTGCTGATCCTATGCAACGGATTACCGGAGTTGGGTTTGCTGAACGCACCTCACCACCTGTCACAAAAGTAGCGGAGGTGCGTCCTATCACCTCAACGGGCGGGATGAACCGACCCTTGGTGGGCGGCTTGAACTTTTTCTGAGTCATGATGGCCTCCGAGTGAATTAGTGGAGCCACCACCGTTAGGAGTACGATCTGGCTCCGTGTCTGATTGATTCCGGTGCGGCTCAATCAGCAAAACCGCAGACGCCCAGGGATCCAGTCCGAGCGGGCTTTGAAAGCGAAAGTGAGTGAAAAAATTCGCTTGTTTGTCGGTGTTGGATCACATATTGCCGCCAATTTTCACATCATTGGCGTTGTTTTTGATAAATTATATAAAGATGGAGCCTTTTCCAACCCGCCCCTAAAAGACGTCCAGACTACCACGATCTCGCCCGGTTCAGCAGTTATGATTGAGTTTACCGCAGCAGTCCCCGGCAAATATCTGCTCGTTGATCACAGTCTGTCACGCGCTATTGATAAAGGCGCATTGGCTGAGCTGATTATTGAAGGGCCGGAACAGCCTGAGTTATACCAACAGGTGAGTCAATAAAATTGCCGCCCCTATTTTTCAATAACGACTATTTAGATTAACCAAAGATGATAGAACCCGTCGCTTTACAAGACTTCTTTATCACTTTTTTTTCATCCGCTTTAATCATACTGGCAGGTGCAAGTTACGCATTACTGTTTGCCTGGTCTAAAGTAAACCCGAATTTTCGCATTAAAATTGCCGCTTATGTTTCTTATGCCGTACTGATACTTTCAGTAGCTGAATTAACACGCGCAGCGCAATTTCATGGTTACTGGCTGATCATTTCCCTAGTGATGTTGATCGGCTATTTTTTTGCACCAATAGGCATCTGGCATCTGTGCGTTAAAACACACGCCGATAATTTAACTTCAACAACTACAGAGGAAAAGCTATGAATGAAACACCCTTATGGGCTTCGGAATCATTCTGGAAAAAAACGGCGATCTGGGTAACCGCAGGATCATTTTTGATTCTAGTCGTGTTGACCATGGATTCTTTAAGTCAAACCAGCGCAGGCAGTAAACGGGTACCCGCTTACACCGTCATTAATAAAAAAATCGATTATCAATATAACAAGGACTTGCATAAATTCATGCCGGTTATTGGTGAGAATGAGTTTTTATTTGGCAAGGAATACACTGAAGAAGAAGCTCTGCAATTAGTCGATTTAGGCAAAAAAACCACGCAGGCCAAAAACTGTATGAATTGCCATACCTTATTGGGCAATGGCGCTTATTATGCCCCCGATTTAACCAAGGCCTGGTTGGATAAAGGCTGGATTTCCAGGGAAATGCGCGAAGGCATGATGGTGAAGTTTTTAATGGATCCTGAAAATAACGCCCGTACTTTCGGCAGCAACCGGAAAATGCCTAACCTTAAAATTACCGAACAGGAAGCCAAAGGCATTGTTGCCTTTCTGAAGTGGATGTCGAGCATTGATACCAATGGCTTTCCCTATAACTTTAAAACCATTAATGCGGAGGAATGAGCATGAACACAAGTGGATTAAATGGGGTCATGCAAAATGCGGCCGCTTTATGTGAGAAATCACGCGTCGGTTTCAATAATTTCAAATCATGGGTACAGTTGGACAGCAGTAATTTAAGTGATGGGCAGCAGCTGGCTGTTAAATACTTTATTGTTGCGGTTATTTTGTTCTTTGCTCAAATTCTGTTTGGCCTATTGGCCGCAACACAGTTTATTTTCCCTGGCTTTCTTTACGAAATCCTAGATTTTAGCGTAAACCGCATGATACACATCAATGCCATGATCGTGTGGATGTTGTATGGGTTTATAGGCTGCGTTTACTGGTTTCTGGAAGAAGAGAGCGGTACTGAAATTGTCGGCTTAAAGCTGGGTAACATCGCTTTCTGGGTGCTCACCGGAGCTGTCACGCTGGTAGTTCTGGTTTATTTATTGGTGCAGATTGGCCCCGGTAAGGATTCCAGTATTTGGTTTATAAACGAAGGTCGTGAATATATTGAAGCGCCACGTTGGGCTGATATCGGCATTGTGGTGGTCATGCTGATATTTTTCTTTAACGTGGTCGCCACTTTCAGTAAAGGCAAATGGTCGGGCATTGCCGGGGTTCTAACCCTGGATTTGGTCGCCCTGGCCGGTTTATATGTTGCCGGTATGTTTTATATGACCAATATTACCCATGAGCAATACTGGTGGTGGTGGGTTATTCATCTATGGGTCGAAGCAACCTGGGAAGTGCTGGTCGGTGTCATTATGGCCTGGTCGTTAATGAAACTGTTGGGCGTCAGACGTAAAATTGTTGAGACTTGGCTGTATATCGAAGTCGCCTTAATGTTTGGCTCGGGTATTTTAGGCCTGGGGCATCATTACTTTTGGATCGGTACGCCGGAATACTGGCTCGCTATCGGCGGTTTTTTCTCGGCCCTTGAGCCCATTCCGCTGGTCGCCATGGTGGTTCATGCCGTTTATGATTCCGGTTCACATGCGTTTAAAAACGGTAATCACCCGGCATTGGCCTGGATTATCGCCCAAGCTTTCGGTAATTTTTTTGGCGCGGGTGTTTGGGGTTTCATGCACACTTTGCCCCAAATCAACATGTTCACCCATGGCACGCAGTGGTCGGCTTCTCATGGTCATTTGGCGTTTTTTGGCGCGTACGCCACGATTAATATTGCCTTCTTTTATCTGGCTATTCAGCATTGGCGGGGTGGCGTTTGGATGGGCGGCGGGAGCCAGAATGCCTGGCGTTGGAAATGGGCGTTAGGGTTGCTCAATGGCGGCGTTCTCGGTATGACCATTGCACTGTTGATTGCCGGTTACGAACAATCATTTATTGAGCGTGCCGTAGAAGGCTCAACCTGGGGCGGCTATTTTACCGCGCAAAATCACCCGTCATTTCAAAGTGCAATGGTCTGGCGTTTGTTTTTTGGAGGCATCACCTTGGCCGGATTTGTTTTGTTAGTTTGGGATTTATTAACAATCGGCAAGGGCGAAACGAGAAAAGCACCTGTGATTAGTGAAAGTTAAATAAGTCAGGCATAAGGCACAAGGCTAAGATACACGCCTGTATTTTAGCCTTGTGCCGTTGAGACGGAGATTACCTATGCCCCGAGTCATTGCTCTATATCGTCATCCAGTGAAAGGTTTTACCCCTGAAGCATGTGAAGTTTTAGATGTCCTCGAACAAGGCCGCATCAAGGGGGATCGGGTTCTTGGTATCCGCTTTGCCAATTCACCAGTTATTGATGATGGCTGGAGCGTTAAACACGAGTTCATTGCTCTTGTGAACACGCCCGGCATAGCTCGCCTTCACCTCCGGTTTGATCATAAAACACTCAATTTATGCATAAGCCTGGAAAACACCGTTTTGGTTAATGAGACTCTAAGCGAGAAGGGTCGTAAGACTATCGCCGCCGCGATTGAAAATTATGTACTCACTCTGGATGAAAACCCGCTTTCCTCTCATCCTGAGCGGCTCCCGTTGCGAATTGTTGGAGATGGAATCACTTCCCGTTATCAGGACAACGAAGCCGGTCAGATAACCCTGCATAGCCGTGAAAGTCTGGCTGCTGTTTCTGTTGCAGTCGGTGATACCAATCTCAGTGAGCTTCGTTTTCGCTCAAATATCGCTATTGAAGGTCTGGAGGCATGGGATGAACAAAGTTGGGTGGGGCGACAAATTTGTATCGGTAAGGTTATTTTTGATGCGGTGATACCAAAGACCCGATGCCTGGCCACGCAGGCGAATCCTGACTCTGGCACACGGGATCTACCAATTCTTAAAACCCTGACCAGTGCCTTTAATCAGAAAAAGCCAACTTTTGCGATTGGGATGGTTACCAGCGGTGTTGGAGGGCGGATTCACGTCGGTGATAAAGTGAGGCTTCTTGATTGAAGGTGGTTGGATTAAAATCATAAAGGTGTACTGAAATTATGTTCAATTACATACTGTTACTTCATGTGTTAGCTGCCACAATTTGGACAGGTGGACATCTCGTGCTGGCAACTACAATTCTTCCCAGGGTGCTAAAGGAAAAATCAACAGCGGATTTATTGCGATTCGAATCTGGTTACGAAAGGGTTGGAATACCGGCGTTAATTATTCAGGTAGTCACTGGATTATGGTTAGCCCACAATCTTATGCCTGAAATTGGCCTATGGTTTAGCTTTGGCAACCCCATATCACGATTAATTTTTGTAAAACTAATTTTACTGCTGCTAACGGTCTTATTTGCAATAGATGCACGGCTGAGAATCATTCCAAATTTGACAGATCGGAATTTGATGTCGCTGGCATACCACATTATACCCGTCACTGTGATTTCTGTTCTGTTCGTCATTGTGGGGGTATCGTTTAGAACAGGTGGGTTATTCTGAGTATGCCTTACTGGCCACTATGTCCAGCAACAACCCCTTGCAGGATTAATCAGGGTGAAGAATGCAACGGAAAGTGTTCTAATCGACTGAAGTTTTTGACTAATCAAACCAGCATCATGGTCCGGGTGCACTTTTGGGGCTTCGGGCGATAAGTCCGCTCTGCCAATAACAACTTTATGAGGAATATCATGTCAGAATTTAAAAAATATCGTAACTACTCAGCGTAATTTTTTCAAAAAATAAAAAATAATGCTTGACACGTTTTTTCGCAAAAAACCGTAATTTTACG
>QYQC01000008.1 GCA_007280315.1 Betaproteobacteria bacterium | reverse complement strand
GTGTTTGCCAACCGCATTTACAAGATCCTTTATGGCGAACTGGTCTCGGTGGGCGCAAAACCCGGCCGCGTTTCGAACGAGCTGTTCGATCTGGCGCGGCCCGAACTCGATTGGGTAAAGCTTGCCGGCGGCATGGGCGTGGAGGCGACGCGCGTGGAAACGCTCGAGGCGTTCGCCGACGTGTTCAAGTCGGCCTGCGACCGCCGCGGGCCGTTTCTGATCGAGTTCAGAATATAGGGCGCGTTGTAGCGTGAGTGACCTGCCCGTGGTAATGCGCAACCCAACGCGATTGTCCGGCTCGGAATGATTCAACTGCGAAAATCCAGCGTAGTCGTCGACCCGGCTTGCGTCGGGCGGCTGAAATCGGAGTTCGCGCAATCCGGTTACGTTCTGCTGCCACAGCTTCTCGATACCGATTTGCTTCAGTTTCTTCTGCCGAGGCTGTCGCAGCCACGCTGGATTCGACGGGTCGAGAAGAATATTGCGGCGGAAGACGTACTCGATGACGAGCTGGCTTTGAGCTTGCTGCATTTCGTCTCCAACTCGCCGGCCTTTCTTGGGGCGATTCGCGAGGTGTGTGATTGTTCCGGCGCAAGCGTGTTCCGCGGCCGCATCTATCGCCTGCTTCCGGATCCTGTCCACCACGATTCCTGGCATGACGACGTCGGCGACGCGCAGGATCACCGCCTGGTCGGCATGAGCATCAACCTGGGTCCGCGCGCCTACGCGGGAGGTCTGTTTCAGCTTCGCGATTTCATCTCCAAGCGGATGATTCGCGAAGTTGCCAATACCGGCTGGGGCGACGCCACCCTGTTTCGAATATCGTTGCAACTGGAACACCAGGTGAGCGCCGTGACCGGCAAGGAACCGAGAATCGCCTTTGCCGGCTGGTTTCGTTCCGACATGGATGACTTCTTTACCTCGCTGCGGCGCGCTTCAGCGCGAAGCGAATAACACACTCAGATCGGCACCGCCTCGATGCGCATGAGCGCACCCTGCTCGACCGCCGAGGACGCTTCGTAGAATTCCGGCGGAATCCGCCTCAACGCGCAGAAATGAAGAATGAACCGCCGTAGCGCTTCGGCTTCTGGCGCCGCATCCCGACTAGCACCTCCCGCCGATTCCCCGTTGGTCCAATCCACCCAGGCGTCGATTACATCGGCCAGCGTCACACCGGGTTCGCGTGCAAGGAGACGGATGGTCCACAGCCTTCCCACGCCATTCACCGTCTCGGCGACCCTAAGGCCGTAGGCAATATCCGCCGCGTCCATGCTGCAATGGGAGCGGATCAGGTATGGCGGTTCCGGGTCGTAGTCGATCTTCAGCTTGGCCGCCTTTACCCGCAGTTCCGTGCCTGGCAGGACCATCAGCGGGAACACGGCAAGGTCGGGTGCTTGCAAGGAAGCGGCGAAATTCAGTGAGGTGCGAAAGCTCGCTTTTGTTTCACCCGGGAGCCCGTAGATGAGTTGGACCTGAAACGGGATAGTCTGCCGCTTCAGGTGGTCGATCCCTTCGAGGAAGCGCTTGAGCTTAAGCCTGCGTTCGACCGTGACCAGCACGTTTTCGTCCGTGGTTTGCAATCCCACTTCGAGAAACTGAAACTGTGCCGCATGCATCAGCTGCGCCATTTCCTCGTCAATAAACTCGGCCCAGACCTCGGCGTGAACCGGGATGCGCTTTCGATTGTGCTCGGCAAGAAATCGGCAGATCTCCTTCGCCCGCGCGGCGTTCAAATTGAATACCGGGTCCATCAGATAGATCCAGGAGACATCGCGCTGAAGCCAGAACAAAATCTCGTCCTTGACCCGGTCGAGATCGAAGCGGCGGTTTCGTATCGACAGATTCTTGCCCTCGAAACAGAAGTTGCAGCTGAATACGCATCCGCGCTGCGTCTCGACGCAGGCGATGCGCCCTGTGGGATCGCTGCGGAACACCTGTAGCGGCGATGCCAGCTGATTCAGATCCTGCACGAGGCCGGCGTTTTCAGTTTCCAGTACCTCGTGTTCCCGCCGATAGCAAATGCCCTTCACCAGCGCCAGGTCACCGCGACGCTTCCATGTGTCCAAGACCTGGTTGAAAACCAGCTCGCCCTCGCTCTTGACTATGCAGTCTACCCACGGATTGCGTTCGAGTACCGAACGCGCTTCCGGCCCGACTTCCGGTCCACCCAGCACGATGCGGATATCCGGTTGCAGGTTCTTGATAAGCCGCGCCGCGGCCAGCAGCGTCGTTACGTTCCACAGGTAGCAGGAGAGACCGACGATTGCAGGTTCGCTTTGCAGCACCTTGCGTACGATCTCGCCGGGCGCATCGCTCGGATTGAATTCCAGGATCAGCACCGCCTCGTCCGCAAGCGTGCCCTGCGCGACCAGATGCGCTTTCAGGTAGAGCAGTGCCAGCGGTGTAAACGCCGGCTTCGCATGCACCGTCGCAAGGCAAATGTTCATGCCACAGGGTAGCGCGATTTCGAGTCCTTGTTCCGCGCGAACAACGCCCGCGCAAGCTTCGGGTGCGCGGCGAAGCGCGCCAGAAACTCGCCCTCGTCACGGCCGCCTTTGGCGCGGATCACCTGCGCGAGGGCGCGCCGGTCGGCGGCGCTCCAGCGCGACACACCCGGCAGTGCGAACATCACCACCGGACTCCAGCGCTGCCAGGCAAGACGCTCGCCTGCGCTGAAGCCGCCGAGCGAACGCAGGCCGGTAAGCGTCATTGCATCCAGGCTGCATTGCGCAAGCACACGCTCGCGCTCACCTTTCGCGCGCGCGAGCCCATCGCCGACGCGCAGTCCGAGCTCGGCCACCGCCGCCCTCGCCGGCGTACGCGAGCGATCGAGATCAAACAGCAGGTGCGACTCCGCCAACGCGCGCAGCGTGGCTGGGCTCGAACGATGGCCCGGGTCGGCGCGCATGCGCACCAATTCCACTCGCAGAATCCGCCGAGCATCGACAGTGAGCGGCCGGAATCCCAGTTTGTAATAGAACCACCACGCACCCGTGGCAATGGCCTCGTCATTGCCTTTTCCGAGCTGATACTGATCGAAGCTGAACGTTTCCGCGCCGAACACCTGGCGCACCATCGCCAGCGTCCGTGCAAAGGTGTAGGCAGTCTCGCCGCCGCGAAAGCTTTCGAAAACGTTGAATGTCATTGTCGCCGAACGCCCGATAACGAACGCCTCGCCGTAGCCGATGGGCACGCCGTTATGCAGAATCAGGTAGCCGCTGGTGGCTGGCACCAGTTGGCGCCGCTCCGGGATCACGCCGATCAGCGCGAAGCCCAGCCCGCCGCCGTCGTCGACCAGGCGCACGTCGCGCGGATTGCCATAGGCGAACGCGTCGAGATCGCGCGATCTGGTGACCATTGCGCCTCGCGCCAACTCGATCAACTGCCCGCCTTCTCCAGTCGATACGCGACGCAGCGCCCGGTAACGGCGCCCGAGTTCCTGGCGCAGGTCCGGGCGGTCGCGCCGCAGCGCCTGCCGCTGATAGGCCATCGGCGCGGCGGCATGTCTGGCGCGGCTGCGCGCCGGCGTGACCGGGCCCGCCGCCAGTTCGTAAGTCGGCTCGATCGTGTCGTGGAAGGCTTCGCGCGTAAATGCATCGCCCGGCATGGCGGCGATGCGCCGCGCCAGAAACGCCGCGTCGCTCTCCCCGCGCGCGCGCAGCCGGTCGATCGTCGCGAATGCCGGCGGATCGAACTGTTTCAGCGCAGCCGCTTCAGCCCAGGTCAGGAGCAGCGGCAGCGCCGAAGCGATCTTGTCTTCGATCTCGGCTTCGCTGCGGTCGATGGTCAGACTTCCGGGCCAGCGCTGCACCAGCCAACGCAGCGTGGACCAGAAAAAGCGGTAGCGGATCGCTGTGCCTGCGATTCCGGAATCGACGAGCGCCTCGCGCTGCCGCCTCAAGTCGGCGCGCCCGGCGAAGCGAGAGAGCATGCGCTCGACTTTAGCGAGAACCCGTGCATCGTCCGGGTAGGCGCGCAGAAAGCACAGCGCCTCGTGCAGGCGCAACACCGCCCGCGCAGAGCGCAGATCGGCATGCTCCAGCCGGCCGAGCAACGCAAGCTTCAAATCGGCGCAAGCGGAGCCGTAGCGGTCTTTCGCGCGTTCGAGCGCGCGGAGCATCGTGGTCGCCATGAATTTACCCTGTCGATTCGGCCCGGTTCTCGCCGGAAAACTTCCGCATGCGCCACCGCTGCACGCGAATTGCGCGCTTTGCGTGGCCGCTGCGGACAATCTGCGCGAAATATGTCACATTGTCGATAATCGAATAAAACGCAGAATATGGTACACGAACATCACACTCACTCCCACGGACATCGCGGGCACGACCGCGCGTTTGCCGTCGGCATTGCGCTCAATCTCTGCTTCGTCGCGATCGAGTCTGTGTACGGAGTGCTCGCGCACTCAATGGCGCTGCTGGCCGATGCGGGCCACAACCTGAGCGATGTCCTGGCTCTGGCGCTCGCCTGGGGCGCCAGCGTTCTCGGCCGGCGCGAGCCGTCACCGCGCTTCACCTACGGTCTGGGAAGCTCGACCATCCTCGCCGCCCTGGTGAATGCCATGCTGTTGATGCTGGTGGTAGGCGGCATTTCCGTGGAAGCGGCGCAGCGCCTGATGAATCCGGTCCCGGTCGCAAGCATGACCGTCATCTGGGTGGCCCTGTGCGGCATCGTGGTCAACACCGCCACGGCACTGCTGTTCCTGCGCGGGCGCGAGCATGATCTGAATGTGAAAGGGGCGTTCCTGCACATGGCGGCGGATGCCGCCGTCTCGCTCGGGGTGGTGCTGGCCGGCGTCGGCATGCTCTACAGCGGATGGACCTGGCTCGACCCGGTGATGAGTCTCGCCATCGCTGCGGTCATAGTCGCCAGCACCTGGGGGCTGCTGCGCGATTCAGTAAATCTGTCGCTGCATGCGGTCCCGCCGCGTATCGACACGGCGCGGATCCGCGAATATCTTTGCGCCCTGGCCGGCGTCACCGCGATTCACGATTTGCATGTCTGGGGCATGAGCACCACCGACACCGCGCTGACGGTGCACCTGGTGATTCCTCAGGGACACCCGGGTGACCAGTTTTTCGCACAGGTCACGCACGAGTTGCTTCATCGCTTCAGCGTCGGCCACGCGACGATCCAGGTCGAAACCGGGGACGAACTTCACCCCTGCGCGCTTGCGCCGGATCACGTGGTGTAATCTCATTTCCGGTTCTTAAATCGACTAGCAATCCAAGGCCTCACGACGATTGGGTGAACACGCTGGCGCCCCCTGCAAAACGGCCATTGCGGCGAATACAGACAGGGGCCGCGTAGGCTGTTTTGCGAAGCACTGTGAAGTGCGGAGGCAGTGGTCACCGTTCTGCTAAACTTCCGGCCAAAATCCATAACTTGAATCGAGTTGGTTGATGCTCCAATCGACGTTTCGTCATCTGAGGGGAATAAGCGCACAGAGGGAGCTTGAGCTCTGGCGCCAAGGGGTGCTCACCTGGGAGGACCTTGCGGTTAGGGTTCGTCCCCAATTCCCACTGTTTAATGAAGCGGTAAACGCCACCGGTTCGTCTTCAATGCTCGGTTTGTCGCGGCAAGCTTTGCGGAGCGGTGATATCGCTTTCTTTGCAAAGCATTTGGATAGACAGGAACACTATCGAATCGCGTTGACGTATCCAAAAGAGACGATTTTTCTGGATATCGAAACGACCGGGCTCAGCAGATACTATGATTACATTACGCTGGTTGGATGGTCGATCGACGAAGACTATGGCGTATATGTACGAGGGGATTCGAATACCCAACTGCATAGCGCGCTGGCGCAAGCGAAGGCCATAGTAACTTTTAACGGCAGCATATTTGACATACCGTTTTTGCGTAAAGAATTTCACAATCTGCGTGTTCCAGAGGCTCACGTCGATCTTCGTTTTTTGGGGAAACGAGTCGGATTGTCGGGTGGCCAAAAGGCAATCGAGGAGCAGCTTGGTCTGAAGCGGAGATCTGAGGTCAAGGCCGTTACAGGCGAAGCTGCGCCGATCCTTTGGCACCGTTACAGAAGGGGCGACCTCGACGCGTTAAAGCTCCTCATCGAATATAACCACGCCGATATAGAAGGCATGAAATTCATTTTCGACTATGCCATGACAAGGCTTTTCGAGAAGCAGTCGATTCCCTCTGCTGTAGCAGTTCCAACACAGTTTGCTGCAATGAAGAGCCAGGTTAAATGGGCGGATCGCAGCGATAGTCCGAGCGGAATCTGGCTTTCACCCTATCCGGAGACGTCAAAACCTTTAGTTACGATTGATGATTTGATCTTCACGAATCGAGAACCGAGGCTCTGTGTTGTTGGTATTGATCTGAGCGGTTCGGAGGGCAAGGCGTCCGGATGGTGTTGGTTACATGGAAATCAGGTGGTCACCAAGCCGCTAAAGACCGATGACGAGCTGATCCGAGAGACCATGGCTTGTCATCCCCATGTCGTTTCTATTGACTCGCCTCTTTCCTTGCCGAAAGGCAGAACAAGGGTCGAGGACGATGATCCCGGGCGAAGTGAATTTGGAATCATGAGGTTTTGCGAGCGATTGCTCAAGAAGCGAGGCGTCAATGTATATCCGGCCTTGATTCCAAGTATGCAGAAGCTTACCGCGCGGGGTATTCGATTAGCGACCGCCTTCCGGAGCCGCGGGATTCCCGTTATAGAAAGCTACCCTGGCGCCGCGCAAGATATCATGAACATCCCGCGGAAAAGAGCCGGGATGGAGTTTCTTGAACAAGGCCTGGCGGAGTTCGGCGTAGCGGGGAATTATCTGGTTGAGCCGGTCACACATGATGAGTTAGACGCGATTACGTCCGCCATAGTCGGGGTATTTTTCTGGTGCGGTCGTTTCGAGCGGCTCGGTGAGGAACCATACAGCGATGAGGCGCTGATTATTCCAGATTTAAATGCCAATCCGGTTCAGTGGCAGACTAGATTTGTTGTCGGCATAAGCGGAGCGGTGGCGGCGGGCAAAACAACCGCTGCAAAATGCTTCGAGAATTTGGGATATTGCTACGGGCGCTACAGCCAAGTAGTGGAACGCGTAGCTGCTGAGCGACATAAACCAGTAACCAGAGCGATATTGCAGGAAGTTGGCAACCAAATCCATGAAAAACATAGCCAACGCTGGCTCGGAAAAACGCTGCTTCAGCAGTTGCCCGCAACCGGTAATCTTGTTGTTGATGGAATCCGGTTTCCAGAGGATCATGCATTACTCGTCGAGGCTTTCGGCCCCGCCTTCTTTCACCTTCACATCGGGGCGTCGTATAAGGTGAGGCGAGATCGATATAAAGCTCGTGAAAATATGGCGGCCAAATTTGAAGTGGCCGATTTTCATCCCGTCGAAAAACATGCGGATGAGCTCGCGGGTATGGCGAATCTGGTAATCGACAATGAAGACACGTTGGATCGTTTTAATTCTCGTGTGGAACAGCTGGTGAAAGACTCGGGGAGGCGATGACATGCCTGTAACGGTGGTGGTAGGTGGGCAGTTTGGATCGGAGGGCAAGGGGAAAGTAGCGTATGAAATTGCCCGAAGGACAAAGGCCGCTGCCGCAGTAAGAGTGGGAGGACCCAACTCAGGCCACACTGTTGTCGGGCCTGATGGAAACAAGGTTATTTTCAGGCAACTCCCAACTGCAGCGCTGCTACCCAACGTCATCTGTGTGCTGCCAGCGGGTAGTTACATTGACAAAGAGGTTTTGTTCCGTGAATTACGTATGACTGGACTGGATTCAAGTCGCCTTTTGATTGATCCAAATGCGGTGGTTGTCAGCGATTTGGAGAGGGGTGAAGAGCAGGCGCGGTTGTTGGGGCAAAAAATCGGGTCTACCCTGACTGGGACAGGGGCTGCGGTTTCACGAAGGGTAAATAGACTGGGAGATATTTGCTTGGCACAGCACGACCCACAACTTGATTCCTTCGTCCAACCTGCGGTTCCTGCGATGCGCTCCATATTAGAACGAAGAAAGCGGATCATTATCGAGGGAACACAAGGATTCGGTCTATCAGTATTACATTCCCCATACTATCCCTACACGACGAGTCGAGACACAACGGCCGCGAGCTTCGTTTCAGAAGCGGGGTTGAGTCCAGTGGATGTTGATGACATCGTACTTGTCATCCGCGCGTTTCCGATTCGCGTGGGAGGCAACTCAGGGCCGCTACCTAAAGAGATATCATGGTCTATCTTGACCGAGGAGTCTGGTAGCAAGGTCGACCTTACCGAGTTCACATCTGTTACCAAGCGCGAGCGACGTGTAGCAAGGTTTGATCCCGAAGTAGTCCGTCAAGCCATCGCTTGTAACAATCCGACGACGATTGTCTTAAACCATGTCGATTATGTAGATGCATCGTGCGGAACGGGCATGGTCCTGACCAAAAGGGCCGCGAAGTTCATAAAAGACGTCGAACAGGCGATTGGCAGTAGAGTGACTCAAGTTGGTATAGGACCAGATTCGCTAATTGACCGCAGAGTGTTTGAGGAACTCGTTAGGAGATAACGATGGCTAATGCAGCTTACTTAGCAACGGACCCATTTCCTAGTATTCCTCCCGCCTTACTTAATTCTGCCGACATTGAAGACTATGTTCGCGCCACAGGGCTAATTGACGATTTCAATCTTGAGAAGCTAAAACCTGCATCGTATGAAACGGATTTCCTCGGTGAGGTGTATTACTGGAAAGACAATGAAACAGCGCCGACTATAGAAAAGATTGAGAAAGGGCGGAAGTTTACGATCAGAAAAAACTCCATAGTCTTCATCCACCTGGCCACTATATTTTGCCTGCCTAGCTACATCGCACTTAGATTCAATTTAAGAATTCAGCTCGTTCATCGTGGCTTGTTACTGGGGACCGGACCTTTAGTCGATCCGGGATTTCGTGGTCGACTGCTAATCCCGCTCCATAACCTAACTTCCGAGGATTGTAGCTTGATTGGTGGCGACGGATTCATTTGGATCGAATTTACTAAGTTGAGCGGGAACAAGGAATGGGCCGGTGATTCCGCGGATCGTTCTCATGATGCTGTAATCCGCAACGGTACATATAAGAGCTTTCCACCTGAGAAGAAGGACATTTCGGCGGAAAAATATTTATCTAAAGCGTCGCCCCACGCGCCCATAGCAAGCTCTATTCCTGATGCATTGGACGAAGCGAGAAGGCTTGGTGAAGAATCTGAAAAGCTCCTTAGACAAATACGACGTTGGGGGTTTGGCGCAGCGGGAATTGCCGCCATAACTATTGCGCCTGCAATCGGTACCTTGCTCTATCAAGGATATAGCTTGGTTAGCGACGCAAATAATTATGTAAATACCCTTCGCAAGGATATGGACGTAAAGGAAAGAAGCTTTGATCAGCAAACGGCACTAACGTTCGAACAACGCGAAAAACTCAAAACACTGGAGCGTGAAATTGAGACGATCAAACGCGAAAGACTCAAAACGCTGGAGGATGACATTGAGTCGATAAAAAAGAGATTGGTCAAGAAATAACTGCAGGGGGCGACTGCCGTACCGTAAAGATGATGACGTGCCCAAGACATTGCAGGCTGGTCGATTATTTTTAATCTATGCGGCGACTAGAGGTCTGTGGAGGAATTTCCTCAGGAAAGACGACGCTGGCAGCGTTGCTTTCGAGGTTGGGCGTTCGTCCAGTCTACGAGGATTTTTCTGCTAATCCGTTCTACAAAGATTTTTATCACGATCCCTGTGGCCGCCAAGCTGATCTTGTCGTGATTCCGCCGTTGTGAACGTGCATTTTCTTCCTCATCCGTTTTCTTCCGATCAGCGTCTCTGACGCGTCTTCTTCGGGTTTGTTTCCGTTTTCTTCAGACTGCGCCTGAGGGCGT
>QYQC01000006.1 GCA_007280315.1 Betaproteobacteria bacterium | reverse complement strand
TCGTAGTACTGCTCCACCAGCAGAATCGCCATTTCGCCCTGCTGCGCGAGCAGGCGGATCACCCGCTCTATGTCCTTGATGATCGAAGGCTGGATGCCTTCGGTGGGCTCGTCCAGGATCAGCAGCTTGGGTCGCATCGCCAGCGCGCGGCCGATGGCGAGCTGCTGCTGCTGCCCGCCGGAGAGGTCGCCGCCGCGCCGGCCCAGCATGTCTTTCAGCACCGGAAACATGTCGAAAATCTGCGCCGGAATGGCGGCGCCGCGGCCCTTCTGCACTGCGACCTCGGCGTTGAACGGCGTTGCCCCGTCCATGCGCTCGAGCATCAGCAGATGGCCGCCGTCATCGAGTATGGCGATGGCCACTTCCCACTTGTTCCGGCGCGCCTCGGCTTCGCATGCCGAAATCATTTTCTTGCAGTCGTCCAATGTCAGGCAGGGTTTGTTCTTCACCTATTACCTCGTTGTCATTGCATCGCGCACCTGCTGCAGCGCGCTCTGGTCTTCGATAGTGGTCAGATCGCCCGGGTCGCGTCCCTCACAAATCGCCTGGATCGAGCGGCGCAGCACTTTGCCCGAGCGCGTTTTAGGCAGCAAGGTTACAAAATGCACCCGCGCCGGACGTCCGATCGCGCCCAGTTGCTGGTCTACCGTCTTCATCACCTCGCCTTCAAGCTTCATGCGGCTTTCGACGCTGGCGATCTGGCTCGGGTCCTTGAGCACTGCAAACGCCACCGGCACCTGCCCTTTCAGCTGGTCGGCGACGCCGATTACGGCGACTTCGGCGATGGCCGCGTGCGAGCTGATCGCCTCCTCGATCTCGCGCGTGCCCAGCCGGTGTCCGGCTACGTTGATCACGTCGTCGGTGCGGCCGAGAATGAAGTAGTAACCGTCCTTGTCGCGTATGCCCCAATCGAAGGTTGAATACGCGAGTTTCCCGGGAATGGTTTCGAAATAGGTTTTGACGAAGCGCTCATCGTCACCCCATACCGTACTCATGCATCCCGGCGGCAGCGGCGGCATGATCGCGACCACGCCCTTCTCATCCGCACCCACTTCCTCGCCGGTGGACTCGTGCAGCAATTTCAGGTCATAGCCATACATGGGAAAACCGGGACTGCCGAACTTGCGCGCAATGTCTTCCACGCCCATCGGGTTGGACAGGATCGGCCAACCGGTTTCAGTCTGCCAGTAATTGTCGACGATGGGCCGGCCCAAACCCTCCGAGATCCACTGCGCCGTCGGCTGATCCAGCGGCTCGCCCGCGAGAAACAGAAATTTGAGCGTGGACAAATCGTACTTCTTCAGGAAAGCCGGGTCCTGTTTTTTCAGCACCCGGATTGCAGTGGGCGCGGAGAACATTACGGCGACCTTGTACTTCTCGACGATTTTCCACAGTATGCCTCCGTCCGGACGCACCGGTGTGCCTTCGTACATGATCGTGGCCATGCCGGCGATCAGCGGCCCGTAGATGATGTAGGAATGCCCGACCACCCAGCCGATGTCGGAGGTAGAGAAATAGGTCTCTCCGGGGTTGCCGCAATAGATATGCTTCATCGACGCGGCGAGCGCCACCGCATGGCCGCCGACGTCGCGCTGCACACCCTTCGGCTTTCCGGTGGTCCCGGACGTATAGAGGATGTAGGACGGCTGGTTCGACTCCAGCCAGACGCAGGGGACCTGCGCATTCATGTGCTGCGCACGCAGCTCGGCCCAGTCGAGGTCGCGTCCGGCGACGCGCGCCATCTCCGGAACCAGACCACGGTTCACCAGTATCACTTTCTCCGGTGGAAACTTGGACAGGCGGATGGCTTCGTCCAGCAGGGGTTTATAAGGCACCACCTTGCCCACGCGCGAACCGCCGTCGGCGCTGAAAATAAGCTTGGGCTTTGCATCGTCAATACGGCTGGCGAGACTGTGCGAGGCGAAGCCGCCGAACACCACCGAGTGAATCGCGCCGATGCGCGCGCAAGCGAGGATGGCGAAGCAGGCTTCGGCAATCATCGGCATGTAAATGAGCACGCGATCGCCCTTGCCCACACCGAGGCTTCGCATGGCGGCAGCGCAACGGTTTACCTCGGCGTGCAGCTGGCGAAAGCTGTAGGTCGTTTCGACGTCGGTTTCGGTCGAAATGAAAATCAGCGCATTCTGGTCCGGCCTGTCCTTCAGATGACGATCCACGGCGTTGTGGCAAAGATTGGTCTCGCCGCCGACGAACCACCTGGCGAACGGCGGACGGCTGTAGTCCAACACCTTGCCAAATGGTTTGTGCCAGTCGATCAAACCGGCTTGCTCGCCCCAGAAGCCTTCGGGATCGCTGATCGAACGCCGGTGGAAATCCTTGTACGTGCTCATCTCCTTCTCCTTGGTTCTGCTGCCGCCTCGATGCTTGGCCAGCCGGTTATGCCGACAGATCCACCACTACGCGTCCCTTCGCCTTGCCCTTGATGAAATCATCGAATACGCCTGGCAACTGATCAAACGCGATAGTGCGCGTCATCCCGGCAAGGTGCCCGGGCTTCATGTCCGTGGCCAGGCGCTGCCATACCTGCCGCCGCAACGGCATGGGCGTATAACCGGAATCGATGCCGAGCAGGCTGGCACCGCGCAGGATAAAGGGCAGTACCGTCGTGTTGAGCGTCGGACTCGCCGCGAGGCCGATGCTGGCGATGGTGCCGCCCTGGGCCATGGTGCTTGCGATCCAGGCCAGCACCTCGCCCCCGAGGTTATCCACGGCACCCGCCCATAACGGCTTGTCCAGGGGCCGGATCTTGGCCAGATCCAGGCTTTGGCGCAGCTTCACCTCCTTCGCGCCCAGGCCCTTGAGATAATCGGTTTCGCTTTCCTTGCCGGTAAGTGCCGTCACCTGGTAACCCAGGCCGGCGAGAATATCGACCGCGATCGAGCCCACGCCGCCGCTGGCGCCGGAAACAATCACCGGCCCGTTGGCCGGCGCAAGGCCGTTGGCTTCCATGCGTACCACGCCCAGCGCCGCCGTATAGCCCGCAGTGCCGAGCGCCATGGATTCGAACAGGTTCAGACCGCGCGGCATCGGCACCACCCAGTCAGCCGGCACGCGCGCGTATTCAGCGTAACCGCCGTGGTGCGCCACGCCGATGTCGTAGCTGGTGGCGATAACCGCATCGCCTTTAACGAAGCGTGCGTCGCCCGACTCGACCACCGTGCCCGAGAGGTCGATTCCGCCGACGCAGGGAAAGCGGCGGATGATCTTGCCCGCGCCGGTGGCGGCGAGCGCGTCCTTGTAATTCACACCGGAATAAGCGACCCGGATCACCACTTCCCCCGGGTCGAAATCTTCGCGCCCCATGTCGACGAATCCGGCGACGATCTTTTTCTCCACTTCATTGATGCGATAGGCCTTGAATTTTTCCATTTCCGGTCCTTTGTCTTTACGAAACCAGTATCCAGCCTCTAAGCGTGCAGCGCGCGCTTATCCACTGCCAGCGCGGCCTCGTGCACCACTTCCGACAACGACGGATGCGCATGGCAGATGCGCGCGATATCTTCAGAGCACGCGCCGAACTCCATCGCCATCACCGCTTCTGCGATCATCTCCGAAGCGTGCGCCCCGATAATATGAATGCCAAGGACGCGATCGGTCTTGGCTTCGGCAAGAATTTTCACAAAGCCGGCGGTTTCATCCTGGCCCATGGCGCGGCCGTTGTGCGAGAACGAAACCTGACCGGCGCGATAGGCTACGCCATCGGTCTTCAGTTGCTGCTCGGTCTTGCCGACCCAGGCGATTTCAGGCGCCGTATAGATCACCCAGGGCACGGTAGCCAGATTGACCTGGCCGGCCTGGCCGGCGATGCGCTCGGCCACCATCACGCCTTCGTCCATGCCCTTGTGCGCCAGCATCGGTCCGCGCACCACATCGCCGACCGCGTAGACGTGAGGCAGGCTGGTGCGGCAATGCTCGTCCACCTCGATCAGGCCGCGCTCGTCGATTTTCAGTCCGACCGTCGCCGCGCCAAGATCGCGCGTATTGGGCACGCGTCCGACCGAAACCACCAGTTTGCCGCAATCCAGTGCCTGCCGCCCCTCGCTGGTCTCGTATTCCACTGTCACGCCGCGCTTGCCCCGGCTCACCTTGCCGATCTTCACCCCGAGCTTGATTTCCAGGCCCTGCTCCTTGACGAACACCTTCCATGCTTCCTTCGCCACCGCGTCATCTGCAGTCGCGAGAAATCCGGGCAATGCCTCCAGCACCGTGACTCTCGCCCCCAGGCGCCGCCATACGCTTCCCAGTTCCAACCCGATCACGCCTGCGCCGATGACGCCCAGCGTTTCCGGTACGGCGTTGAATGCGAGCGCCCCGATGTTGTCGCAGATGGTTTCATTGTCCACCTCGATCCCGCGCAGGTGGCGCGCAGTTGAGCCGGTGGCAATGATGACGTGGTTGGCTTCCACGATTTCCGACGATCCGCCACCGGCGACTTCGATCTGGTACTTCTCGCCCCCGCCCGAGAATTTGCCGTGCCCTTTGAGCCAGGTGATTTTGTTCTTCTTGAACAACATCTCGATGCCACCTGTGAGCTGGGAGACGATTTTATCCTTGCGCGCCTGCATTTTGGCGACATCGATTTTTGCCCCGGTAACCGAAATACCGTGATTGCCGAACTTGAAAGCGACGCGTTCATAGTTTTCCGAGGATTCGAGCAATGCCTTGGACGGAATACAGCCTACATTGAGGCAGGTGCCGCCGAGTCTGGCTTCGCCCTTTTCGTTTATCCATTCGTCGATCACGGCGGTAGAAAAGCCAAGCTGGGCGCAGCGTATCGCTGCAACATAGCCGGCCGGCCCTGCGCCGATGACTACGACTTCAAACGATTTCAGCATGATCAGGGCGTCGTCCGGTTAGAGTTCCAGCAGCAGGCGCATCGGATCTTCCAGCGCGTCCTTCATCGCCACCAGCGCCAGCACCGCCTCGCGACCGTCGATAATGCGATGATCGTAGGACAGCGCGAAATAATTCATCGGCCGGATCACGATCTGCCCGTTCTCCACCACCGCCCGCTCCTTGGTGGCGTGAATGCCGAGGATGGCGGACTGCGGCGGATTGATGATGGGCGTTGACAGCATCGAGCCGAATACGCCGCCGTTAGAGATCGAAAACGTGCCGCCGGTCAGCTCCTCCATGGTCAGTTTTCCTTCTCCGGCGCGTTTTCCCAGATCGGCGATGGTCTTCTCGATCTGCGCGAAATTCATCTGGTCCGCATCGCGCAGCACCGGCACCACCAGCCCGCGCGGGCTGCCGACGGCGACGCCGATATCGAAATAGCCGTGATAGACGATTTCATTGCCATCCACCGAAGCGTTCACGATCGGATATTTTTTCAGCGCGTACACCGCCGCCTTGACAAAGAAAGACATGAAGCCGAGCTTCACGCCGTGCTCTCTTTCGAACTTGTCCTTGTGTTTGCTGCGCAGGTCCATCACCGGCTGCATGTTTACTTCGTTAAACGTGGTCAGAATGGCTGCGCTCGACTGTGACTGCAGCAGCCGTTCCGCCACACGCGCGCGCAGGCGCGACATCGGGACGCGTTGTTGCGGCCGATCGGCCAGCAACTGGTCGACGTTCATCGGCGCCGGCACCTGCGGCAGCCTGCCAGCCGCAGCCGGTGGAATTGCAGCCGGCAGGGATGCCGGCTTTGCGGCGGCGCCGCCTTCCATATGGGCGACGACATCGGCCTTGGTTACGCGGCCATCGCGGCCGCTTCCTGCTATGGATAGTGGATCGAGCTTGTTGTCCTCGACCATTTTGCGCGCCGCCGGCATCAGATTGCTCTGATCGGTTAGCTGTTGCGCCGCCTGCACCACAGGAGCCGCAGGCCGTTCGGCGGCCTTGGCCACGGCTGCCGCAGAGTCCGCCGCAGTGTCGATGACGGCGATGACCTCGCCCGCTACGACGGTATCCCCGTCGACCTTGACGATCCGGGTGATGACCCCGCCGGCGGGGGCCGGGAGTTCCAGCACCACCTTGTCGGTCTCTACATCGATCAGGTTTTCGTCGCGAATAACGGCGTCGCCGACCTTCTTGTGCCAGCTGAGCAGCGTCGCTTCCGCTACCGACTCGGACAGCTGCGGTACTTTGACTTCGACTAACATGACTGCTCCGTTCAGTTTTTTCGCGACCGTCGGGTATCCCTATGGCTGCGTGCTGCAAAAACCTGTGCGCGTTTCGCGCCCGGTCTTAAAGCTTATCGTCCGATGCCGGCATCGGCATCTGCGATCAAGATACTACAGATACTACCTAAGGCTGCCGGTCACAGCGATGCCGCTACTTCGACGGTGCCGACGCCTTGAATTTTCCGAATGCGGCGGCGACCAGCGTCTTCTGCTGCTCCTGGTGCTTGGCGTAGTAGCCGACCGCGGGCGAAGCCGAGGACGGCCGGCCTGCGTACAGCAGCTTCTGGTCGTCGCGCATGTTCTCCACAAAATAGTGCCGCGTCTGGTACCACGCGCCCTGGTTCTGCGGCTCTTCCTGGCACCAGACGACCTGGGTCGCGTTCGGGTAACGCTTCATTTCCGCCACGAAAGCCTTGTGCGGAAACGGATACAACTGCTCGATGCGGATAACGGCCGTACCCTTGATGTCGCGCTCGCGCCGCGCCGCGACCAGATCGTAATACACCTTGCCACTACAGCAGATGATGCGCTTCACCGACTCCGGATCAATTTGCTCGACTTCGCCGATGACGGTGTGAAACTGGCCATTGGCGAATTCGGACAACGGCGACATCGCCTCTTTATTTCGCAGCAACGACTTGGGCGTCATGATAATCAGCGGTTTTCTGAACAGCCGTATCATCTGCCGCCGCAGCAGATGGAACATTTGCGCGGCGTTCGAGGGCACCACCACCTGCATATTGTGCTCCGCGCATAGCTGCAGGTATCGCTCCAGCCGCGCCGAGGAGTGCTCCGGCCCCTGCCCTTCAAAACCGTGCGGCAGCATCATCACCAGCCCGCACACCCGGTTCCATTTGGTTTCGCCCGACGAAATGAACTGATCGATGACCACCTGGGCGCCATTGGCGAAATCGCCGAACTGCGCCTCCCAGATTACAAGCTCGTTCGGCTCTGCCGTGGCATATCCGTACTCGAATCCAAGCACTGCCTCCTCCGACAGCACCGAGTCGATCACGGTGAACGGCGCCTGCTTGTCGGTGATGAATTGCAGCGGAATGAACGTGCCCGAGTCCCATTTTTCCCGGTTCTGGTCGTGCAGCACCGCGTGACGGTGGACGAAGGTACCGCGGCCGGAATCCTGGCCGGAAAGACGCACCGCATAGCCGCTCGCTACCAGCGAAGCGTAGGCGAAGTGCTCGGCCATGCCCCAATCGACGGGCAGGCGTCCCTCGCCCATGGCCCTGCGGTCGGCGACCACCTTCTCCACCAGTGGATGCAGCTTGAAATCGTCGGGGATACTGGTTATGCGCTGCGCCATGCGCTGCAGCTCAGCCTGCGGCACCGCGGTATCCGCGGCATCGGTCCATTTGCGGTTCAGGAACGGCACCCAGTCGACAGAGTACTGGCTCTTGAAATTGGAGATCACGGGATCGGCCGTATGCTGCCCGGCATCGAGCGCGGTACGCATGCTCTTGATCAGGTCATCGGCCTCCGCGGCCGCGATCACACTCTGCGCCGTCAGTTTGTCGGCGTAGAGCTTGCGTGTTCCCGCATGCGCCGCTATTCGCTTGTACATCAGCGGCTGGGTCACCGAGGGTGTGTCCTGTTCGTTGTGGCCAAGTTTGCGAAAACACACGATGTCCACGACGACGTCGCGGTGGAACTCCATGCGATAGTCAAGCGCCAACTGGGTCACCAGCACCACCGCCTCCGGGTCGTCTCCGTTGACATGGAAGATCGGTGCCTCGACCATTTTCGCGACGTCGGTGCAGTACAGCGTAGAGCGCGAGTCGCGCGGATCGGAGGTGGTAAATCCGATCTGATTGTTGACCACGACGTGCACCGTGCCGCCGGTGCCGTAGCCCCGGGTGTTCGAAAGGTTGAGCGTCTCCATCACCACGCCCTGGCCGGCAAAGGCGGCATCGCCATGCAGCAGAATGGACATGACCTGGGTCCCGTCCTTGTCGGCGCGTCGGCGCTGGCGGGCGCGCACCGAGCCTTCCACCACCGGATTGGCGATTTCCAGGTGCGACGGATTGAACGCCAGGGACAGATGCACCGGCCCACCCGGCGTGGACACGTCGGACGAAAACCCCTTGTGATATTTGACGTCTCCTGAATGCAGATCGTCGGCATGAATGCCTTCGAACTCCGCAAACAGGTCCTTCGGCATCTTGCCCAGCACGTTCACCAGGACATTGAGCCGGCCGCGGTGCGCCATGCCGATGACGATCTCCTGGACGCCCTGGCTGCCGCAGCGCTGGATCAGTTCGTCCACGCAGGGAATGACGCTTTCCCCGCCTTCAAGGGAAAAGCGTTTTTGCCCGACGTAACGGGTATGCAGATATTTTTCCAGGGTCTCGGCCGCGGTAAGCCGGTCGAGGATGTGCTTCTTGGTGTCGGCCGAAAATGTCGGCATCGAACGAATCGACTCGAAGCGCTGCTGCAGCCAGCGCTTTTGCGCCGGGTCGCTGATGTACATGTATTCGATTCCGACCGTGCTGCAGTAAGTTTCGCGCAGGCCCTTGATGATTTCACGCAGGGTCATGCGTTCCTGGCCAAAGTACAGGCTGGTCGCATCGAACTGCGTGTCCATGTCGGTTTCCGTCAGATCGTAGAACGTCGGCTCCAGTTCCGGAATCTGCGGCCGCTCCTGGCGCTTGAGCGGATCGAGTTGCGCCCAGCGCGAACCCAGCACGCGATAGGCGGCGATCAACAACTGCACATAGACCTGCTTGCGCGCAACGGTCAGGTCGGTCTGCGTGGCGCTCGGGCGCAGCGTACCCTGCTTGGCGCGCATGGCGAAGGATTCGACGATGGGCGCATGCGCGACGTCCCTGTCCTCGGCGCCCTTCCCAGGACTCGCCACCAGCTGCATCCGGTCGAAATAGTCGCGCCACTGCGACGGCACCGAACCCGGATTGTCAAGGTAGGACTCGTACAGATCCTCGATGTACGGCGCGTTTCCGCCGAACAGATGGGAATTTTCGAGAAATTGTTTCAGCATGGAGTCAGCTCGCATCGGAGGCGCCGGGGTATCTGCAACTGCAAATGACGCGAAGGCCACG
>QYQC01000173.1 GCA_007280315.1 Betaproteobacteria bacterium | reverse complement strand
GACCAGGATCGCCTGAACGAGTTGCTGCCCCTGGCTGGCGAGCGTAAGGGTTGCGCCCAGCGTCGGACCCACGCACGGGATCCATACCAGACCGAGCAACAGGCCAAGCACAAACTGGCCGGACAGACCGTCGAACTTCACGCGAGCAAGCATGCCTTGTCCGGCACCGGATAGTCCCGATGCTGCAAGCGCAAACCGTTCCTGCAGGCCGGCCGAAAGCAGCAGCACGCCGAAACCAAGCAGCATAATCGCGGCAACATCGCGGAACAGCGCCTGGTTCAAGCCAAGGCTGGCGCCGGCGCTGGCGAGCAGCACACCCAGCACGGCGAAAGACAGCGTCAGCCCCGCGGCAAGCGCAAGCGGCCCGCGCCTATGGGCGGACGCCGCGGTGCCGATCAGAATCGGCAGCAGCGGCAGTACGCAGGGTGACAAAACGGACAGGCTGCCCGCGGCGAAACCGATGCCGTAGGTGCCGAGGCCGAACTCCACGTCCGTGCCTGGCTACAGCGCCTTGGCCAGCTGCGCGGCGATCTCGTCCTTGCGCGTTTCACCGGTGGAACGGGAAACCTCTTTCTTGCCCTTGAACACGATCAGCGTGCTCTGGTACATGGTGCGAAAGCGCTTGAGTACGTCTTTCTGCTTGTCGAAATCTACACGTAGCACGACGAAATTGGCGTTCTTCGGTTCCTTGAGCAGTTCGGAAATGACCGGTTCCTGCGCGCGGCAGGTAGGACACCAGTCGGCATGGATCTCCACCAGTATCGGTTTGCCGGCGGCTTGGGCGGCGTCAAAGCCGGCCTGATCGTAGGGTTTGCTGGCCGCCGAACCCGTCGTGGCGAAGAACAGCCCAATAACCACGGTGGCGATGAACTGAAACAGGAATTGACGCGCGCGCATGGAATTTCTCCTTTGATTGGTTTACCGATGGAATGATGTCAGCTCAATCCGCTTCCACCTTAGTCGCACCGGATTCAAAATTCTTACAGCCGCGATTCCCTGCCGGAATTTCGCCGCGTCATCCTGCTTTTCCTGCGGGAGCGATCGGCGCGTGTCCCGCGTCGAGCAACGCACGCAGTTCGGCCGCGGGCTTCGGCCGGCTGAACAGGTAGCCCTGGTATTCGTCGCAACCGTATTCTTCGAGCAGGCGGAGGTGAGCATCTGTCTCCACGCCCTCTGCTATGACCGTCAGCCCAAGGCTGTGCCCGAGCGCGATCACAGAGCGGGCGATGGCCGCGTCGTTCGCGTCCTCGGTCATGTTGCGCACGAACGACTGATCGACTTTCAGCTTGTCTATCGGAAAGCGTTTGAGATAGGCGAGCGACGAGTAGCCGGTGCCGAAGTCGTCGATCGACAGCCGCACGCCTATGGCCTTGAACGCGTGCAGCGTGGCGATTGTCGCATCCACATCGTGCATCGCGGCGCCTTCGGTGACTTCCAGTTCCAGCCATTGTGCTTCGAGGCCGCTTGCCCGCAGTGCATGCAGCACGGTTTTCGGCAGCTCCGGATTGGCGAACTGACGCGGCGCTATATTGACCGCCATGATCATTGGCGGCAATCCGGTTTCCTGCCACTGGCGATTCTGCGCGCATGCGGTTTCCAGAACCCAGGTGCCGATTTCATTGATCACCCCCGTTTCCTCCGCCAGTGGTATGAATTCGGCGGGTGAAACCATGCCCCTTGCCGGGTGCCGCCAGCGCACCAACGCCTCGACGCCGATGATGCGGCCACCGCCGATTTCCAGTTGCGGTTGATAGTGCAGTTCGAGCTCGCCGCGTTCCACCACGCGGCGCAGTTCGTGTTCGACTTCGAGGCGTTCGAGCGCGCGCGCATTCATGGCGGTTGCATAACGCACGGCGATGCGGCCGCCCGCGCGCTTCGCCGCCTGCAGCGCGGTATCGGCGTTGCGCAACAATTCGCCCACGGTGGCGCCATCTTCGGGAAAGTGCGCGAGACCCACGCTGAAGGAAAAAAACATTTCGCGGCCGTCGATGACGAAAGGCGCCGCCATGTCGCGCGCGACGCACTCGGCGAACGAAGCGGCATTGCCGGTCGTCGAGATTTTCGGCAGCAGCGCCGCGAACAGTTCGCCGTCGAAGTGATAGATGCAGCAGGCCGGTTGGTCGCCATCGGCGATCGGCGCAAGTCGCTCGGCAACACTGAGCAACAGACGGTCGGCAACGGCGTGCCCCAGCGTATCGATCACCGTTTGCAGACGGTCCAGCGCCAGCAGCAGTACCGCGCCCGCGGGCCCCGCGCTCATTGCTTCGCCCAGCATGTCCTCGAAACGGCGGCGATTCGGCAATCGCGTCAGAACGTCGTGAAACGCCTGGAATTCAAGCTGCGCCTGCGCCTGCTCGCGTTCGGTAACATCGGCCAGATAGACATGGAAGGTGCCTGAATCTTCAAGGCGATGAATGCTGATGCCGATGATCCTTGCTCCGACAGCATATTCCCGGCGCAGGCGTTCACTCCCGCCCTGACGCATCTCGTTCAGTTGCGATGGCAGGTCGGAGGGCAGCAGCGCCATCGGCGAAGCCAGGCCCAGCGCCGCGACCATGGCCAACGCACCTGGGTTGGCATAGGCGAGCGTGCCATCTTCATTGAGGCTGATGACCGGATTCGGATTGCGCTCGGGAAACAGGGCGAGGCGCCGGCGCGCCTGCGCCTCCCTCAGATAGGCACCGAGAAAGTAGCTGGTGATGCCGGTCGCGACGACCAGCAAGATACTGAAAAGTGCAACCAGTTCGAAAATGTCGCGCAGGCGGGCCTGGGTCGCCTCGCCGCGCTCCTCGGCCTGCGATTGGACGCCGCTCACGAGCACGTCGAGCCGGTTTCCCAATTCGGTCGATACGCCCGAGATCTGCCGCAGAATCGCGGTCACCTCGCCGATATTGACCTGATCGGAATCTAGCTCGCGCCTCAGCACGGCGAACAGGCGATCGCTTTCGCGCTGAAGCTTCTCCAGAGCGTCGATCTGGGCACGACCTTCGGCGTCGGTGATACCCGCGCGCAGCTCCCGCATGCGCACGGCTATCCTTTGGCTTGCTTCAGTTACATGCTTGTCGAAACGCTCCCGGTTGCTCGAGCTGTAGTAATCGTAGGCAATCATTTCGGTGTCCGAAGCCCTGCCCTTGAGTTCCGCTATCGCGCGCAATGCCGGCAGGTCGCGATCGATCAGCGGTCGCGTCACCTCGAGCACCGCTTCGCTGCGCACATAGGTAAGCCAGGACAATGCGACGCCCATGACCAGCGCCGCGCCGCTCAGCGCTAGCCACCGCATTCCGATCGGTCTAGACATGATTACTCCCGGGAACCGTTCCGCGCGCCGGGTACGCATGGACGTGCGCGCCCATGTGTGCACGATGCCAAAGCCATAGCTGGCGCAATGGTACCCGCAATCACCGGGCGCGGCAGCCGAGTGCGTCCTTAGTCGCGCCGGCACTGGCGTTCTTATGGCGAATCGCAGTGTAAGGATTCCTCGTCTCGAAGCGACTAAATGACTTTCCAGGGAAAACTCGCGCGAGGCTCGATGTTGCTTCGACCGCATAAGGTCGCGTGCTACCGCGCTCGCCGCGGACGGGCAGCAGATTCCTGCCGTGGTCGGCTACTGATTCGCCTGGTACGCGTTCAACCCGACCACAGCGGTGTATCGTAGCGGCGTCCGCTAACAGGTTGTTGAATAAGGGGGCACGCCCCCTTATATATCCCCCAATTCGGAGGCTGCCGAAAAACGCTTCCCGCTGAAAGAGTGACCCAGAGTGTGAACGCTGCCAAGGCGGGAAGCGTTTTTCGACAGCCTGCCAACATCCAAGGAAGGAGCCACCATGCCAATTCAGTCAGTTTCCATTACCTTTCCCGGCGCCGGCGGCGCCACGCTTGCCGCGCGACTCGACTCGCCCCCCGCAGGAGCGCCGATTGCCTATGCCCTGTTTGCGCATTGCTTTACCTGCTCCAAGGAAACCAAGGCCGCGACCTATGTCAGCGCCGCACTGGCCGAACGCGGCATCGCCGTTCTGCGCTTCGATTTCACCGGACTGGGCGGCAGCGGCGGGGATTTCGCCAGCACCAACTTTTCTTCGAACGTGGAGGACCTCGTTGCCGCTGCGGATTACCTGCGGCAGAACTACAGCGCGCCCGCCATCCTGGTCGGCCACAGCCTGGGTGGCACCGCCGTCCTCGCCGCCGCGCGGCGCGTGCCCGAAGCGGTCGCGGTGGCGACTCTGGGCTCGCCGTTCGAACCCGCGCATGTGCTGCACCTGATCAAGGACAAGGCGTCAGTCGAGCGCGACGGCGAGGCCGAAGTCGATATCGGCGGCCGCCCGTTCCGCATACGCAAACAGTTTCTGGAGGACATCGCCGGCAGCAAGCTCGGTGACAATCTCGCGCGCATGGGCAAGGCGCTGCTGGTGATGCATTCGCCGCGCGACACGGTCGTCGGCATCGACAATGCGACGCAGATCTTCACCGCGGCAAAACACCCGAAGAATTTCATTTCCCTGGATCCGGCCGATCATCTGCTGTCGCGGCGCGAGGACTCGCTGTTCGCCGGCAGCATGCTGGCGGCGTGGGCGCTGCGCTACATCGGCGCTGCGGCCGCCACGGTCCCCGCGCCGGCGCCGGGCAAGGTAGTGGTGCAGGAAACGCGCGAAGGAAAATTTAGCCAGCGCGTGGTCGCAGGCGGGCATGTGATCCGCGCGGACGAACCGGTCGCGGTCGGCGGCATGGACTCGGGGCTGTCGCCCTACGACCTGCTGCTTGCGGGGCTCGGCGCCTGCACCGCCATGACCATGCGCATGTATGCCGACCTAAAGAAGTTTCCACTTGAGCGCGCCACCGTCGAACTGACCCACGACAAGATACACGCAGCCGACTGCACCGAGTGCGAAACACGCGAAGGAAAAGTCGACCGCATCGAGCGCGTGATTCGTCTGGAAGGCCCGCTCTCCGACGAACAGCGCGCAAAGCTGCTGGAAATTTCCAACAAGTGCCCGGTGCACCGGACGCTGCATTCCGAGATCACGATCCCGACCCGCCTCGCCGACTAGCGACTACGTTTGACCGGCGGCGGCGCAGGTGCGGAACCCGCAGAACATGTCCGCGCGCTCCGGCTGGTAGAAATTGCGCCAGGTCGGCCGCAGCATCCGCGGCGGCGTGGCAAAGCTGCCGCCGCGCAGCACGCGATACTCGTCCGCAAACCACGGTGCCGAGTATTCCTTGTAGGGATCGGCGGCGAATCCCGCATAGGGTGCGAAACGGCCGGCGGTCCACTCCCATACCCGTCGATGATCGAACTCCCCCGGGCACGCGCGCGCCGCACGCTCCCATTCGGCTTCGCTCGGCAGGCGCCGGCCGGCCCAGGCGCAATAGGCTTCGGCCTCGTGCCAGCTCAGATGCATCACCGGCGCCTGCGGCGCTAGCGGCAGCCAGCGATCAAAACGCCGCACCGACCAATCATCCGCGGCGCGCTTCCAGTATCGCGGCTGCAACAGTGCCAGCCGCGCGCGCATCGCCCAGCCGGCGTCGCTCCATAGTTCGCGCCGGACATAGCCGCCGTCATCGACGAACTCGCGGTACTCGGCATTGCTCACCGCGCATCGCGCAATCGCGAACGCGGGCAGCGCCACCTCATGCGCCCATTTTTCGTTGTCGAATACGAAACCAGAGCCCGGGCGTGCCCCGAGCGTTATCACTCCCGCGGGAATTTCGATATCCGACGAAATCGATGCGCCCACTTCCGGCCAGGATACCGGCATCGGATAGCCCAGGGTTTGCCACATATAGCAGAACGCCTCGTTGTGCATGTCCTGGTGAAAGATCGCGAGCTGGGCGAAATAGGCGCTGGCGTCGGTCAGCGCATCGCCGGCGAGCAGCGACTGCGTGCGTTCGAATATCGTTTCGAAGTAGTCACGCGTCGCCTGCGCGTCGGGCAGGTCGAGCGACCAGCGCGTATCGTGCGCCACACGCGCCGAGTCGTACCAGCGATCGGCGTGCGGCAGTATCGACGGCGCGTCGAAGTCGCCGCCGCGATGCAGCCAGAATTCCTGGAACCAGGCGACATGACCGATCTCCCACAACGGCGGATTGACGATAGCGAGCAGGGGAACCGCAGGGGTTTGGTCGTCGATTGAGCGCGTCAGCACCCGTGTCAGGTCGCGCGCCTCGGTCAGCCAAACGCGCAGGCGGTCCGCCGGGGGATGCGGCCGAAACAGCGAAAAATCCGGCCAGCCGGTTCGCGCCGGCGGCTCTGCTATATTGTCCATGACGCAACGGTATGACCAACTCGAAGCATAGGTCCCATTATCCTTCCCTCACCCGCAAATTCGCAGCCGCGATGAATTCCTTGCGCGTGCTCATTGTAACGCCGGCCGCGCCGGGTTCGCGCCACGGCAACCGCGTGACTGCGCTGCGCTGGGCAGGGCATCTGCGCGCGCTGGGGCATGAGGCCGAGGTTGCGCTCGAGTGGGATGGACACGACTGCGATGTGCTCGTCGCACTGCACGCGCGCCGCAGCCACGGCGCGATTCACGCATGGAAATCCACGCATCCCGCGCTTCCGCTGGCGCTGGTGCTCACCGGCACGGATTTATATCGCGACATCCGAAGCGACGCCGATGCCCGCGCGTCGTTGCGCCTGGCCGATCGCCTGGTGGTTCTGCAGCCCAGGGGCGTGGACGAACTGACCCCGGCACAACGCGCGAAGACCGGCGTAATTTTTCAGTCGGTGCGCACCCTGCAGCGGCGGGCGCCGCCGCGCAGCTATTTCCTCGTTACCGTTATCGGTCATTTGCGCGATGAGAAAGATCCTTTTCGCGCGGCCCGCGCGCTGGCACACCTGCCGCAGCGCGCCATTCGCGTGGTGCAGCTGGGGCAGGCGATGACGCCGGAAACGGGCCGGGAGGCGCGCGCCATCATGCGCGCAGAGCCGCGCTATCGCTGGCTGGGCGAACTCGACCATGCCGGCGCGATGCGCTGGCTGGCACGCAGCCACGCGATGGTGATATCGAGCCGGATGGAAGGCGGTGCGCATGTGGTTTCCGAAGCAATAGCGATGGGTGTGCCGGTGATCGCTTCCGCCATTCGCGGCAATATCGGACTGCTCGGCGAGGATTATCCAGGCTATTACCCGTTCGGGAACGAGGTTGCGCTGGCAGCACTGCTGGCACGTGCGCAAAGCGACCCTGCCTGGCTGGCCACGCTGGAGGCAGCGGTGAGGGCACGCGCTCGCCAGGTTGATCCGGCGACCGAGCGAGCAGCGATCGACCGGCTGATCGCCGATTTGATACGCGGCCGAAAATCAGAACGGACGCGACCACCAGGTTCGATTCCCAGATCGTACGTCGGCGTATCGATGCGTAAGAAATAGGCAAAATTATCCGACCAATCGGCACTTCCCTGAAGAACTCCACGCTGGAATCCAGATGAATCCTCGACGACTTGCCCTGATCGCGCTGCTGTTTGCCGCTGTTGCCGCTTATTACGCATTCGACCTTGGCCGCTATCTGAGCCTCGATTTCTTCAAGAGCCAGCAGGCCGCGATCGAAACCTGGCGCGCGGCGCAACCGGCAAAGGCGGCCCTGGCCTACTTTCTCATCTACGTCGCGATCACCGGGCTGTCACTGCCCGGCGCGCTGGTGATGACTCTGGCCGGCGGCGCAGTCTTCGGCCTGCTGTGGGGTACGGTCCTGATTTCCTTCGCCTCCACCGCCGGCGCAACGCTGGCTTTCCTCGTGTCGCGTTTCCTGCTGCGTGACTGGGTGCAACTGCGCTTCGGCGAGCGGCTGCGCGCCATCGATGCCGGCGTCGAACGCGAAGGCGGATTCTATTTATTCACATTGCGCCTGGTGCCGGTGTTTCCCTTTTTCGTGATCAATCTGCTGATGGGGCTAACCGCCATTCGCACCCGCACGTTCTACTGGGTCAGCCAGGCCGGCATGCTGCTCGGGACGATCGTATACGTGAACGCGGGGACGCAACTCGCCAAAATCGAATCGCTGTCGGGCATTCTTTCGCCCGCCCTGGTCGCCTCCTTCGCGCTGCTGGGCGTGTTTCCCCTGGTGGCGAAGAAAATCACGGAACACCTGCGCAAAAAGAAAGTCTACGCCGGCTGGAAAAAACCGCGGCGCTTCGAGCGCAACCTGATCGTAATCGGCGGCGGCTCGGCCGGCCTGGTCGCGGCCTATATCGCGGCGGCGGTCAAAGCGAAAGTCACGCTGGTCGAGAAACACAAGCTGGGCGGGGACTGCCTGAACACCGGCTGCGTACCTTCGAAGGCGCTGATACGCTCGGCGAAGCTGCTGTCGCACATGCGCCGTTCCGGCGAATTCGGCATCCGTGAGGCCAAAGCGGAATTCGACTTCGCCGACGTCATGGAGCGCGTGCAACGCGTGATAAGGACCGTGGAGCCGCACGACTCGATCGAGCGCTACACCGGACTCGGGGTGGACGTAGTCGAAGGCACTGCGAAAATCATCTCTCCGTGGGAAGTCGAGATCACGCGCAATGACGGCACGGTGCAGCGCCTGACGACGCGCAGCATCGTCATCGCCGCCGGCGCGCGTCCCTTCGTGCCACCGATTCCCGGAATCGAGGAAGTCGGCTATCTCACTTCCGATAGCGTGTGGGAACTGCGCCGGCTGCCGCGCCGGATGGTGGTACTGGGCGGCGGCCCGATCGGCTCCGAGCTCACCCAGACCTTTGCCCGGCTCGGCGCGCAGGTAACGCAGGTTGAAATGGCGCCACGCATCCTGATTCGCGAGGACCCGGAAGTATCGGATCTGGTGACGCAGCGCTTTCGCGCCGAGGGTGTCGAGGTCCTGGTCAATCACCGGGCGAAACAGTTCGTTGTCGAAGGCGGCGAACGGATACTCATCGCCGAGTACGACGGCAGGGATGTGCGCATTCCCTTCGACGCCGTCCTGGTCGCCGTAGGCCGGGTGGCCAACCTGAAAGGCTATGGCATCGAGGAACTGGGTATCCCCGCCGGCCGCACGGTCGAAACCAACGAATTCCTTCAGACCAGCTTTCCAAACATCTATGCCGCCGGCGACGTCGCCGGCGGCATAGATGTTTGGAAAGCTGGTCTGAAGGAATTCGTTGGTTTCGACCGTGCGGCCGGCGG
>QYQC01000029.1 GCA_007280315.1 Betaproteobacteria bacterium | reverse complement strand
GCGGCACCGTCGTGCACTTCGCCGATCTTGTGATTAACGCCCGTATAGAACAGGATGCGCTCTGTGGTCGTGGTCTTGCCTGCGTCAATGTGCGCACTGATGCCGATGTTGCGATAGCGATCGATTGGGGTTTTACGTGCCACGATTGGAACCTTGAAAGCCTTTGACTGCCGGAACGCGGGGTATGCCAGAATCTTATCTGGCTGATCCGGTAGATTCCGGCAATGAGTTAAGTCGAAAATTCGGTCTTGTATTTCCTGGAAGTCAAGCGCCTAGAAGCGATAGTGCGCGAACGCCTTGTTCGCTTCCGCCATGCGGTGCACTTCGTCGCGCTTTTTCATTGCACTGCCGCGACCTTCTGCCGCCTCCATCAGTTCATTCGCCAGACGCAGATCCATCGATTTTTCGCTGCGTTTTTGCGCCGCCTCGCGCAGCCAGCGCATCGCCAGCGCCACGCGCCGGACCGGACGCACTTCCACCGGCACCTGGTAGTTCGCGCCGCCAACGCGGCGGCTTTTGACTTCGACCATGGGTTTGACGTTGGACACAGCCAGGCCGAACACTTCGATCGGGTCTTTGCCGGACTTGCTTTTTATCGCGGTAAACGCGCGATAGATGATGCTCTCAGCGACTGACTTCTTGCCGCGCGTCATCAGCACGTTTATAAATTTGGCAACATCCTGATTGCCGAATTTCGGATCCGGAAGAATGTCGCGCTTGGGAACTTCTCTGCGTCGTGGCACTTTATGACCTCAATTTCTAACGTCAAATCGTCAATATCGAATGTGGCAATCGATGCTCGTGCTGCTTGTGCTGCTCGTGCGTTTGCTCGCCTGACAAGCATTCGCCGCGGCTGTTACGCCGCTTTGGGCTTTTTCGCGCCGTATTTGGAACGGCTTTGCTTGCGATCTTTCACGCCCTGCGTATCCAGGCTGCCGCGCACCATGTGGTAGCGCACACCCGGCAGGTCTTTTACCCGGCCGCCACGAATCAGCACCACCGAGTGCTCCTGCAGGTTGTGGCCTTCACCGCCGATGTAGCTGATGACCTCGAAGCCGTTGGTCAGGCGTACTTTCGCCACTTTGCGCAGCGCCGAATTGGGCTTTTTCGGTGTCGTGGTGTAAACGCGCGTGCACACGCCACGCTTTTGCGGTGAATTGCCGAGCGCGGGCACCTTGCTTTTTGCCTTGGTACGCGCGCGCGGTGTATGCACTAACTGATTAATTGTTGGCATTATTTGATGGTCCGAAATGAAATCGGGACGACCGATCTACGCCTGGTCGCCCCGGGTATCGCAAAGAGGCAGGATTATACAAAGAAAATCAAGGACGAGTCAACAACAGAACGCCTCTGCCGTCGCGCCGGGGCTGCGCCCCTCTGGTTGACCCGGGTCAGCCGCAGTCCTGCATCAGGTCCACGAGCTTGAGCCGCTGCACCTTGCCCGACGGCCCTTTGGGCAGCTCATCGATGATGCGAATGCGCTTCGGCGTCTTGAAATTGCCCAGTTCATTCAGGCAAAACGCGCGCAACTCGGCCTCATCGCATCGGCTTCCGGGCTTCAACACCACACAGGCGAAAATCTCCTGACCGTAGTTTTGATCTGGCACGCCCACCGCGGCCGCCTCGAGCACGGCGGGATGCCTCAGCAATACCTCGTCGATCTCGCGCGGCGCCATGTTTTCGCCGCCCTTGATGATCAATTCCTTCAACCGCCCGGTGATGAAGTAGAAACCGTCGGCATCGCGATAGCCCAGATCGCCACTGCGCAGCCAGCCATCGCGATCGATCGCCTGGGCGGTAAGCTGAGGCGCCTTGTAGTACTCAAGCATCACGCTGGGGCCGCGCAGCAGTATCTCGCCAGCCTCGCAGTCGGACAATTTGCGTCCCGAAAAATCCACCACCTTCGCCTCCACGCCACAGGGGACTCCGGGTGAACCGTACTTGCGTCTTGCCGGATCCTGCGGGTTGGCAAATACCGTCGAAGCGCTTTCGGTCATACCCATCGCTTCGATCACCGGGATGCCGAAGGTGAGCTCGAACGCCCGGTGCTGCTCCGGCGGCAGCGGCGCCGAAGCCGAGCGGCCGAAGCGAACGCTGGGAAACCGCTTGCGGTGGCCGGCGGCGGCATTGAGCAGGTAGGCAATGATGGTCGGCACCATGTTGATCCAGCTGACCTGATAACGATCGACCAGTGCCCACCACTCATGCACGCTGAACCGGTGCGGCAGTACCATGGCGCCGCCGGAATACAGTGTGCTGAGGGTGACGATGCATTGGCCGTTGATGTGGTACAGGGGCAGCGCGGAGAGCACGCGGTCCTCCGCCTCCAGCCCGTGCCATTGCGCTATGCTGCGCGCGCTGGCGACCAGATTTGCCTGCGTGAGCAGCGCTCCCTTCGGCGTCCCGGTGGTGCCGGAGGTATACATGAGAAGCGCCGGGTCGCGCGCGTCGAGCGGCGGCGGGCTGGAAGCGGGAAGTCGCTCCAGCAGGAACAGTTCCGGCGCATCCGGATCGACCAAAATGACCTCGGGCGCGTTGTCCCCTGGCAGCGCTTCTGCAACGCGCGCCTCGTAATCGCGCGCGGTGAACAGAATCTTGCAGTCGCTGTGCGCGAGCACATAAGCGAGCTGCGAAGGTTGCGCAAGCAGATTGAATGGCACGCAAACATAGCCGCCGATCATGCTGCCCAGGAACAGTGCCGCCGTCTGATAGGCGTTGTGCAGGAACAGCCCGACCTTGTCGCCTTTGCGCAGTCCCATCGCGCGCAAAAAACGCCCCAGCAGCAGTGCTTGCCGCTCGAGCTCTGCGTAGGTCAGTACTCGCCCGGTCTCCGGCGCGAACAGGAACGGTGCGTCCGGACGTGCGGCGGCGTGGAGCGCCAGCGCGCCGCGCAGCGTTGCAGCATTCATCGGCTGTATTTGCGCCAATAGGCGCCGAAGATATTCTCCTCGGCGGGGATCGTTTCCGGGATGACGCGCGCAATACGGGTGGTGTTGATGAAGTGGCGGTAATTCATGTTCTCGGAGAAACTGTTGCGGCCCCAGGTACCGCAGCCCATGGAAAGCGAGAACGGCAGTCCGTTGTCGAAGGAGCCGCCGGTGGCGATGGCATGGGCTTGATTTACGATCACGCGGCACACTTCAAGTTCCAGCCCCAGACGCATGACCTGCGCGTCATCGCGCGTGTGAATTCCGACCGAATGGCCCCGCCCCTGGTAATCGTAGATGTCGCGCGTGATCCGGAATGCGTCTTCGAAATCGCGCGCCTTGTATACGGCGATCACCGGCGCCAGCTTCTCGCCCGAGAACGGGCAGGACGGCCCGCTTCCGCTCTCCTCGACCATGATGAAGCGGCAGGTTTTCAGTTCGTCGCGCTCGAGTCCAGCAAGCGCGGCGATACGCGGCGCGGACTTGGCAGTGGTGGCCGCAGCGAGTTTACCGCCCGGGAACATTACGCCTTCGAGCTGCAGTTTTTCCTTGGCATCCAGCAGTACGCCTCCCAGTTTCGAAAGCTGCGACAGCATCGCGTCGTAGACATCGGCGACGATCACAACACTGTTTTCGGAGGAGCAGCTGGTGGCATTGTCGAACGTCTTCGAGCGCGCGATCTTGGCCGCAGCATCGGCCAGATCGGCACTGGAGTCGACAATCACCACCACGTTTCCCGCGCCCACGCCGACCGCCGGCGTGCCGCTCGCATAGGCGGCGCGTATGTTCGCCTGCGAGCCGGTGGCGGCAACCAGATCCGCCTGGCGCATCAGTTCGTGGGTCAGATCCTTGGTTACCGGCGACGGCAGTGACTGCACCAGATCCGCGGGCGCGCCGATCTTGGCGAACTCGGCATGCACGAATTCAATCAGCCGGACGCAGGTCGTATAGCCCTTGGGTGAAGGTGCAATGATGATGGCGTTGCGGCCTTTGAGCGCATTGATGATCTTGTTCGCCGGCGTGGCACCCGGGTTGGTCGAGGGGGTGATGGCCGCAACCACGCCTACGGGTCGCGCGATTTCCACCAGTCCCAGCTGCGGATACTCGGCGATCACGCCAACTGATTTTGCGCCCTGCAGGTCGCGCAGCAATCCCAGGGTCTTGCGGTGGTTTTTGTCGAACTTGTCCTGCGCATTGCCCAAACCGCTGTCGGCAACCGCCAGGTCGGCGAGTACGCGGTTGTTCGCCGGCTTCATGATCGCCCAGCCGACCGCGGTCACCACCTCGTCCACCTGCGCCTGCGTGTAGCCCTGGTACACGCCTTGCGCCGCGCGCGCGCGGCGGATCAGCGTCGTCACTGCGACGCGCGAATCGGGAAGGTTCGGGATTGCTGCCATGGCGGCCCCGATTCTAACCGCCCGGCGCAGGCACTGCCGGGCTTGCAGCTGCGCTTTCGACGCCAGACATCTACTTGCCGCTATACGCCTTGTACTTGTCCAGGTAGCGCACCGGCACCGACAGCGCATCACGGCGGAACGGATCGCCCAATTCCTGCGTCACCATCATTTCGAGCACCGTGGTCTTGCCCTGTTTCTGCGCCGCGCATGCCGCTTTCAGCGCCGGCCCGACGTCCGAGAGCTTGTCCACCGTCGCGCCCTCACAGCCGAACGCGCGCGCGATGCCGGCGAAGCTCGGGTTGTCGAGGTTCACGCCCAGATAGCGGTTGGAGTAGAAATCCACATGATTCTTCTTCTCCGCGCCCCACTGGCCGTTGTTGAACAACACGACTGTCACACCGATCTTCTCGCGCGCGCAGGTCAGTAGCTCGTTGAAGCTGATGCCCCATGCGCCGTCGCCGACGTAGGCCACGGCTGGACGCGTGGGCGCCGCGACCTTGCAGCCGATGATAGTGGGAAAGGCGTAGCCGCAGTTGCCGAAGCTCATCGCGGCGAACATACTGCGCGTGCGCTCGAAGCGCAGGTACGAATTGGACACCGAGCAGATGTTACCGATGTCGGTCGACACCATCGCATCCTTCGGCATCGCCTTCTCCAGCTCGCGCAGCATCTGGCGCGGATGCATGAGGGGGGAACCTTTCGAGACCTCGAGCGACCACTGGTCGCGCTCATTGGTCCAATCGTTGAGCTCCTTCTCCCACGCCTTCTTCTCCGACTTGATTTTCGCGTCGCGTTCAGCCTTGTTCTTCTGGCAGACGAGCGCTTTTCCGGACAGGTGCGCCGTGAGAGCCGCCGCTGCCGCCTTGGCGTCGCCGCAAATCCCGACCGATATCGGCTTGACTAAACCAAGCATTTTCGCGTCGGCGTCGATCTGGATGATTTTCGCGTTCTTCGGCCAGTAATCCAGGCCATGTTGCGGCAAGGTTCCGAAGGGGCCAAGGCGCGTGCCCAACGCCAGCACCACGTCGGCCTGCGCCATCAGCTTCATCGCCGCCTTCGAACCCTGATAGCCCAGCGGGCCGACCCAAAGCGCATGCGAAGCCGGGAACGAGTCGTTATGCAGATAGCTGTTGGCCACCGGCGCATGCAACAATTCCGCCAGTTTGACCACCTCCGCCACGCCTTCTGACATGATGACGCCGCCACCGGCGAGGATCACCGGAAACTTGGCCTTCGCCAGCAGCGCCGCCGCCTGCGCGAGCGCCTTCTCGCCGCCGGCACCGCGCTCGATGCGGATCGGCTGCGGAATTTCGCACTCGATGTCACCGTAGAAATAGTCGCGCGGGATGTTGATCTGCGCCGGCCCCATCCCCAGCAGCGCGCGATCGAAGGCGCGTGCGGTCAGTTCCGCCATGCGCTTGGGGTTATTGATATGCGCCTGGAACTTGGTGATTTTGGAGAAAATCGGCAGCTGCTCGGTCTCCTGAAACCCGCCCAAGCCGATGCCCATGCTTCCGGTCTCGGGTGTGACCACGATCACCGGGCTGTGGGCCCAATACGCTGCCGCAGTCGAGGTCACGAAATTGGTGATGCCCGGTCCGTTCTGGCCGATACACACGCCGTGCCGGCCTGAGACCCGCGCGTAGCCGTCGGCCATGTGTCCTGCGCCCTGCTCATGCGCCACCGGAATGAAACGAATGCCTGCCGCCGGAAAGATATCCAGCGCGTCCATGTAGGCGGAGCCGACGATGCCGAAAACGTCGGTCACGCCGTTGGCAACCAGCGTTTCGACAAACGCCTCGGAGGGCGTCATGCGATTTTTCCCGGAAACGACGGTGCGTTGAATTGCGGCTTCATTGCCCATAGCAGTCCTTCCAATATTCTGGATAAAATGAAACGATGAATTTCATTTTGTCGAGTTTTTCACACAGTTTCCCGTAAGTCAAGAAAACCTTGTCATTATCAGAACCGTACGTTTCATTTTTTAGTATAATCGTGCGATGCCCCCCGCCCAGGACGCCGCTTCGGCCACTTTACGCGCCTTTGCCGTCATTGAGTCCGTTGTGCGCGCGGACCGGCCGATGTCGCTTACCGAGGTGATGGACGCGGTGGATCTGCCCAAACCGACTGTTTTTCGGATACTGTCGCTACTCGGGAGCAGCGGACTGCTGGCGTTGGAACCCGACGCCAAGCGTTACACCGTCGGGCCGAGACTTTCGCGCCTGGGTTCCGAGATACTGATGAATTCATCGGTGCGCGGTTCGCGCCACGCAATCCTGCAGCGGTTGGTGGATGAAATCGGTGAAACCTGCAACTTCACCATGCTCGACGGCAGCGAAGTGCGCTACCTCGACCGCGTCGAAACCGCCTCGCCCCTGCGGGTTAACCTGCAGCCGGGTTCGCATGTGCCGCTGCATTGCACCGCCAGCGGAAAACTGTTTCTTGCGATGATGTCGCGGGCGCGGCGCGCGAAGCTGCTCGACAACCTGCAGCTGCTGCGCTACACCGAGAATACGATTACCGACCGCAGCAGCCTGGAGCAGGAACTGGCGCGCATCCGCCGCGACAGGACCAGCACGGACAACGAGGAATACCTGACCGGTCTGGTATGCGTGGCGGTGCCGGTCCTGTCGCAGGACGGTGATCCATGCGCATCAGTCGCGGTACACGCCCCGATTGCGCGCATGACCATGGCCAAGGCGCTGGCCCACGTGTCGGTGTTGCGCCGCGCCGCCCTGGCATTGACACAGACCTTCAAGGCGGACAATGCCGCCCGGCCACGCCGGCAAAAAAGCGCCTCGACCAAGCGACGCAAATGAACGCGCGTCCGCACCTGGAGCAGCTGATCGCCCGGGCCAGGCGCTACGCACCACTGCCAATGGCGATCGTCTATCCCTGCGACCGCGACGTCCTGCTCGCAACAGCGGAAGCGGCAAAGGCCCAACTCATCGTGCCGCTGCTACTAGGCCCGAAAGACAGGATACTCACCGCCGCCGCGACCGCGGGCGTGGATGTGGCGGCGTTCGAGCTGCACGACATCGGCGGCGAGCCGGCCGCGGCGGCACGCGCGGCAGTTGCGCTCTGCCGCGGAGGACGGGCGCGCGCCATGATGAAAGGCAGCCTGCACACTGACGAATTGATGGGGGCCGTCGTCGCCGGCGAAGGCGGACTGCGCGGCGAACGTCGCATCAGCCATGTTTTCGTCATCGACGTCCCGGGGCACCCGCGGCCCCTGCTCATCTGCGACGCCGTAGTCAACATCACGCCCGGCCTCGCCGCCAAGCGCGACATCGTGCGGAACGCGGTGGAGTTCGCCCACGCCATCGGCATCGAGCGTCCCAAGGTGGCGATACTATCTGCGGTCGAAACCGTGAACCCGGCCATAGCCGGAACGGTCGATGCGCCGGCGCTGATCGAAATGTCCCACACGGGCGAGATCAGCGGCGCCATCGTCGATGGTCCGTTTGCCATGGACAACGCGATTTCCGCCGAAGCGGCGCGCATCAAGGGCATACGCTCGGAGGTGGCGGGCCAGCCCGACATCCTGCTGGTACCGGGGCTTGAGGCCGGAAACATTCTCTACAAAGCGCTGGTCTATCTTGCCCGGGGCGAATGCGCCGGACTGGTGCTCGGCGCGAAAGTGCCCATAGTGCTCACCAGCCGCGCCGATTCAATCCAAAGCCGCGTCGCTTCCTGCGCGCTGGCTCAACTCAAGGTACAGACAGAATGAGCAAGCTATTCTCGCCCTTAGTCCTTCGCAGCCTGACGCTTTCTAACCGCATCATGGTGTCGCCAATGTGCCAGTACTCGGCGACCAATGGCAACGCCGGTGACTGGCACCTGATTCATCTCGGCCAACTCGCACTGGGCGGCGCCGGGCTGCTGTGCATCGAAGCCAGCGCGGTCGAAGCGATCGGCCGCATCACCCCCGCCTGCCTCGGGCTGTACTCCGATGACAACGAAGCGGCGCTGCGCCGTGTACTCGCCGAACTGCGCCGCCACGCCGACACGCCGCTGGCGATCCAACTCGCTCACGCCGGACGCAAGGCCTCGAGCCACACACCCTGGGACGGCGGCAAGCTGATCGCGCCCGAGGCCGGCGGCTGGTTGCCGATCGCACCTTCGGCGCTGCCGTTTTCGCAAGTCGAACCACCACCGCGTGAAATGACTGCGGCGGACCTCGATCGCGTGCGCGAAGCGTTTGTGCACGCGGCACGGCGCAGCGAGCGGCTTGGCATTGACGCGATCGAATTGCACGCGGCCCACGGCTACCTGCTGCATACCTTCCTCTCGCCGCTGTCCAATCATCGCGGCGATGACTACGGCGGATCGCTGGAAAACCGCATGCGGTTTCCACTGGAAGTATTTTCCGCCGTGCGCAAAGTTTGGCCGGCGGCGAAACCGCTAGGGGTGCGCATCTCCGCCAGCGACTGGATCGACGGCGGTTGGGATCTGGCGCAATCGATCGAGTTTGCGCGACGGCTTAAAGCCCTCGGCTGCGACTGGATCGACGCCTCCAGCGGCGGCCTTGCGCCCGAGCAAAAGATTACCCTCGGCCCCGGCTATCAGGTGCAGTTCGCCAAGGCAATCCGCAAGGAAGTCGGCATTCAGACCATCGCAGTGGGCCTGATCACCGAACCTCGGCAGGCGGAGGATATCGTCGCCTCCGGCCGCGCCGACATGGTCGCACTCGCGCGTGGCATGCTGTTTGATCCGCACTGGGCCTGGCGCGCCGCGGCCGAACTCGGGGGCAAGGTAGGCGCGCCCAAACAGTACTGGAGATCTGCGCCGCGCGGCGCCGAGGCCATTTTCGGCGATGTAAAGCTCGGTCAGCGCTGACCACAAACAACTAGGCCGGCGCATGCCGGCCTAGTTGTCATTGCGACTGCATCGATACCTAGACGCTTGCCTCTGCTACCGGCGCCTCTCCCGCGATCTCGCCTTCGGTCAGAAACACGTCGGCCACCGGTGGCGGGGTCTTGCGCACCTTGTGGTACGCCATTCCCGTTCCCGCCGGGATCAGGCGGCCGACGATGACGTTTTCCTTCAGACCGCGCAAATCGTCCTTTTTGCCCATGATCGCAGCCTCGGTGAGCACCCTCGTGGTTTCCTGGAACGACGCCGCCGAAATGAAGGAATCGGTCGACAGCGATGCCTTGGTGATGCCGAGCAGCATATAGCTGAAGGTGCCCGGTTTCTTGCCCTCGGCTTCGACGATTTCATTTTCTTTCAGCAAATCGGCACGCTCAACCTGCTCGCCCTGGATGAAGCGCGTGTCGCCGGCATCATCGACCTGCACCCGGCGCAGCATCTGCCGCACGATCACCTCGATGTGTTTGTCGTTGATTTTCACGCCCTGCAGGCGGTACACGTCCTGCACTTCGTCGGTGATATAGCGCGCCAGCGCCTCGACCCCCTGCAGCCGCAGGATATCGTGCGGGTCTGCCGGACCGTCGACAATGAACTCGCCTTTGTTCACCACCTGGCCGTCGTGCACCATGACGTGTTTGTCCTTGGTGATCAGGAATTCGTGCGCGGCGCCGTCCGGATCGGTGATCACCAGACGCTGCTTGCCTTTGGTGTCCTTGCCGAATGAAACCGTGCCGGTGACCTCGGCCAGCATGCCCGCATCCTTGGGCGAGCGCGCTTCGAACAGTTCCGCCACGCGCGGCAGGCCGCCGGTGATATCGCGGGTCTTCGAGGTTTCCTGCGGAATGCGCGCGAGCACCTCGCCCACCTGCACCTGCTGGCCGTTCTTCACCGTAATCAGCGAGCCGACCTGGAAGGTGATGTTGACCGAGTGATCGGTGCCGGCGATCTTGACCTCTTCGCCGCCCTCGTTGATCAGCTTCACCTGTGGGCGCAGGCCTTTGCTGGCGCTGCCCCGGCGCTTGGGATCGATGACCACCAGCGTCGACAGCCCGGTGATGTCGTCGATCTGCTTCGCCACTGTCGTGCCTTCCTCGACGTTCTCGAATTTCACCGTGCCGGCGTATTCGGTGATGATCGGACGCGTATGCGGGTCCCAGGTGGCAAGCACATAGCCTGCCTTGACCGGCTTGCCGTCTGATGCCGCCAGAGTCGCGCCGTAAGGCACCTTGTGGCGTTCGCGCTCGCGGCCGTTGTCGTCCGTAATCATGATTTCGCCGGAACGCGAAATCGCGATCTTCTCGCCTTTGGCGTTGCTGACGTAGCGCATCTGCGCGGTAAAGCGCACCGTACCGTTTGACTTGGCATCCACCTGGCTCGCCACCGCAGTACGCGATGCCGCGCCGCCGATGTGGAAGGTGCGCATCGTAAGCTGCGTGCCCGGTTCCCCGATCGATTGTGCAGCGATTACCCCGACCGCCTCGCCGATGTTCACGATCGGGCCGCGGCCCAGATCCCGGCCATAGCACTTGGCACAAAGGCCGTGACGGGTCTCACAGGTGAGCGGCGTGCGCACTTTGACCTCGTCGATGCCGAGTGACTCGATCATGTCGACTTCTTCTTCGTTCAGCAGCGTTCCCGCCGGATACAGCGGATCCTGCGTCTCCGGATGCATCACCTCGGCCGCACTGACACGGCCCAGAATACGTTCGCGCAGGGCTTCGACGACTTCGCCACCTTCGACCAGCGCCTTGACCAGCACGCCGTTTGCGGTGCCGCAATCGTCCTCCCTCACCACCAGATCCTGGGTCACGTCCACCAGGCGGCGCGTCAGGTAACCGGAATTGGCGGTCTTCAGTGCAGTGTCGGCCAGACCCTTGCGCGCGCCGTGCGTGGATATGAAGTACTGCAGCACGTTCAGGCCTTCGCGGAAGTTCGCCGTAATCGGCGTCTCGATGATCGAACCATCGGGCTTGGCCATCAGGCCGCGCATACCGGCAAGCTGGCGGATCTGCGCCGCCGAGCCGCGCGCGCCCGAGTCGGCCATCATGTAAATCGAGTTGAACGACTCCTGCCGCACCTTCTTGCCCTTGCGGTCGATGACCTCTTCGTGCGATAGCTGCTCCATCATCGCCTTTGCCACCTGGTCGCCGGCGCGACCCCAGATGTCGACCACCTTGTTGTAGCGCTCGCCCACGGTCACCAGTCCCGAGGTGTACTGCTGCTCGATTTCCTTCACTTCCGCG